>NZ_CP149926.1:537500-852287 GCF_037949285.1 Thioclava sp. GXIMD4216
TTCTGTGATATAGAACGCTGCCTCCTTAGTATCCTCGGATACATTGGAGGCAATGTTCTGACTGTGAAGCCGGGCTGTAAGGCATCCGGTGGAGTGATCAGAAGTGAGAATGTTGACATGAGTAGCGACAAACAGGGTGAGAGACCCTGTCGCCGAAAGTCCAAGGGTTCCTGCTTAAAGCTAATCTGAGCAGGGTAAGCCGGCCCCTAAGGCGAGGCCGAAAGGCGTAGTCGATGGGAACCAGGTTAATATTCCTGGGCCGTGAGATGGTGACGGATCTGAACCGTTGTTCACACTTATCGGATTGTGTGGGCAGCCTACAGGTCCCTGGAAATAGCCTCTCTATAAGACCGTACCCGAAACCGACACAGGTGGACTGGTAGAGAATACCAAGGCGCTTGAGAGAACCACGTTTAAGGAACTCGGCAAAATGCCTCCGTAAGTTCGCGAGAAGGAGGCCCCATCGCTAGGCAACTGGTGGTGGGGGGCACAAACTAGGGGGTGGCGACTGTTTACTTAAAACACAGGGCTGTGCGAAGCCGTAAGGCGACGTATACAGTCTGACGCCTGCCCGGTGCCGGAAGGTTAAAAGGAGGGGTGCAAGCTCTGAATTGAAGCCCCGGTAAACGGCGGCCGTAACTATAACGGTCCTAAGGTAGCGAAATTCCTTGTCGGGTAAGTTCCGACCTGCACGAATGGCGTAACGATCTCCCCGCTGTCTCAAACGTGGACTCAGCGAAATTGAACTGTGTGTCAAGATGCACACTACCCGCGGTTAGACGGAAAGACCCCATGAACCTTTACTACAGCTTCACACTGGCATCAGGATTGTGATGTGCAGGATAGGTGGTAGCCTTTGAAACCAGAACGCCAGTTCCGGTGGAGGCATCCTTGAGATACCACCCTTCGCACTCTTGATGTCTAACCGCGGTCCGTTATCCGGATCCGGGACCCTGTGTGGCGGGTAGTTTGACTGGGGCGGTCGCCTCCCAAAGAGTAACGGAGGCGCGCGAAGGTGGGCTCAGACCGGTCGGAAATCGGTCGTTGAGTGCAATGGCAAAAGCCTGCCTGACTGCGAGACTGACAAGTCGAGCAGAGACGAAAGTCGGCCATAGTGATCCGGTGGTCCCAAGTGGGAGGGCCATCGCTCAACGGATAAAAGGTACTCTGGGGATAACAGGCTGATGGTGCCCAAGAGTCCATATCGACGGCACCGTTTGGCACCTCGATGTCGGCTCATCTCATCCTGGGGCTGGAGCAGGTCCCAAGGGTACGGCTGTTCGCCGTTTAAAGAGGTACGTGAGCTGGGTTTAGAACGTCGTGAGACAGTTCGGTCCCTATCTGCCGTGGGTGTAGGATACTTGAGAAGAGTTGCCCCTAGTACGAGAGGACCGGGGTGAACGGACCACTGGTGGACCAGTTATCGTGCCAACGGTAGTGCTGGGTAGCTATGTCCGGACAGGATAACCGCTGAAAGCATCTAAGCGGGAAGCCCCCTTCAAAACTAGGTATCCCTTGAGGGCCGTGGAAGACCACCACGTCGATAGGCTGGAGATGTAAGTGCAGCAATGCATTCAGTTGACCAGTACTAATTGCCCGATTGGCTTGATTTGATCCAGTAGTAGACAGACACTCCTACAGATCAAAATCATGCATACAACTTGACTTGCACGCTCTTTATTCGGTTTGGTGGTCATAGCGCTGGCTATACACCCGGTCCCATTCCGAACCCGGCCGTTAAGGGCCAACACGCCAATGGTACTGCGTCTCAAGACGTGGGAGAGTAGGTCACCGCCAAACCTAATAAAGAGCGTCATTCATCTCTATAACGATAACACCCCCCCAAATCAGACACAAAATAACGCGGGATGGAGCAGCCCGGTAGCTCGTCAGGCTCATAACCTGAAGGTCGTAGGTTCAAATCCTACTCCCGCAACCACTTTTACTTGCATACCAACATCACCGCCAACACACCGCCTCGTATTCGGCGGGGTTTGCGCCGTTTCCGCCTCCTGCAACGTAAGAATTGAAGCCAGATCCCCCACAAGCGCGATCGCGTGCCCGTCCATGGCAGCGGCATCCGGCATGAGCCGTACCTGCGAAATCAACCCGCGAAGCGCCTCGCTCGCCTGAAGCTGGTGCGCCGGGTCTGACAGCGACGATGCCAGATCCGCCACTTTCGCCCGATAGGTCTTAGCGAGTCCCGGATGCAGGCGCAGGGCAGGGGGCTCGGGCGCCGCGGCAAGTGTCAACCGTGTCTTCTCGGCCTTCAGCGTCTCCATTCGTGCCTTCATCGATGGATCATACATCCCGTCTTCGACCGCCGCCAATATACCTGAAATCTTCCGCTCCAGCTGGGCAAGCTCACGCTCGGCCTTGGCGCGTTGCACGACCTGCCCAGCCAGCGCGTCGTTCCAGGCGCGGCGGTATTCTTCGACGAACAGAGCAATCAGCTCCGGGTGCATCAGGCGATCCTTCAGCCCGCCGAGCACGCGGGCTTCGAGGTCCTCTCGCCCGATGGTCGCGCGGTTGTCGCAGACTGCCAGTCCCTTGTTCCGGGAGACGGAGCACCCGTAGCGGGTGCGGTTGATCAGGATGTAGTTGCCACCGCAACAGCCGCATTTGATCAAGCCGGAGAGCAGGAACTTCGGTTGGCGCGCGAAATCGCGGCGCAGCGGTGTGTCATCCTGCGCGGTATGGTTCATCTCTTCCCGGATGGTGTCTTGCCGTGCCTTCACGCGGCGCCAAAGGTCATCTTCGATGATCCGTAGATGCTCGACCTCCTTGATGACCCATTCCTCGGGTGGATTGAGCCGAGCTTGACGCTTACCGCTCGCCGGATCCTTCACTAACCGTATGCCGTCCCGACTGTCTGGGTCTTTGCATGATCCGTATTGAGAGCCTCGATCTGCGACGTGGTGCTGGCGATGGCGGCAGCGATCCGGGTGGACTGCGCATCGGAAAGGCGTCCGCTATTTGTACGGAGGGGCATCTTTGGCCAAAGCCCGTCAAAATAGCGGTTTAGCGCAGATGTTTTCAGGCGTATGGCATTGCGCCTGAAGATCGCCCCCGCGTGCGATGTGCTCAATCAGGCCGGTTCTCTGAACATCACCGGCCCGCTTGTGCCCGGATTCTGGTGAAAACCGCACCGGTATCGCGGCAATAAAAAACGGGCCGTTTGGCCCGTTTTTTATTAACTTAAGCGTCCGCTTATTTGCAGCGGCTTTCCGCCTCGCCCATTGCGGCGGTGAAGCCCATGAGCGAGAAGGTGTCCTGCGTTTGCGTGCCGCGCGCGGAATGGGCGGTCAGCTTGACATCGGCACCGGCTTTCAGCGCTGCGATGATCTTCTTGTCCTCGTCAGGAGAACCGGCCCATGCGCCCTCGCCATCGGTGAACAGCTTGAATGTGTTGCTCCCCACGGTCATATCCACGGTCGAGCCACCTGCGAAGGGATAGCCGCCCATGAAAGACACTTCGGGCTGTTTGCCCGGGCGGAAGGTGACGAAGAGCAGGATATCACCACGGCGCACCTGAACCGGCTTGCCGTCTTTGGTGTTCACGGTCGTCTTCGGTGCCGAAACGCCCCAGCATTCTTTCGGGCTGTTTTCAACAAAGACGCTCCAGTCGGTTTCAGCAGCGACACGGTTGGTGGTTTCCTGCGCCAATGCAGGCAGGCTCATGGCCGCACAGGTCATCGCCACGGCAACAGTGGTGCGCAGAACGGAATTCATCATAGATACAGCCTCCAGCTGCTTGGTGCCTCGGTCCCGCCAGAATGGCTTATGCTCTTTTTCTTAGCGTGAAACGGATTTCAACTCGATTTGCGGATAGTAGCGCAAAATTGACCCTACAGGAAAGCCCCTGTGGATGAATTTCACATCATTGTTGAGGCATTCTTCCGATTTCCCGTGCATCTGCGCGCAAGCAAGCCGTGGATTTACCCTGCCAAATTCGTTAGACCAGCACAATCACGCTTGAGGCGGGTATTATTTGACCAGTGGGATGTCGCGCGATGAGACATTTTAAGACCCTAGAGGATCGCCAGACCGTCGAGGCCGAGATGTCCTGGCCCGACCGTCCCAAAGCGCCCACGATCCACCGCTTCCTTTCGCAAACGGCGCAGGCGCATCCGCAGCGTCCGGCGATTTCCTTCCAGCTGTTCTCGGCCCCCAAAGCCCCTGCCGAAACTCTGGACTGGGCCGCGCTTCTGGCGGCGGTGACCCGGCTGGCCAATGCGCTTCATGCGCGCGGGATCGGGCAGGAGGACCGCGTGGCCTATGTGCTGCCAAATTGCAATGAAGCCGTGATCAGCTTTCTGGCAGGTACGGTGGCAGCGACGATCTTTCCGATCAACCCGCTGCTGGATGCCGAACATATCGCGGCGCTCCTGCGCGAGACCCGAACCCGTGTGGTGATCACCCTGCGCGCCTTTCCCCAGACCGATATCGCCCAGAAGATGGCGCAGGCCCTGGCTGATGCGCCCGAGGTCACCGATATCATCGAGATCGATCTGGCGCGCTATCTGCGCGGGGTCAAACGGCTGGCCGTGCCTTTCCTGCGGCCCAAAACGGCGCGGCTTGAAAACCGCCGCTATCACGATTTCCATAGCCTCTGCGCAAGCCAGCCTGCGGACCGTCTGGTCTTTGATGATCCGCCCGAAGATCGTATCGCGGCGATTTTCCATACCGGTGGCACCACGGGCGCACCCAAGATTGCCCAGCATCGGGTCTCGGGGATGATCTATAATGGCTGGTTGGGCGGGCATCTTCTGTTCACCGAAGAGGATGTGCTGCTGTGTCCGTTGCCGATGTTCCATGTTTTTGCGGCCTATCCGGTGCTGATGTCGGCCATCGCCAGCGGCGCGCATGTCATCTACCCCACGCCCGCGGGCTATCGCGGGGCAGGGGTGTTCGACAATTTCTGGAAGCTGATCGAACGCTGGAAGGTGACCTTCCTGATCACCGTGCCCACGGCCTGTTCGGCGCTGATGCAGCGCAAGGTCGATGCCGATATCTCGTCCTTGCGGATCGCGATCTCGGGCTCGGCGCCGATGCCGCGCGAGCTCTATCACCGCTTCACCGCCGCCACGGGGGTCGAGATCGCCGAAGGCTACGGGTTGACCGAGGCCACCTGTCTGGTGGCCGTGAACCCGCCCGACGGGGTCAAGAAGATCGGCTCTATCGGTATTGCGATGCCCTATACACAGGTCAGTATCCGGCGTCAGGAATACGGGGACGAAATCGCCTGTGCCGTGGACGAGATCGGCGAGATCTGTGTGCGCAATCCCGGGGTGGCACAGGATGCCTGCCCCAATGGCGAGGCCCGCCATACCGAAGACGGCTTCCTGCGCACCGGTGATCTGGGGCGTATCGATGCCGATGGCTATCTCTGGATCACGGGGCGGGCAAAGGATCTGATCATTCGCGGCGGGCATAATATCGACCCTGCGGTGATCGAAGAGCCGCTGGCCCGCCACCCCGCGATTGCCAATGCCGGTGCCATCGGCCAGCCGGATGCCTTTGCGGGCGAATTGCCCTGTGTCTATGTCGAACTCTGTCAGGGCCATCAGGTCAGCGAGGCCGAGCTGATGGCCTATCTGCGCGAGCATGTCCATGAACGCGCCGCCATTCCCAAACATATCGAAATCCTGCCGGAACTGCCGAAGACGGCGGTGGGCAAGATCTTCAAGCCCGAACTTCGGCGTCGGGCGATCCAGCGCGTGCTTTCGGATGTTCTGGCCGAAGCCGGACTGGCAGCGCATGTCGCGGAGGTGCGTCAGGACCGCAGGCGCGGGCTTGTGGCGCATATCCGGACCGCCCCCGAATGTGATCACGCGCAGCTGCGCCACAGGCTGGAGGAATTTGCCCTGCCTTACGAGCTGGAGGGCGCGGGCGTTACAGCAGATCCCAGATAAGCTTCAGCGCCAGCAGGCTCGAGGTGGCCACCAGCAGCGGGCGGATCAGTCGGGCCCCGTTTTTCATGGCCATATGCGAGCCCAGCCGCGCCCCGAAAATCTGCGCCACGCCCATCGAGAGCCCCATGATCCACCAAGGGGCGCCCATCGCGGCAAAGCCGATCAGCCCGCCGGTATTGGAGGCGAAATTCAGAAGCTTGGTATGGGCGGTGGCCTTCAGCACGCCATAGCCCGCCAGCATCACGAAGCCGATCATGAAAAAGCTCCCCGTGCCGGGGCCGATCAGGCCATCGTAAAAGCCGATCAGGGGCACGATGAAGGCGGTGAAGGTGGCGGGGGGCATACGCTGGGCGCGGTCCTCGTCCCCCAGACCCGGACGGAAGGCGAAAAAGGCGGCAATCGCGATCAGGATCACCGGCAGCGCATAACGCAGCCCGTCGGTCGGGATCTTCGACACAAGGACTGCGCCCAGCAGACCCGCACAGCCCGACAAAAGCGCCGCCTTCCATTGTGTCCGCAGGTTCACATGCCCCGATCCGGCATAGGATAAAGCTGCGGTGGCGGCTCCGAAGACGCCCTGCACCTTATTGGTGGACAGCGCCTGTAGCGGCGAGGCCCCTGCCATGATCAGGATCGGCACGGTGATCAGCCCGCCCCCTCCGGCAATGGCATCCACAAACCCCGCCAGAAAAGCGGCTCCCAAAAGCAGCATGGCCAGATCGAACGAGACTTCAAACACAGGAACCTCCCTAAGGCCGTATGGATGTGGGAAAAACAGGATCGCGACTGTCTGCCGGCCGGCAGGGAATGTAAAGAGGCGCAACCCGAAAGAGCGTTTGATGACAAGGCCGCGCAAAGCTCTTACTGTGCGGCATATTCTGTAACCGCCCGGATCTGACGTGCCCCATTATCCCCTGCTTGCCAGCTACACCGCCCCCGCCCGTGCCACCGCCGAACTCTGGCGCAGCCTTGTCGGGATTCTCGCGATTATGGCGATCTATGCGCTGGGGGCCTCGACCCTGATCGGGATGAGCCTCGCCCATATGACGGGGATGGCGCAGGTTTTCCGGTTGCAGGAAATTGCCACCGGCTCCAGCCCCTTTGGCGTCACCGTGCTGCTGGCAAGCTTTCTGCCGCTTGTGGCTGGCGTGCTGATTGTCACGCAATATCTGTGCAAACGCCCCGCCAACAGCCTGTTCGGCGCCGGATGGGGGGCCGATTTCCGCCGTGCCTTCTGGCCCCTGCTGGCGCTGGGGGTGGTGATGGCGTGGATCGGTTCACGGGCACCGGATGTCGGCCATGCCACGGCGCTTTCGGCGGCGCTGCCGTGGTGGCCTGTGGTTATCCCGCTTGTCTTCGTGCAGATCTGTTCCGAGGAAGTGCTGTTTCGCGGCTTTCTGATGCAGCAGCTGGGCGCGTGGTCGAACAACAATGTCCTGATCTGCATGGGGGGGCCATCGATCCTGTTCGGGGTGCTGCATTACGACGCGGGCACCTATGGCGCACAGGCGCTGTGGCCGGTGATCTGGGCGGCGTTCTACGGTGTTCTGGCCTCGGATCTGACCGCACGGACCGGCAATCTGGGCGCGGCGCTGGCCTTCCATTTGGTCAATAACCTCTCGGCGATCCTGCTGGTCAGCTATTACGGCCATATCGACGGGGTTGCCCTGTTCAGTATTGTGGTGAACCTCCAAGATTTTAACACAATCGCCCCAGCAATGCTGGTCGATGGTGCGTCAATTACGGTTTCATGGCTTTTGATCCGCCTGAGCCTGCGGGTTTGAACGCTGGTTGATTGCATTTCTTCGCGACCCGTCTTATCTGGACCGCAATAGGAGCCAAAGGGGCCGCAAGAACATGAACTGGATCTCGAACTACGTCCGCCCGAAGATCAATTCGCTTTTCTCGCGCCGGGAGATCCCGGAAAATCTCTGGACGAAATGTCCGGAATGCGGGTCCATGCTGTTTCACCGCGAACTGGCTCAGAACCTGAATGTCTGCACGAATTGCGGCCACCACATGGCGATCAGCCCCCGCAGGCGCTTCGAGGCGCTGTTTGACGGTGGCATCTTCACCGAGGTGAAAGTGCCGGAGCCGATCGTCGATCCGCTGCATTTCAAGGACCAGAAGAAATATCCCGAGCGGATGAAAGCCGCCCAGAAGAATACCGGCGAGAAAGAAGCCATGCTGGTGGTCGAGGGCGAGATCGGTCGCACCCCCATCGTGGCGGCGGCGCAGGATTTCAGCTTCATCGGCGGGTCGATGTCGATGTATGTCGGCAATGCGATTGTGGTCGCAGCCGAACGCGCGGTGAAACTGGGCCGCCCGCTGGTGCTGTTTTCGGCCGCCGGTGGTGCGCGGATGCAGGAGGGGATCCTGTCGCTGATGCAGATGCCGCGCACGACCGTGGCTGTGGATATGCTGCGCGAAGCGGGCCTGCCCTATATCGTCGTGCTGACCCATCCGACCACCGGTGGGGTGACGGCCTCTTATGCGATGCTGGGCGATGTGCAGATTGCCGAGCCCAATGCGCTGATCTGCTTTGCAGGCCCGCGTGTGATCGAGCAGACCATCCGCGAGAAGCTGCCCGAGGGCTTCCAGCGCGCCGAATATCTCTTGGATCACGGTATGCTGGACCGCGTGACGCCCCGCAAGGAGCTGCGTGAAGAACTGATCACCATCATCCGTATGATGATGAACATGCCGCCTGCGATCGCCGCCGATCTGCCTGCGCCGGAAATCAAGGCAGAGGTGCCTGAAGTGGCTGAGGAGGCGCCTGCCGCCGCCAAAGCCGCGCCCCAGCCTGCGGCGGACGCCAAGGGTTGACCTGTCGCGCCGGAGCGACCCGGCGTTTGCACGATATCGGCGGGTCGCGGCGCCGCGGGCATCGAGCCCCCGCCCCCGCGCAGGGATGCGCCATTGGCGCACCCTGATTGCCTATGCCTGAGGGGGCTTTCATGAGGGACACGTCCGATATCATCCTGCAGCGTCTGATGGGGCTGCATCCCAAGATCATCGATCTGACACTGGACCGGATGGAGCGTCTGCTGACCGCTTTGGGCGAGCCGCAGGACAAGATTCCGCCCGCGATCCATATTGCGGGGACCAATGGCAAGGGATCGACCCAAGCCATGATCCGCGCGGGGCTCGAGGCGGCGGGCAAGTCGGTCCATGCCTATACCTCGCCGCATCTGGCGCGCTTTCACGAGCGCATCCGTCTGGCCGGAGAGCTGATTTCCGAGGCCGAGCTTTCTGCCATGCTGGATGAATGCGAGGCCCGCAACAACGGCGGGAATATCACCTTTTTCGAGATCACCACCTGTGCGGGCTTTCTGGCCTTTTCGCGCCATCCGGCGGATTACACGCTGCTGGAGGTGGGGCTTGGTGGGCGGCTGGATGCGACCAATGTGATCACGCCTGCGCTGTCGATCATCACGCCTGTCGATCTGGACCACCAGCAATATCTGGGCGAGACTCTGGCCGAGATTGCCGCCGAGAAGGCGGGCATCATCAAGCGCGGGGTTCCGGTGATCATCGGCCCGCAGCATGACGAGGCGCTGGAGGTCATCGAGGCCCGCGCCGCGCGTCTGGGCGCGCCGGTTCTGGCCTATGGCCAGCAGTGGCATGTGCGCGAAGAGGCGGGGCGTCTGGTCTATCAGGACGAGACCGGCCTGCTGGATCTGCCGCTGCCCAATCTTCCCGGCCCGCATCAGGTGATGAATGCAGGCGCCGTGCTGACGGCGCTGCGCTTCCTTGGCTGTGATGAGGCCGCCTGTGAGGCGGCGGTGACACAGGCCGAGTGGCCCGCACGGATGCAGAAGCTGAAGACCGGCCCTCTGGTCGAGGCCGCGCAAGGTGCGGAGCTGTGGCTGGATGGCGGGCATAACCCTGCCGCAGGCGCGGTGATTGCGGCAACGCTGGACCGCCTGCCCGCCCGCCCCACATATCTGATTTGCGGCATGTTGAATACCAAGGATATCGTGGGGTATCTGCATCCGCTGGCCAAGCGCGCCCGGAGCCTGACGGCTGTGTCCATCCCCGGTGAGGCCAATACCCTTCCGGCAGAGGCCACCGCAGAGGCGGCCACCCGCGCGGGCTTTGCCCATGTGGCCGAGGCAGAGACGGTTGCGCAGGCTCTGGCGGATATTGTCGCGAAAGATCCCCATGCGCGGGTGCTGATCTGCGGCTCACTCTATCTAGCGGGCGCTGTGCTGCGCGAGAACGGCTGATCTTTTTGAACAGGGTCTGTGCGGGAAAGGGGCTGGGGAGCTGGCCCCGTTTTGCCTAGATTGTGCTCCAGCGAAGGAGCCTTTCATGACCCATCTCGAACTTGGCCTCGATACATTCGGGGATATCACGACCGACGATAGCGGCGCGCGGTTGTCGCCGGCGCAGGTGATCCGCAATACCGTGGCCGAAGGGGTTCTGGCCGAAGAGGCGGGGGCCGATTTCATTGGTCTGGGCGAGCATCACCGCCCCGATTTCGCGATCTCCTCGCCGGAGCCGATCATGTCGGCCATTCTGGCACAGACCTCGCGTATCAAGGTCGGAACGTCGGTGACGGTGCTCAGCTCGGACGACCCGATCCGCCTGTTCCAGCGGTTTTCCACCATGAATGCCTTCGGGCAGGGGCGCGCCGAAGTCACCCTTGGCCGCGGGTCCTTTACCGAGAGCTTTCCGCTGTTCGGTTTCGCATTGGAGGATTACGAGGCGCTGTTTGACGAGAAGTTCGAACAGTTCGTCACATTGATCCGCAACGAGAAGGTGAGCTTTGAAAGCCGCTTCCGGCCTGCCCTGAAAAACGCCACGGTCCATCCGCGCCCCGAAGCCCCCATCCGGACATGGCGCGGTGTGGGGGGCTCGCCCGAGAGTATCGTCTCGGCGGCGGCGCATGATCTGCCGCTGCTGGTGGCGATCATCGGCGGTGCGCCTGCGCGCTTTGCGCCGCTGGTGGATCTGTATCGCCGCGCCCATGCGCAGATGGGGACCACGCCGAAAGAGGTCGGCGTGCATAGTCCGGGCTTTGTGGCCGAAACCGACGAGCTTGCCCGCGAGACCTATTTCGAGGGCTACCAGAAGATGCATGCGTCGATTGGCGCCTCGCGGGGCTGGCCGCCGCTGCGGCGCGAGGATTACCTGCGCGAGATCGAACATGGCTCGCTTTATGTCGGCGCGCCCGAGACGGTCGCGTTGAAAATCGCCTCGACGGTGGCGACGCTGGGGCTGAGCCGGTTCCAGTTGAAATACAGCTCGGGTCCGCAGAAAGCCTCGGCCATCCTGCGCAATATCGAGCTTTACGGCACGAAGGTGATCCCGCGCGTGCGCGAGATCCTTGACCAGATGCCCAGAAGCTGAGAGCCGCGCCGATCAGCCAAGCCACGCCTTGGCGACGGGGATCAGGCGGTCCGTGTCGCCGAGGCGGTCGGCAAACCGGCGGACCAATGTCTCGCCCGCGAAGAAGGGCACCAGGTCCTGCCATTCGCCCTGCGGCAGGACATCGCTTGCCGACATGGCCGTAACCTCGTCGACCGGCAGGCCGGCGCGCCCCAGATGCTCCGCGCGGTCGCTCGCCCGCCAGCTGAGGAAACGTGCCACATCACGGGCAATCGGCAGGAGCGGGAACCGGTCGATATCGAAGCCCCAGAGCGTTTTACCGTCAGGGGCGACATTCAGGTTGCGGTCGACGAAATCTCCGTGGCTGCGGGCGCGCAGCACCATCTTGCCATTCAGATCGGGCGCCATACGGGCCAGTTTGTCAAGGATTTCGCCCGATAGCCTGCGCGCCTCGCCCTGCATATGCCGGTGCGGAAGGTCCTCGATCTGGCGCAGCCAGAAAGTGGCGTAGAACCGGCCTTCTTCGCGGGTGGGCGCGGTGTAGCGTGCCAGCCAGTGTCCCGCCGCCCCGACCAGCCGCAGCCGCATATCGGGGGCGGCATCTTTGAGGACGCGATCCAGCCGGAGACCGGGGGTGCGGCCCATGATGATCATGCCCTGCGAGGCGAAAGAGGCCACCAGCGCCACCACCCGATGCGCCCCGTCCTGCATATGGCCCGCATGGCCCAGAGCCTCGGCCATCAGGGTGGCGCGGGCAGGGCCCTTGTCACCGAAGAACTGCTTGAGCACAAAGCTTTCGTCGCGGCGGCGGATGACCGCCACGGCGCGGTCTGGGGTCAGGCGCAGCACCTCTTCCACACGGGTGCCCGCCCAGCCGGGTAACAGGTTCAGAGCGCGTTTCAGATCTCGGGCAACCGCTTCGATCTCTTCGATCCGGGAAATATCGCGCTCTAGGGCCTGCATCTCAGTCTCCGTGGTCTTGCCCCCAATCCGCGGCCTGCATTTCGCGCAAACGGGAGGCGGTGCGTTCAAATTCGAAACTGCCGGTGCCCTCGTTATAGAGATGTTCGGGTTCGGCTGCTGCAGAGGCAATCAGCCGGACCTTCGCCTCGTAGAGCGCATCGATCATGGTTACAAAACGCTTAGCCTCGTTAAATTTAGATGAATCCAGACTGGGAATCCCGTCCAAAAACAAAACGCGAACATTTTCGGCGATAACCAGATAGTCGCCAGCGCCCAAATTTGCGGCACATAGATCCCAGAACGACGCGCGCGCCACGCCATTGTGGTAATGCGGCAACGTGATTTCGCGGCCCTTATGGGCCAGAGACAGTTTCTCGTCATGGCCGCCGGTCAGTTCGGCCCAAAGGCTGTCCATCTGCGTCTTGGCTTCACGGTCGGCGGGGGTGAAATAGACCTGCTGCCCCGACAGACGGTTCTGGCGGTAGTCATTGACCGAGATGATCTCGTGCACCTCCAGCTTGTCGCGCAGGATCGCGATAAAGGGCAGGAAAAGCTGGCGGTTAAGCCCGTCCTTATACAGATCCTCGGGCACGCGGTTCGAGGTGGTCACCACCACGACACCCGCTTCGAACAGCAACTCGAACAGCCGCCCCACGATCATCGCATCGGCGATATCGGTGATCTGCATCTCGTCGAAACAGAGCAGTTTCAGCTCGGAAGCGATTCGTTTTGCCACCGGCTGGATCGCATCCTCGACCTTGGCCTTGCGCGCTTTCTCGATGTCGTTTTGCACTTCCTGCATGAAGGCGTGGAAATGCACGCGGCGCTTGGGCGCTGTGACCGCCTCGCAGAACAGGTCCATCAGCATGGACTTCCCGCGTCCTACGCCGCCCCAAAGATACAACCCCTTGATCTGCGGCGGCGCGGCTTTTTTGCCGAACATACCGAAAAATCCGGCTTTGGGCGGGGTCTCGGGGAGGGTTTCCAGATCGCGGCGAACGCGCTCCAGAAGCGGTAATACGGCGCGCTGCGCATCATCGCCACGCAGGGTGCCCTCGGCCACGCGGGCCTCGTAGATCTGGGAAAGTGTCTGTGTCATGGCAATTAGGTATCTCTTGCTCACGCATTTGAAAAGCAACCAAATGCGCTGCATACCTTGAGAAGCGCGCGCGCTTGGCCTAGGGTCGCGCCATTCTCACAAGAGAGGTTCATCGAAATGCCCAAATCTCCGACGCAACGTCTGCATCTCGTGTTCGGCGGCGAACTCATCGATCCGCAGAAGACCGTCTTTCGCGACGTAAAAGACATCCACATCGTCGGGATCTATCCCAATTATGCGGAAGCTTTCAACGCTTGGAAAGCCGAAGCGCAGCGCACCGTGGATAACGCCCATATGCGTTATTTCATCGCGCATCTCCATCGCCTGCGCGATGAAGAAATGGAAGCGGCGCCGACCGCCGAACTCGGGTTCTGATACCCTATCATGCCGGTTCCGCTCTGGTTGCACCTGAAACTGTCGGGGCTGAACCGGCCATCTGCCCTGCCCGAGCGTCTGACGCCCGTTGCAGGCCGCACGAAGCCACCCATCTGGGTCCGGCTGTCGGGCGTTTCCTCCCTTCCCCATATCGAAGCTGTGCTGCAGATGCTGATCGGGCGTCTGGCGGACCGTCCGTTTATCGTGACAGGTCCTGCGGCTTTGCTGGATCGTGTGGCGCTGCCGCGGGAATGCCATCCCTTTCCCGATCCGCCCGATACCAATGCCGATATCCACGCCGCGCTCACGGTCTGGGCGCCCGATCTGGTGCTGCTGATCGGACAGGATCTGCCGCCTGCGCTGATTTCGGGCGCGCATAGCCACGCGATCCCGATCATTCTGGCGGGCGGGCACCATCCCCGAACCGCCTATGCCGCGCGGCTGCTGCGCATGGTCCATACCATTCTGACCGAGACCACCGAGGAAAACCTGCATCTGATCGGCCTCGGCGCGCATCCGAACCGGCTGATCGCCTGCGGTCCGCTGTCGCTGCCGCCGCCGCCGTTAAGCTGTTCCGGAAAAGAGCTGGTGGCGATGGGCGATCTTTTGCAAAACCGCCCCACATGGTTTGCGACCTCGGTGCCCGAGGACGAGATGGACATGGTGCTTGAGGCCCATATGCAGGCCCTGCGCCATGCCCACCGGCTGCTGCTGTTTCTGGCCCCCGACAGTTCCGGCGATGCCGTGGAGCTGGCGCAGAGGCTGACGGATGAGGGCTGGCATGTCGCGCGGCGCTCTCTGGAGGGCGAGCCGGACCCGCATACGCAGGTCTTCATTGCCGATGACCCCGATGATTACGGCTTGTGGTACCGGCTGGCCCCGCTGTCCTATATCGGCGGCACCTTCAGTGGCCAGTCGCGCGCGCCGCGCTCGCCTATGGAGGCCGCCGCTCTTGGCTCGGCGGTGCTGCACGGGCCGGATACCAGCGCCTTCGAGGCCGCCTATCACGAGCTTCAGGCCGGTCAGGCCAGCAAGCGCCTGACCTCGAAGGACGATCTGTCCGAAGCGGTGATCGACCTGCTTGCCCCGCATCGCGCCGCCTTTCTGGCCCGCAATGCCTGGGATGTTGAAACCGCTGGTGCGGGCGCGATAGAAGCCCTGATCGATGCCATCCATCAGGCCCTTCCCGCCGCGCCCTAATTTCCTGTCATGATCGGAGCCGCCCATGCGCCCGCCCGCCTTCTGGTATAGCGCCCCTTCACAGCCAAGCCTTATGGCAAGATTGCTGGCCCCGTTAGGACATGTGACCGCGAAAGCCACACAGAAGCGTCTTGCGCATAGGGGCGTTCACCTTTCGGTGCCGGTGATCTGTGTCGGGAATATCAATGCGGGCGGCACGGGGAAGACCCCGACCACCATCGCTATCGCGCAGATGCTGCAGGAGGAAGGGCTGACCCCGCATATTGTCAGCCGCGGGCACGGGGGCCATCTGGAGGGGCCGGTGCAGGTTGATCCCGATCGCCATCAGGCGGCGGAGGTGGGCGACGAGCCTCTGCTACTGGCCGCCTTTGCCCCGACATGGGTTTCAAAAGACCGCGCCCGTGGGGGCGAGGCCGCCGAAGCTGCGGGCGCGGATGTCATCTTGCTTGATGACGGTCACCAAAATCCCGGCTTGGTCAAGGATCTGACGATCGTGGTGGTGGATGCCCATAAGGGCTTCGGCAATGGTCGCTGTCTGCCTGCAGGCCCTTTGCGCGAACCTGTTGCAACGGGGCTTGCGCGCGCGGATCTGCTGATGTCGATCGGGAACGAGGCGGCCCAGATGCGGTTCCAGACCCTTTGGGGCGATGCCTTGCCCTGTCCGCATCTCAAGGCCAGTCTGCAACCTCTGGCCACCGGCATGGACTGGCAGGGGCTGGCCTGCCTTGCTTTTGCCGGCATCGGGCATCCCGAGAAGTTTTTCGACACGCTGCGCGGCCTCGGTGCGGATCTTCAGCGGTGCGAGGCGCTGGATGACCACCAGCCCTTTACCCGACAGCTTCTGTCGCGGTTGGAGCTGGAGGCGAGACAGTCCGGACTGCAGCTTGTCACCACGGAAAAGGACGCCGTGCGCCTTCCGGCAAGTTTCCGACCGCAGGTGCTGACGCTTCCGGTGCGGCTGGAGATTGCGCAAAAGGCCATGTTGCGTGATGTGCTCAGGGGCCTGATCCCTCCTCGGCAGGGCTGAAGCCGGAGGGCGGGGCGCAGGTGAGGTTGGCCCGTCGTTGGACAGTTGCAGGGGCGATAGCCACGCCGGTTTGCGGCCCGAGGACCGATGCGCTGGGCCTGTGCGCCTTTGCTATTTGAATTTTGCGCCGAATCCTGTATAGGGGCCACTCATTTTCAGGAAATCGCCATGACCGACGCATCCGCACCGATCACGCAGGACGTGCTGACGATCCCGCGTAAAGACCTCTCTTCCGACAAGATCAATCTTGTCGGCCTCACCCGCCCGCAGCTGCGCGCGGCGCTCATCGAGGCTGGCACGCCCGAGAAGCAGGCGAAGATGCGTGAAGGCCAGATCTGGCAATGGGTCTATTACTGGGGCGTGCGCGATTTCAACGCGATGACCAATCTGGCCAAAGCCTACCGCGAGATGCTGGAGGCCAAGTTCGAGATCCGCCTGCCCGAAGTGGTGACGCGTCAGATCTCGGAGGATGGCACCCGCAAATATCTGCTGCGCATTCAGGGCGGGCATGAGGTCGAGGCCGTCTATATCCCTGAAGAGGGCCGCGGGACGCTCTGCGTGTCGTCTCAGGTGGGCTGCACGCTGACCTGCTCCTTCTGCCATACCGGCACGCAGAAACTGGTGCGCAACCTGACCGCAGGCGAGATTGTCGGCCAGTTGATGCTGGTGCGCGACGACCTTGGCGAATGGCCCGAGCAGAACTCGCCCAAGAACGAACAGCGCCTTGTGTCGAACGTCGTGCTGATGGGCATGGGCGAGCCGCTCTATAACTTCGATAACGTCCGCGATGCGATGAAAGTGGTGATGGATGGTGAGGGGCTGTCGCTTTCGCGCCGCCGGATCACGCTGTCGACCTCGGGCGTGGTGCCGGAGATTGCCAAGACCGCCGAAGAGATCGGCTGCCTTCTGGCGATCAGCTTCCACGCCACCACCGACGAGGTGCGCAACAAGCTGGTGCCGATCAACAAGCGCTGGAATATCGAGGCGCTGCTGAACGCGCTGCGCGATTACCCGCGCCTGTCCAATTCGGAACGCATCACCTTTGAATATGTGATGCTGAAGGATGTGAATGACACCGATGAGGACGCGCGCCGTCTGATCAAGCTGATCAGGGGCATTCCCGCCAAGATCAACCTGATCCCCTTCAACGAATGGCCCGGCGCGCCCTATCAGCGCTCGGATTGGGAGCGGATCGAGCGGTTTGCGGATATCATCTATAAAGCGGGCTATGCCTCGCCGATCCGCACCCCGCGTGGCGAGGATATCATGGCCGCCTGTGGACAGTTGAAATCCGCCACCGAACGGGCGCGGAAGTCCCGCAAGGACATCGAATCCGAGGCCGGTCTGTAAGCCTTCGGGCCGCCCTTCGGGGCGGCCTTTTGCATTGTGACGGTTCCGTAAACTTTTCGGGAACCGGATGCTGCGGCGCGGCGTTCTTTCCAGATCAATTCCTGACCTGGGGGGCATCATGACGCAGGATGAACAGCGCGACATTCTTGATGATTGGCACGATCTGATGAATATGAAACCGGCCGAGCTGGAAGCATGGCTGGACACCGAGGAAAGCCGCAGCGCCTGTGCGATGCTGGGGCAGAACGGCCAGTTGACGGCGCTGAAGGTGCTGGAGCTTGCGCGCCTCAAGCCCACCGATCTGACCGCCGCCGAATGGAGCAAGATGCGCGAGATCACCTTTGATATCGAGCGGACCTTGGCGGCAGGCCGTCCGGCAGATCTGTCGCAGCAGGCCGCTTGGCGCTATGCTTTGATGAATTGCGGCCACGATCCCTTGCGATACTGACGCCCCGTCCCTGACGCTTTTTCCGCGACCGGTGTCGAAAGCCCGCGTTGCGCAAGGCGGTCACATCTGGGGAACGTTTCCGTGATGGGATGCGTTCACCGGATAGGACGGAGACGAGAATGACCGATATAAGGATCGCCGCGCCAGAGCGTTTTGCCCCGCTGCCCAATAGGACCGGACCGGATGGCACCCCGCGCCGTATCGGCGTCGAGGTGGAATTTGCCGGTCTGGACGAGGCGGAAACGGCCCGACTTGCCGCCACTTTTCTGGGAGGCACGGCACAGCGCGCCGAAGGGGATGACTGGAAGGTGCGTGGCACGCGGATCGGTGATCTGGATATCTATCTGGACATCGCGTTGCGCAAATCGCTTTCCGGTCCGCTGCGCGATCTCGGGATGCGGCTCGGGCGCGAGGTGCTTCCGGTCGAGATCGTGACCCAGCCGCTGACTTTGGAGCAGCTTGCCGATCTTTCCACCTTTCTGACAACGCTGCGCGAGCGCGGGGCATTGGGTAGCGAAGCCAGCGCCTTTTACGGCTTTGGCGTGCATTTCAACCCCTCGATTGCGGGGCCGGACCATGTGGTGCGCCCGCTTCTGGCCTATGCGCTGCTTGAACCGTGGATGCGGCGGGCGCTTCCCATCGAGATGACGCGGCAGGCTTTGCCCTTTACCGACCGCTATCCCGAAAAGCTGGTGCGCCATCTGGTGGAACTCGGGCCGGAGGCTTCCCTGCCCGATGTGATCCGCGCCTATCGCGAGGCCACTTTGTCGCGCAATCACGGGCTGGATATGCTGCCGGTCTTTGTCAAGCTGCATCCCGAGATCATTGCCGCAAGCGATGGCAAGGGCGGCACGGTCAATCCGCGCCCCGCTTTCCACTTCCGGCTGCCCGATTGCCGTATCTCGGACCCGCAATGGTCGCTGGATTACGAATGGCGCCGCTGGTGGCTCGTCGAACAGGTGGCTAGCAAGGAAGCGGTGCTGCGGCAGCTTTGCCGTGACTGGCCCGCCGAGCATAGCGGCATGAACTTCCTTGGTCTGGGCTGGCCCGAACATGTCGGGCGCATCCTGCGCGATGCGGATCTGATCGGATGAGCCGCGGGATGCGCCCTGTGATCGGGGTCACCACTTCGGTGAAAACCGGCTGGCGGGTCTTTCCGTTCATCGCCTTCGGGGTCTGGCTGGCGGGGGGACGTTCGGTGCGCTGGAGCACGCGGGGCGAGGCCGATGCAACGCAGGTGGACGGTGTCATCGTGGGCGGCGGGGATGATATCTCGCCCGAGCTTTATGGCGGCGAGCTGGTCACAACGGCCGTGCTGGACCCCGCGCGCGATAGGCTCGAGGCGGGGGTGGTGGCGCAGGCCTTCGATCTGGGGAAGCCGGTTTTGGGCATTTGCCGCGGGTCGCAGATGCTGAATGTGGCACTGGGCGGCACGCTGCATCAGGATGCCTACAGCCATTATGGCGCGCGCAAATATTCGACACTCTTGCCCAAGAAGGATGTGCAGGTGATTGCGGGCACCCGACTGGCCCAGCTGACAGGGGCGGCGCCGATGCGGGTGAACGCGCTGCACAGTCAAGCCGTGGACCGTCTGGGAGAGGGGCTGGTGGTGGCGGCGCGCGACCCCTCGGGAATGGTGCAGGCCATTGAACGGATCGCCGATCCCTTTGCCTTGGGGGTGCAATGGCATCCCGAATATCTCACCTATGCCCGCCGTCAGCGCGCGCTGTTTCGGGCGTTGGTGGCGGCTGCGCGCGCCTGTCGGGAGGATCGCGCGCAGCTTGCCGAAGTCAGTGCCGAGGCGCTGACCCTTTAGGCGGGGTCAGCATTCACACTCGGGGTGGAAAGCCTCCAGCACGGCCATCGCCTCTTCTGCCGTCTCGACAAAGCGCACCAGATCCAGATCCTCATGCGCGATGGTGCCTGCCTCGGCCAGCGCCTCCCAGTTGATGATCTTCTGCCAGAATTCACGGCCGAACAGGATGACCGGCACCCGTTTCATCCGTCGGGTCTGGATCAGGGTAAGGCTTTCGAACATCTCGTCCAATGTCCCGAAGCCCCCCGGAAAGACCACGATCGCCGCGGCGCGCATCAGGAAGTGCATCTTGCGGATGGCGAAATAGTGGAAGTTGAAGGACAGGGCAGGGGTGACATAGGCATTGGGGGCCTGTTCATGCGGCAACAGGATATTCAGCCCGATAGATTCCCCGCCCGCTTTATGCGCACCGCGATTGCCGGCCTCCATCACCCCCGGGCCGCCGCCCGTGCAGACCACCAGCTCGCGGCCATAGGCCTCAAGCGAACGGGCGGTGACCAGTTCGGCAAACCGTTCGGCCTCGGTGTAATATTTTGTCAGCTCGGCCAGTTGCGGTGTCTTGGCGGTGTCTTTCTTTTCGGGCGAGGGAATGCGTGCGCCGCCAAACATGACCACCGTCGATTCGATGCCACGTTCATCCATGATGAGCTGTGGCTTGAGCAGTTCAAGCTGCAGGCGCACGGGCCGCAGCTCTTCGCGCATCAGGAAGTCTTTATCGGTGAAGGCCAGCTTGTAGGCGGGCGAGCGGGTCTGCGGCGTGTCGGGAACACGCTCGGCAGAGCGGGCATCCTCGACACTGTCGCGCAGCGTCGAATTATGCGGCTCCTGAAAGGCGGGGTCGTGTTCGCTGGCCATGAAAACTCCTGTTTCTGAATTTCGGCGAACCTATGCGCTTTGTCGCGGTTCTGCCAGACTCCCATAAAACAGGTTTTGCATTGAGAAATTCCGAAAGCACTGGCATTACGGGTCTCAATCGAAATGCTTGGAGAAGACCATGTCGAATGCACAGCTTGAAGCGGCCATCGAAGCCGCCTGGGAAACCCGCGACACGATCACGCCCGCAACCACCGGCGAGACCCGCGAGGCGATCACCGATACCCTGAACGCATTGGATTCGGGCAAGCTGCGCGTGGCCGAAAAGCAGGCAGACGGCAACTGGCATGTGAACCAATGGGCGAAGAAAGCCGTGCTGCTGGGCTTCCGCCTGAAAGACATGGAAATCCACGAAGGCGGCCCGCAAGGCAGCGGCTGGTGGGATAAGGTCGACAGCAAGTTCAAAGGCTGGGGCGAGAACCAGTGGAAGGCCGCAGGCTTCCGCGCCGTGCCCAACTGCGTCGTGCGCAAATCTGCCTTTATCGCCAAGGGCGTGGTGCTGATGCCGTCCTTCGTCAATCTGGGCGCTTTCGTGGATGAGGGCACCATGGTCGACACTTGGGCGACCGTCGGCTCCTGCGCACAAATCGGCAAGGGCGTGCACCTGTCGGGCGGCGTCGGCATCGGCGGCGTGCTGGAACCCATGCAGGCGGGTCCGACCATCATCGAGGACAATTGCTTCATCGGTGCGCGCTCCGAGGTTGTCGAGGGCGTGATCGTCCGCGAGGGCTCGGTGCTGGGCATGGGCGTCTATATCGGCCAGTCGACCAAGATCGTGGACCGTGAAACCGGCGAAGTGATGTATGGCGAAGTGCCGCCCTATTCGGTGGTCGTCTCGGGCTCCATGCCGTCGAAAAACGGCGTCAGCCTCTATTGCGCCGTGATCGTGAAACGTGTGGACGAAAAGACCCGTTCGAAAACCGGCGTGAACGAGTTGCTGCGCGACTGACTTCCGGTGCAGCCCCTCAGGGCTGCCATTCTGCCAGATAGCCCCCGAAGATCTCTTCGGGGGCTGTTTTCGTAAACAGCCGTACGTTTGCCACGCCCAGACAGGGGGGGCAGACCGGAAGCGGCTTTCCACGAACGGCTCCGGCTCTGGCACATCATCTGATAAAGTCAGGGCAAAATCCGGGGCATAGCCTCAGGCAAAGGCTGCCGCGAAGGCCTCGGGCATCTCGAATGTGGCAAGGGCTTTCTCGCGCGCCTCGGGCGACATTTTACGCGCGGTTTTCCGGACGATCTCCAGAAGCTGCTCCGTCTCTTGGGTCTGCGCGAACCCGCCCAGATAATGGCGGATGAAGGTAAAGCAGATGATATCTTCCAGCGCCTGCACTTCCGTGTCGCGCTTGATCCCTTCCTTGCGCAGCATCTTTTCGACCTGCGCGACATCCTCGGCCCCATAGCCCGCCTCTGCCATGATCGCCCCCACACGGGCGGCATGCCTGCGGCCCTGTTCGCGACGCCATTCCAGATAGCCTGCACGACCTTGTGGATAGGTGTCGCGCGGCAATGTCCAGCGTTCGATATGCTGGCCCCGCGCCGCGATTTTCAGGCGGTCCGAGGCATGGGGACACAGCGCCGCCTGCTCGGCGCTCATGCGCTGACCGTATAGCAGGGCGGCAGGCTGGCCGTCCTCCAGATTGGGGTCTTGCGCATTTGCGGCATCAATGGCGGCGAAAGCGCTCTCTAGCTGGGTCGTCATGGCGGGGCTCCTAACTGGTCCCGCCATGAAAGCGCGTTAGCGCAGGGTCTGCAAGAGTTCCAATGTCGGATACCCGTCCGGTGCCAGACCCGCCGAGCGCTGGTAGGCAACGATTGCCTCGGTGGTATTGGCCCCGATTTTGCCGTCGGTGCCCTGCGTGTCGAAACCGCGCGCGGTCAGGCGCTCTTGCAGTTCGATCTTCTGGGCCTCGCTCAGCGGTTTTCCGGTGCGCGGCCAATCCCGCACGAAGGGCCCCTTGCCCGCGATCCGGTCCGCCAGATGCGACACCCCCAGCGCGTAGCTATCGGCATTGTTGTAATGCAGGATCGCACGGAAATTGCCCGAAATCAGGAAGGCCGGTCCCTTGGCCCCTGCCGGTACGATGATCGAGGTGGCGCCCATATCGGGAAGCGTGCGGCCCTGCGCATCACGCACGCCAAGTGCCGCCCATTGCGCTGCCGTCTTGCGCGTTCCCTTGCCCGTCAGGCCATAGTTGAAACCTGCGGGCAGCACCACTTCGCGGCCCCATTCCTGCCCGCGCTGCCAGCCGGATTTCGCCAGATAGGACGCGGTCGAGGCCAAGGCGTCGGTCGGGTCGTTCGACCAGATGTCACGGCGGCCATCCCCCGTGAAATCAACCGCATAGCTGAGATAGGAGGTGGGGATGAACTGGGTATGGCCCATCGCCCCCGCCCAAGAGCCGGTCATGTGGTCGGCATCGATATCCCCCGCATCGATGATTTGCAGCGCCGCAATCAGCTGTTTGGCGAAAAACTCGCCACGGCGGCCATCATAGGCCAGCGTCGCCAGCGAGGACACCACAGCCATTTTGCCGCGATTGGCCCCGTAATTGGATTCCATCCCCCATACGGCCACGACGACCTCTTTGGGCACCCCGTAGCGCGCTTCGATCTTGTCAAGCGCGGCACGGTTTTGCGCCAGAACCGCACGGCCATTGGCAATGCGGGTATCGGAGACCGCGCTGTCGAGATAGTCCCAGATGGATTTGGTGAACTCGGACTGGTAGCGGTCGCGCTCGATCACTTTGGGGTTATATTTGATGCCACGGGTGGCGCGGTCCCATGTGCGTTCGGAAATCCCGCTCGACAGGGCACGGCTGCGGAAATTATTGACCCAAGCCTGAAAACGGGCCTGCGTGGCCGGATCGGTATCCGGCACCGGATCTGCCACCGGATCCGCCCCCCGCACCATCGGGCGCGGCGAGACATCGACCGGCCCCGCACAGGCCGACAGGCTGGTCAGAGCCATCAGAGAGATGAAAGTCACTTTAGCGGCACGAAACATGGGCGTCCCTTTTTCTGCTCGAACACGCGGCTTATATGCCGCCTTTGTGACCAGTGTAGCAGGACGCCGTTGGGTTGCAATCAAGCCGCTGTGAGCCCGCGTGAAAGAGCAGGACGGGCAGCAGCTTCTTGCCACCCGTTTCCCGCCAGTCGGGCGCAGGTCCGGTATGGGGCGCTTAGCTGTCTTTGAAGAACGGGGTCATCTGCGCAACGATAACCGAATTCTCGTCCAGAGCCCGCTGCATCAGGGCGCGCTCGTCCTCGCCCACCTCATGGCCCTGTTTCTCGCGCTCGGCCAAGGTGCCGTAGCTGTTCACATCCAGCGGGGCCAGCTCGGCCTGTTTGAGGATTGCCACGGTTTCGCGCACGGCTTCGGCCTCGTCGACCCCCGAGGCAAAGCACATCAGCGCCCCGCCTGTCGCCCCTTTGGGCAGGCCGTCATTGGCGCAGCGCCCGACCTCGACGACCAGCGTATAGACCTCCTGCGGGCGTTTGGGCTTTTTCGGGGGCTCGACAGATTTGTCGGATACGGGTTTGTCACTCATCGGGGCGCGCTCCTTTTCCTCTCGCTTAGAAAGCGTAGCCCGTCGCGTCAAACGAAAAAACCTGACCCAAGAGGGCCAGGCTTTTCCGAGACAATGAAGGCGGGGCGCGTTTAGGCGCGGCGGATCATGCGATAGCCGCCGATCAGCAGGCAGGCGCCGATCACACCAACGATCAGCTGACCGATCCAGCCGCCCATCGTGGTGCCGACAATGGCGAACAGGATGAAGTTCAGAACAACGGCACCAACGATGCCCAGAACGATATTCATCAGCAGGCCCATATTCGAATGCATCAGCTTCTCAGCGATCCATCCGGCGAGGCCACCCACGATAATTGCTGCAATCCAACCAAGTCCGGCCATGTTACTACTCCAAGCTAACTGCGTTTGAGCTAACAACACCTGCCAGCGGATTCGGTTCCCGCCCTGCTCGATATCTCTTGTTTTTGTC
The DNA here is from genome assembly GCF_037949285.1 of Thioclava sp. GXIMD4216. Classification (NCBI taxonomy): domain Bacteria; kingdom Pseudomonadati; phylum Pseudomonadota; class Alphaproteobacteria; order Rhodobacterales; family Paracoccaceae; genus Thioclava; species Thioclava sp. GXIMD4216. Next base: position 561,902 of record NZ_CP149926.1, read on the forward strand.
CTAACGTATTGGGCTGAAACTATAGAAAATTATTGATGAAAAGGCCTGATTTTCCGATACTGGCCGCAGAACGACGATTTCAGCGGAACAAGCCTATGTTGTTGGTAAAGGAATTTCTGCAGGCGCAGGGATTTTCGGCCCCTGCCGAATATACCGAGGTCGAGACATCCGGCACGGATGCGACGCCGCCGGCAGAGACCTGTGCGCTGATCCTCGACAGGCAGAACCTCATCGTGGCCGCCCATCGGCACGGGGTCTTGTTGGGGGATACCGGATTTGTCGAGATCTGTACGCAGGCTTGGGCCGATGTGCTTGAGGGTCCGGACGGGGCGACCGCGCGGAGCTGTGTCGATCTGGCGTTTCAGGGGCAGCGGAGCGGTTTCCAGACGGTTTGGCACGGGCCGGGATATGCCACCCATTGGGATGTCACCATGATGCCGCTACAAGATCGTGACAACCGGATCCAGCATATCCTGATCTGTGCCAAGCGCACGGATATCCGCAGGCGGACCGAAACCGACCTGCGCGAGGAATTGCGGGACATCGCGCATACGCTGGCCAATCTGACATCGGTGACGCGGTCCGGTGCCAAGATCCTGCGCCGCGACAGTATGACGGACGATCTGCGCGGTGATGTGGCCGACGGGCTGGCCGAGTCTGCCGCCAAGGCCGATGCCGCGCTGGAACGGTTGCGCGCCATCCTGAAATAAGCCCGCCGGTTCTGTTCTGCGAGGGGCGGAAAGCGGACGCCCGCGCCTGCCAGCCCCTCTGGCGCGACCGCCCGCAGGGCCAAGCCCCTAGTGGCCAGAGGGGGCGGGCTCTTGGGTGGTGCTGGGGGTCAGCTTCAGTTGCGAGGGGCTGCGTTTGGAATATTGCACGGCGATAATGCCCAGCGTGATCACGGCCACACCGATGAAATCGCCCAAGCCCAGAGGTTCGTGCAGGATGATCGCGGCGAGTGCGACGCCGAAGAAGGGGTTCAGGAAGTGGAATGTGGCCGCCTTGATCGGGCCCAGACGCTCGACCAGAAGGAACCAGACCCACGTCGCCAGAACACCGGGCACCAAGGCGGTATACAGAAAGGCGATCACCAGTTTCGGTGTGTAGATGATATCATGCGGCTCGAAGAAGGCCGAAAGCAGGCTGAGCGGAATGGCTCCGACAAACATCTGCAAGCCGACGGTCATCAGCACATTGCCCCCCGAGGTCGCGCCGCGCACGGCCAAGGTCGCCACGGCCAGCGCCATTGCGCCCGCAAAGCACAATGCCACCCCCATCGGGCTGATCCCGCCCGAAAGACGCGCGCCCATAATGATGGCAACTCCCAGAATGCCAAGCACCAGACCGGCAAGACCGAGCGGCTTCATCCGGTCACGCAATACGATCCAGCTCAGTCCGGCCACGATCAGCGGCATGGTTGAGGCGATGATCGAGGCAACCGAGGCCCCCACCCATTGCATGGCGATGAAATTGAGCCCCAGATAGATCGCGTTCTGGCACAGACCGAAGATGATCACGCCGCGCCATTGGGCGGCACTGAGCCGCAGGCTCTGGCCTAAAGCGGCGGCAAGTCCGCATCCGACAAGACCCGACAGCAGGAACCGCGCGGCCAGCGCCGCCATTGGCGGGGCCTCGGTGACAATGATCCGGGCGGACGTGAAGGCCGAAGACCACATCAGGGCAAAGGCCAGCCCCATGAAAATTGCACGGAAATCCATGATTGTCCTATCCGATACGAAAAGAGGGCCGCGCGAAGTAACGGCGACCCTCTCCAAGATGTCGTTTGTCGGCGAAATTAGCCGTTGACCGAGTCTTTCAGCGCTTTTGCGATGGTGACTTTCACCTGACGGTCTGCCGGTTTGGTCATGGTTTCGCCGGTGGCGGGGTTGCGGACCTGACGCTCGGGGCGATCTTTGCACATGAATTTGCCAAGACCCGGAAGCGTCACAGCGCCGCCTTCAGCCACTTCTTTGGTCACGATTTCGCTGATCGCATCCAGAGCTGCCGATGCAGTCTTCTTATCCGAACCCATGGTTTCGGCCAGAGCGGTCACCAGTTGGGTTTTGGTCATCGGTTTCGACATCAAATATTCCTCTTTGTCGCCCCGCTTTTGCGGGATCAATTATCAGGCGCGAAAATCGCTCGTGGGCCTTGTAACACACGGTTTTTCGCGCGCCTGCAAGGGTTTTTCATATGTCACGCGCGAAAAATCGCGCGCGATACATGAATTCTGCATGATTGGCAGGCGAGACCCATTTAGAGGAAGGCGGTTTCTTCAAAGCTTCGCAATTTGCGACTGTGGATGCGATCCAGCGGCATGGCCGAGATCAGTTCCATCGCGCGCACCCCGATCTGTAGATGGTTGGCCACTTGCGTGCGGTAGAATTCGGTGGCCATGCCGGGCAGCTTCAGCTCGCCATGCAGCGGCTTGTCCGACACGCAGAGAAGCGTGCCATAGGGCACACGGAAGCGGAACCCGTTGGCGGCAATCGTGGCGCTTTCCATATCCAGCGCCACGGCGCGGGACTGGCTGAGCCTTTGCACGGGGCCTGTCTGGTCGCGTAGCTCCCAGTTGCGGTTGTCGATACTGGCCACGGTGCCTGTGCGCATGATGCGCTTGAGTTCATAGCCCTCAAGCTGGGTGACCTCGGCCACCGCATCCTGAAGCGCCACCTGAATCTCGGCCAAGGGCGGGATCGGCACCCAGATCGGCAGGTCATCATCCAGCACATGGTCTTCGCGCAGGTAAGCATGGGCCAGCACGAAATCCCCCAGCTTCTGCGAATTGCGCAGCCCCGCGCAATGGCCCACCATCAGCCAGGCATGCGGACGCAGCACGGCAATATGGTCGGTCGCGGTTTTGGCATTCGACGGGCCGACCCCGATATTGACCAGCGTGATCCCCTGACCATCGGGTTTCTTCATATGATAGGTGGGCATCTGCGGCAGTTTCGCCAGCCCCGGAATATCGCCCTGAGGATCGGTGATCTCGAAATTCCCCGGAGCGACAAAGCTGGTATAGCCCGAAGACGGATCAGCCAGTTTCTCGCGGGCCATCTTCTCGAATTCATCCACATAGAACTGGTAGTTGGTAAACAGCACATGGTTCTGGAAATGCTCGGCCGAGGTCGCGGTGTAATGCGACAGCCGCGCCAGCGAATAATCCACCCGCTGGGCGGTGAAGGGCGCCAGAGGTTTGGTGCCATCAGGCCCCACAGTGAAGGTGCCATTGACGATATCATCGTTCATATTCGCCAGATCGGGCACATCGAAGACATCGCGCAGCGAGAAATCAAGCGCGCCTTCCTGCGGGATCGTCACATCGGGTTTTGACGCCACGGCGAAATGCACCGGCATCGCGGTGTCCGAAGGCCCCACCTGCACCTTGATGCCGTGATTGCGGATCATCAGGTCCAGCTGCTGGGTCAGATAGTTACGGAACAGATCGGGGCGGGTGATCGTGGTGGCAAAGACCCCCGGCACCGGCACATGGCCAAAGCTCAGCCGGCTGTCATGTTTGAGATGCGAGGCCACGGTGACCCTAACTTCCGGATAGAAGGCGCGATACCGCGTGGCGGCCTGACCGCTTTCCATCGTGGCGTTGAACTTCTCCAGCAGGAAGCCGGTCGCCTCTTCGTAAAGCGCGATCACTCGGGCCACGGCGGCCTTTGCATCATCAAAGAATTCCGGCTCGGCCGAGGCGGGCATCTGGATTTCGAGGCGCTCACTCATTCAAAAAGCTCCGTCAGTTCGAATTTCGTCACATCCACAAGGCCAAGGTCCGAGATCCGGATTTCGGGGATCACCACAAGGGCCAGCAGGCTGTGCTGCATATAGGCGTTGTTCAGGGTGCAGCCGCAGGCGGCCATCGCCGCGACCATCGCATCGGCGCGTTTGGCCACGGTGGCCGCCGGATCATCCGACATCAGCCCCGCGATCGGCAGCGGCACCGAGGCCAGTTCCTCGCCATCCTTCCAGACCGAGATCCCGCCGCCCATCTCGCCCAGACGGTTGGCGCATTTGGCCATCATCTCGCGGTCGGTGCCGACAACGATCATATGGTGGCTGTCATGGGCCACGGTGGACCCCATCGCCATCCGGCCTTTATAGCCAAAGCCCGACACAAACCCGTTGGTGACCTGCCCCGTGGCGCGATGGCGTTCGACCAGCGCGATCTGGGCGACCTCGCCTTGGGCCTCCACGCGGCCCTCGGTGACGGGCAGGGTGGCGGTCAGCGCGCGGGTAGGCGCCTGGTTTTCCACAACCCCGATCACGCGGGCGGTGACCTCATTGGCGCCCTCGGGTGCGTCGATGATGAAGTCATCGGCGTCCAGCCGTTTGCCCAGCTTCACCGTCTGCCGAGCCGCGGGCGGCCAGTCGTAATGCGGACACTCGACCATCAGCGTGCCATTCATCGCGACCGTTTGGCCCCGCGCGATCACATGTTCCACCGGCAGGGTCTTGAGATCCGAGGACAGGATAATATCCGCCCGACGGCCCGGCGTGATCGAGCCCAGCTCGCGCTCCAGCCCGAAATGGGTGGCGGTGTTGATCGTGCACATCTGCAAAGCCACCAGCGGATCGGCGCCGCAATCCACCGCATGACGGTAGACGCGGTTCATATGACCGTCATTCACCAGAGTGCCGGAGTGGCAGTCATCGGTGCAAAGGATAAAATTGCGCGGGTCCAGACCCTTTTGGGTGATGGCGGTAATCTGGCTTTCCACATCATACCAAGCCGACCCGAGCCGCACCATCGCGCGCATCCCCTGCCGCATGCGGGCAATCGCATCGGCCTCGCAGGTGCCCTCGTGGTCATCCGCCGGACCGCCCGCCACATAGGCGCGGAAGGGCGCGCCAAGATCGGGCGAGGCATAATGCCCGCCCACCGTCCTGCCCGCGTCTTGGGTCGCGGCAATCTCGGCCAGCATCTTGGGGTCGGCATTCACCACTCCGGGGAAGTTCATCATCTCGCCCAGACCGATGATACCGGGCCAGGTCATTGCCTCGGCCACATCCTCGGGGGAAATCTCGAAGCCCGTCGTCTCCAGCCCCGGAGCCGAGGGCGCGCAGGACGGCATCTGGGTGAAGATATTCACCGGCTGAAGGGCAGCTTCGTCATGCATCATCCGCACACCCTGAAGGCCAAGCACATTGGCGATCTCATGGGGGTCGGTGAACATGGTGGTGGTGCCATGCGGGATTACGGCTGCGGCAAATTCCGCCGGTGTCAGCATGCCGCTTTCGATATGCATATGCGCATCACATAGACCGGGCAGCATGAAACGCCCATTGGCCTCGATCACCTCTGTCTCGGGGCCGATAGAGGCCGACAGATCGGGCGCTACGGCCGCAATGCGGCCATCGGCAATCGCGATATCATGGCCGTCCAGCACCTCGCGGGTGTGGACATTGACCCATTTGCCCTGACGGATCACCAGATCGGCGGGCGCGCGCCCTGCGGCCACGGCAATCAGGCGCGTGGCGGCTTCGGGCCATGTTTTCAGTGTGTTCATATCCATGTCCCACTGTGTCTTGGGTTTTTCCACAACGCAAGATGGTGCGAACATCATGCGTTGTTTTGACGTTTTGTCCGCGCTACATCTTCCGTATGACACAGATGCGAAAACCCAAGATCTCGATCACCTATTGCACCGGCTGCAACTGGCTTTTGCGTGCCGGATGGATGGCGCAGGAACTGTTGCAGACCTTCACCGAGGATCTGGCCGAGGTCTCGCTGATCCCCGGCTATGGCGGGGTCTATGAAATCCGGCTGGATGGCGATCTGATCTGGGAGCGCAAGCGCGATGGCGGCTTCCCCGAACCCAAAGAGATCAAGCGCCGCATCCGCGATGTGATCGAACCCGACCGCGATCTGGGCCATATCGACAAACATAGCGAGGCAAAGCCATGAAGACCCTTCTTTCCATCGGGCATGGCTATTCGGCCCGCGCGATTGCTCCGGCGCTGATCGAGAATGGCTGGACGGTCTATGGCACCGTCCGCACGGAAGAAAGTGCTGCTTTGGCCGAGGCGCAGGGGGTCAAGCCGATTATCTGGACCGCGCCTGATGATCCGTCGGTGCTGCCTCTGGATGAGGCCACGCATATCCTGTCATCCGTGGCGCCCGAGCGTGGCGAGGACCAGATGGACCCAGTGCTGGCCTGCGCTGCGATGGAGATCGCCCATGCGCCGCAGCTCGAATGGATCGGCTATCTGTCCACCATCGGCGTCTATGGCGACCGTGAGGGCGGCTGGGTGGATGAATATTCCGAGCGCACGCCCTCTACCGCGCGGGGGCGCGCCCGCCTTCAGGCCGAAGAGATGTGGACGCGTCTGGGCCAGATTGCCGATATTCCGGTCAATCTGTTCCGGCTGGCGGGTATCTATGGTCCGGGACGAGGTCCTTTCGAAAAGGTGCGCCAAGGCAAGGCCCGTATCATCAACAAACCGGGGCAGGTGTTTTCGCGCATCCATGTCGAGGATATCGCGCAGGTGGTCCATGCCGCGATCCTGCGCCGTGATCTGGCGGGGGCGTGGAATGTCTGCGACGATTGCCCCATCGATCCGGGCGAGGTGCTGGCCTATGCTGCCGAGTTGCTGAACCTGCCCAAACCACCCGTGGTCGATTTCGATAGCGCCGAGATGTCGCCGATGGCGCGCAGTTTCTATTCTGAATCGCGCCGCGTGAAGAACGACCGCATCAAGGATGAGCTGGGCGTCACGCTGAAATATCCCGATTATCGCACCGGATTGCAGGCTCTGCTAGATCAGGGGCTGGATCAGGACGCGCGCTAGACGGCCTTTTCCGACAGGCTGTCATCTGGTTGTAAGGTTCGTTTCCGAAAACTCTCCACAACGTTTTATGTTGTGGAGTGGTCCATGATCAACCAGCCTTTGCGCAGCTTTTCCCTGTCTTCGGGCCGCCGCCTGCGTGCAAAGCGGGTGCCGCTTCTGGTGATGGGGATTCTGGCGCTGGTGATCGCGCTTAGCCCACCCAGCCCGCGCCGCTATGGCGACCACCTGCAAATCGCGCTGCCGGTTCTGGCGCTGGGCTGCGAGATCGCCAATGGCAATGGCCTCGAATATCTGGGCCGCTATGTGGTGCTGTTTGCCGGAATTCACGGCACCAAACGCACGCTTGGGGATATTCCGCTGAACACGCGGCCCAATGGCAAGCCTTATGGCTTCCCCTCGGGCCATACCGCGACGGCCACATTCGGGGCTGCAAGCCTTGTGAACAGCTGCCTGCTTTCCAGCCCTGTGGCAAAGGGGGCTGTGATTCTGGCAGCGGCATTCACCGGTGCCAGCCGTATCCAGTCGCATAATCATGACATCTGGCAGGTTCTGGCGGGCGCGATCTGGGGGATCGCCTGCAATGGCCTGTTCCGGCGCGAAAGCTTCATGCGGCGGGTGCTGAGACGGGGCGCGAAAGCGGCGGGTCGTGCAGCCCGTCGCGGGATGCGTCCGGTTCTTGCCGTAGGAGCGTGGCTTCCGGCGCAGGTTTTCGCGCTGCGTCGGGCCAAGCCATTGCGTACCAGAAAGGGAGTATGAGCGATGCGGGTCCGTGCAAGGGGCGTTGCCTGCGGAATTGTCGCCTGCGGGTGCGCGGGGCTTGCGCTGGCTGAACCCGTATTGGCTGAAACGGACGTCTCGGTCTATCTGGGCGGCCAGTCCGCTCCGCATTCGGGGGTCAGGATCCGCGATCATCTCGACCTTGGTGACCGCGACTTTACAGCCGGTTGGGACGGGAACTCCTGGACGGCCCCCTATTACTGGGGGGCGCGTATCACCCGCTGGCAGGATGCCCGTTTTGGCTGGGGCGCGGAGTTTACGCATACCAAGGTCTATGCCGATCGCGCCACATTGGCCAAGGCCGGTATGTCGCATTTCGAGTTTTCGGACGGGCTGAATATCGCCACGGTCAATGTGATGTATCGCTGGCCCGGTGTGCTGCGGCCAGAGGTGACGCCCTATGTGCTGGGAGGGGTCGGGGTGTCCATCCCGCATGTTGAGACGGTGACGGCCAATGACCGCACCTGGGGGTATCAGCTGGGCGGTCCTGCGGTCCGGCTGGGCGCGGGCGTCAGCTATGCTTTTACCGAACGCTGGTCGGCCTTTGGCGAATACCAGTTTACATGGTCGCGCAATGATGTGGATTTCAAGCAGGGCGGCAGCCTGACGACGGATCTTGTCACCAATGCGGTGAATATCGGGGTAAGCTATGCGTTCTGACGCGACAAGCGGTGCCTGAAGGAAAAAGCCCCGCAGATGCGGGGCTTTCGTTGCGTGCTGGCTCAGGCGGTTTGCAGGTCCAGCGGGCGTTCTCTCACGGGCAGATGGATGATGGCCGAGAGCAGCCCGACCCCGACGCCCACCCACCAGACCGCGGTGTAATTGCCGTAGATGTCGTAAAACCGCCCGCCCAGCCAGACGCCCAGAAACGCCCCAAGCTGATGGCTGAAAAACACCACCCCGTAGAGCGTGCCCATATAGCGCAGCCCGTAAATCTGAGCCACCAGCCCTGAGGTCAGCGGCACCGTGGCCAGCCACAACGCGCCCATCACCAGCGAGAAGACCAGCACAGAGGCAGGGGTGATCGGCAACAGGATGAAGGCCCCTGCCGCAATCGTCCGGCCCAGATAAACCGTGGCCAGCAGGTATTTCTTGGACCAGCGATGGCCGGCCCAGCCCGCAAAGACGGTGCCTGCGATATTGGCCATGCCGATGACGGCAATCGAGACCGCCCCAAGCGCCGAGGTTGTCTCGATGCCGAGCCCTGCCAGAAGCGAGCCGGGAGCGATGGCGCCGCACATTTCGGTAATCATGGCGGGGAAATGCGCCGTGATGAAGCCAAGCTGGTAGCCGCAGGAGAAGAAGCCGATAAAAATCAGCGAATAGCTCGGGTCGCGGAACGCGCGGCCCAGCACCTGCCCCATGCTTTCGCTCGGACCGTTCGGGGCGCTGGCCTCGGGGGCGCGCAGCATGGGCAGCAGGGAGAGGGTGGCAAGGATCATCAGGGCGAAGATTATGAAGACGCTCTGCCAGCTCATGAAGGCCAGCAGGATCTCGGCCAGAGGGGCACCGAAGACTTGCCCCGCCGACCCTGCGGCCGTGGCGATGCCAAGCGCCAGAGACCGGTTCTTGTCGGAGCTGGCCCGCCCGACGATGGCGAGGATGACGCCAAAGCCTGTGCCCGCAATGCCGAACCCGACGAGGGTTTCAAGAAACTGGTGTTGCAGAGCCGTTGTCGCGAAGGAGGAAAAGACCAGCCCTGCGGCGTAAAGGAAGGCCCCCAGAATGATTGCCCGACGGTCGCCGAAACGTTCGGCGATGGCCCCGAAAATGGGTTGGCCGATCCCCCAGAACAGGTTCTGGATGGCGATGGCGAGCGAGAACTCGGCGCGGGGCCAGCTGAACTCTTCGGCGATCGGGATCTGGAAGACCCCGAAACTTGCGCGGATGGCGAAGCTGATCATCAGGATAATGGCGGATCCGATCAGGATCGGGGTGAAAAGGCGTTGGTTTTGCATGGGGGCTCCCTGTCTTGCGGCCACAGTCGGGGGAATGCTCTGGCGCGTCAAGCGGGGGCTTGTGATGGATACAATCGCGGCAGGGGCTCTGCCCCTCTGGCCCTTGCGGGCCATTCACCCCGGGATATTTCAGGCAGCTGGAAGGTCAGGCAGCTGGAAGGGTTGAGAGCCTTCGGGCGGCGGCGCGGCCTGCGGCATATCCGGTGGCGAAGCAGGCGGTCAGCAGGTAGCCGCCTGTCGGGGCCTCCCAGTCGAGCATTTCCCCTGCGGCGAAGGTGTTGGGGATGGCTGTGAGTTCGAGGCCGTCTGTCAGGGCCGTGGCGGCGATGCCGCCTGCCGTGGAGATGGCTTCGGTGATCGGGAAGGGCGCGCCCAAGGGAGTGGGGAGATGTTTCAGGCGTCGGGCCAGTTGGACTGGGTCAGAGGGCAGCGGGCGGGCCCATTCGTTCAGGAGTGCCAGTTTGGTCGGGTCGAGTCTGGTGATTTTGCGCAGGTGGTTGGAGAGGCTTGCCTTGCCGCGGGGTTTGGCGAGTTTCTGTGCAAGTGCGTCGAGTGGCGTGTCGGGCAGCAGGTCCAGTGCCAGCGGGGCGCCATTGCGCAATTCGGCCGAGAGTTCATAGATGCCGCCGCCTTCCAGCCCTCGGGCAGAGAGAACGCATTCTGCTTTCAGGCTGCGGGTCGGGGTAATGAGCGCGATGGATTTCAGCGGGCTGCCGAAATGGGGGTGCATATGGGGCGACCAGTCGATGTGGAAGCCCATATTGGCGGGTTGGAAGGGGGTGAGGAGGACGCCTTTTGCCTTGAGCGCGTCGGTCCAGCCGCCTGTCGAGCCGAGTTTGGGCCATGAGGCACCGCCCAAGGCGAGGACGCAGACCTTGGGGGTCAGTCTTTGCGGGCCGTCGGGGGTGTTGAAAAGGACGGCGGTGCCGTCCCAGCCCGTCCAGTGCCAGCGTTGGTGTCTTGTGACGCCGAGGCTGTCGAGGCGGGCGAGCCATGCGCGCAGGAAAGGCGAGGCTTTCATGCCGGTGGGGAAGACGCGTCCGCTGGAGCCCGTGAAGATGTCGATGCCGAGGTCGCGGGCGAAGGCCTGCATCTGCGCGGCGCCGAAGGATGTGACATAGGGGCGGATCCATGCCTCGGGGTAATGGGCGGCAAGGGCCTCGGGCGGTTCGTCTTTGGTGAGATTCAGCCCCGATTTGCCCGCCATCAGGAATTTGCGGGCAGGGGTGGGCATCGCATCTGCCACGGTCACGCGGTGGCCTGCGCGGGCGATCTGTTCGGCGGCCATCAGCCCCGCAGGGCCTGCGCCAATGACCAGCGCCGTCATCGTCTGGCCATCATCGACAGCCGAAGGAAGGCACGCTCGATCAGGGCCATTTGTGGTGCGCGCGAGGCGGACCGCAGGGTGAGGTCGGTCTCGATCAGGATCTGGAGCGCCTCTTCCAGACGGAACATGCCCCAGCTTTGCGCCTGTCTTTGCATCCGGTCGCGGCGTGGGCCGAAGATGGGCGGGCGCATCTTGGCGATGCCTGCTCCGGGGCCGCCGGGGTCGGAGGCCGCAGCATGGAGGGCGCGGAAGTGGCGCAGCGCCTGAATGGCAAGTGCGACGGGCTGGATACCCTGACCGGTCAGGCGGGTCATCATGGGCCCCAGCTCATTGGCGCGGCCTTCGGCAACGATGTTCAACAGATCATCCGTGCCTGCCTCGATGGTGGCGGGCGCGCAGGCATGGATATCGGCGGGGGTGACAGGGGCGCTTTCGCCATGCATATAAAGCGCAAGCTTATCAACCGTTTGCCGGAAGTCACCCGGATCAAGGGCGCGGGCGAGGTTATGCAGGTCTGTCGTGGCCTCGGGCGTCATCTGGGCAATGCCCGCGCGTTTGAGGATATCCTCGATTTCCTCGCGCGAGGGCGGGTCGTCATAGATGCCGATGGCATAGGCGTTCTGATGGGTCTCGAAGACCTTGCGCAGCTTGGATTTGGCGGTCAGCGACCCTGCGGTGACCACAATCTGTGCGTCCCCCGCATGCCAGTCCTTGACCGCCGCTGCGATGGCATCGGTCAGACCGTCGGTTGCCTGTTCCACGAAAACCGCCCGAGGGCCGGGGAAGAAGCCCACGGCTTTGACGGCATCGGCCAGCAAGGCACTGTCGCGGCGCAGCTCGGAGGCTTCGATGCGGGTCAGCCGCATCTCTTCTTCGGCGGTGGGCCCCAGAAGCGCCTTCAACATCTCTTGTCGGCGCAAGGCCACCCGCATCGCATCCGCCCCGAAGATCAGCAGTCCCATACGGTCTGGATCGGGCTTGGCAAAATAGCGTGTGGCAGCGGCGCCGGTCAGTTTCATGCCAGAGTCTTTCTTGGGCCGGTCTTGCTTGCAAAGGCCGGAACGGCCCGCATGGGGTTATTCGGGAAGCGATCCGGCCTGCGCCAGAAGCCGTGTCACGGTCTGGTCTGCCAGAATACGCATCAGGCGTTTATGGGCGTCGCGCTCGGCGGTCTGGGTAGCAACAATGGTGCCGGTTGCCGACCAGCTGGTGAAGGAGCTGACACGCCCCGTCAACAGGACCGCATCATTGGCCATATCATACAGCCGGTAGGTGGCCGTTCCGTTGAGCGAATAGCGGTTGGTCACATCGTCCTGGCTAATGGCCTGCCCCATGACGCCGGTGGTGATCGTGTAGGACAGGCGGTAGCGCGGAGTTTGCGCCGGACCCAGACGTTCGGACAGGCGGCGGCGATAGGCGAAGTCGTCCTGGCTTTGGGGGGCATCGACCTGCAAGGCCGACAGGAGTTTCGCGCCACCGCCCTGCGGGCCATAGGCGGGAGTGAAGCCGCAAGCGGCCAAAGCGGGGGCGGCAAGCGCCCCCAGCAGGAAGGTTCGGCGGTTAGATGACCACATTGACGATACGCCCCGGAACAACGATCAGTTTCTTGGGCTGCCCACCGGCCAGCGCCTTTTGCACATGCTCGTCTGCCAGAACCCGTTTTTCAACCTCGTCTTTGGGCATATCCTTCGGCACGCTCAGTTCCGAGCGGCGCTTGCCATTGATCTGGATCGGCAGGGTGACGTTGTCATCCACCACCAACGCCGGATCGGCCTTGGGCCAAGCGGCTTTCACCACGAAACCCTCGCCGCCCATCAACGCCCAGATATCCTCGGCCAAATGCGGCACCATCGGCGACATCAGCTGCGCGGTCAGCTTCATTGCCTCGCGGCGGGCCGCATTCGAGGCCTGCGTTTTCGACAGGGTGTTGGCCTGTTCATAGAGTTTCGCGATCGCCTTGTTGAAGGCGAAGCCCTCGATGGATTTGGTGATCTCGTCGATGGCCTTATGGGTCGCGCGCATCAGGTCTTCATCGGCCTTTGCCTCGCCATCGGCCCCTTCCGCGATGTCATTGGCAATGCGCCAGACACGGGCAAGGAACTTGCTGGCGGCTTCCGCACCGGCCGCCGTCCATTCGACATCACGCTCGGGCGGGCTGTCGGACATAACAAACCAGCGTGCGGTATCGGCGCCGAAATCGCGGATGATATTCATCGGGTCCACGACGTTGTTCTTCGATTTCGACATCTTGGCCGAGGGCACCACGGTGACCTTCTCGCCCGTTTCCTTCACATAGGTGCCGTCTTCGCGCTCTTCGACCTGTTCGGGATAGTGATAGACGGGGCGACCGTCTGCTCCGGTGGTCTTGAAGATCGCATGGGTCACCATGCCTTGGGTGAACAGCGCGTTGAAGGGCTCGCGGGCCGAATCGGGCAGATGGCCGGTCTCATTCATCGCACGGGCGAAGAAGCGCGAGTACAGCAGGTGGAGAATCGCATGCTCGATGCCGCCGATATACTGGTCGACATTCATCCAGTATTTCGTCTCGTCGGTGGTGGGCGTATCGGCCCGCGCGCAGGTGAAGCGCGAGTAATACCACGAGCTGTCCACAAAGGTGTCCATCGTGTCGGTTTCACGCTTGGCCGCTGCCCCACATTTCGGGCAGGTGCAATCGCGCCATGTCGGGTGACGGTCCAGCGGGTTGCCGGGCACGTCGAAAGCGACGTCATCGGGCAGGCGGACGGGCAGATTGGCCTTCGATTCGGGGACCACGCCGCAGGTCGGGCAATGGACAACCGGAATCGGGCAGCCCCAATAGCGCTGACGCGACAGGCCCCAGTCGCGCAGGCGGAACTTGGTCACGCCTTTGCCAAAGCCCTTGTCTTCGGCGAACTTGATCGCTGTAGCTACGCCCTCTTCGCCGGTTTGCAGGTCATTGCCCGCGAATCCGCGGATATAGCGGACCTTCTCGGTTTTGGCGGGAACGAAGGCTTCGGTCAGCGCCGCCTCTTCCGCGCCTTCGGCGGTGAAGACAGGGGTGATCGGCAGCGAATATTTGGTGGCAAATTCGAAATCGCGCTCGTCATGGGCGGGGCAGCCGAAGATCGCGCCGGTGCCGTAATCCATCAGGATGAAGTTGGCGACCCAGACGGGCAGTTCCCAATTCGGGTCCAGCGGGTGTTTCACGCGGATGCCGGTGTCGCGGCCCAGCTTCTCGGCGGTCTCGATGGCTTCTTCGGTGGTGCCGCCCTTGCGACAGTCCGCGAGGAAGGCGGCAAACTCGGGGTTGCCCTTCTCCAGCTCTTTCGCCAGCGGGTGATCGGGCGAGATCCCCACAAAGCCCGCGCCCATCAGTGTGTCGGGACGGGTGGTATAGCAGTCGATGGTCTCAAAACCGGCAGGCGCATTCAGCGTTTCAAAGCCGAATTCGAGGCCCTGCGACTTGCCGATCCAGTTGGCCTGCATCAGGCGCACCTTCTCGGGCCAGTCCTTCAGATTATCGAGGCTGTCCAGAAGATCGCCCGCCATATCGGAGATCTTGAAGAACCATTGCGTCAGTTCCTTACGCTCGACATCCGCGCCCGAGCGCCAGCCCTTGCCGTCGATCACCTGTTCGTTGGCCAGAACGGTCATATCGACCGGATCCCAGTTCACGACGGCATTCTTGCGATAGACCAGACCCTTTTCCAGCATATCAAGGAACATCGCCTGCTGCTGGCCGTAATATTCCGGATCGCAGGTCGCGAATTCGCGCGTCCAGTCAAGCGAGAAGCCCAGCGGGCGCAACTGGCCCTTCATCGTCTCGATATTGGCATAGGTCCAGTCTTTCGGATGACCGCCCGAGGCCATCGCGGCATTCTCGGCGGGCATCCCGAAGGCGTCCCAGCCCATCGGGTGCAGCACGGCCAGACCGCAGCTCATTTTGTAACGGGCAACCACATCCCCCATGGTGTAGTTGCGCACATGGCCCATATGGATGCGCCCCGACGGATAGGGGAACATCTCGAGCACATAGTATTTCTCTTTATCGGCATCGGGCTTGGCGGTGAAAACACCGGCCTCCGCCCATGCGTCTTGCCATTTCTGTTCGGTCTGGCTCGGTGCGTATTGCGCCATGTCTCGCCCCTTGAGCTGCGAATTACTGTATTTACGTGCTTGCTACACTGTCCACAGGGCCAAGGTCCAGACAGCTTGGGGATAAAGCATGGCCCCTATGCAAAACGCCCGGCACTTGGCCGGGCGTTTCGGAACCTCTGTCGGGGCCGCTTACAGCTTCGAATCGGCCACGCGCAGCTGGCGGGCGCGGGTCAGGATCGCATCCTCGACCGCCTGCACGGTTTCCGCCGATACCGTCCCGCCACGCGATTCGAGCGCGACTTTCAACGAGCGCGCATCCAGTGCCGGGTCCGTGACATGGATCGTGGCACGATAGGCACGGCCACCGCCGGGCGGGGTGCCATAGCCGGTGACGATCACGCCGGTGAACGGGTCGACCGACTGGATCGGCAGGAAATCGAGCACATCAAGGCTGGCCTGCCAGATATATTTGTTCACCTCGACCGTCACATTCGGGTCGTCATTGTTTTTGAACAGATCGAACAGCGTCGAACGCGGGCCACGATCCGCCGGATTCGTGCGGGTCGCGCCTTCGACATCATCGCTCATATGCGATTCTTTCGAAACATCGCGATATCCGCCCTCGGGCGCATTTTTCTGATTCCACGTGAAATTATGGCCGCATGCAGCCAGAGACAGAATAAGGCCGCCAACTGCCGTCATGCGGATGGTCTTTTGGATCGTCATCAAAACGCTGCCCCCTGATCGCCTGCCACACACACTTCATACACGCGCGCAGGATCTAGTGTCGTCTATTGGTTTTGTCCTTATCTTATGGCCCAAGAGGGGACAAGGCATTTCCCTTTAAACATTCGTCATCACACTGCCAGAAAAGGGCGCATTGGCGGGGCCGCGCCGTGTGGCGGGGTGTGGCAAGAGTGCACCACGCAAATATGCCTGTGCTCACGAGGCTTTGCTTTTCGTTGCATTGCGCGGCGCAGAGGGTGAAAAGACTGCCATACCCAATTCGGATTTCCCTGAGTTGGGGCTGACCTTAGAGACAATGAGGGAAAACGATGAAAAAGGTTCTCTTCGCGACGACCGCTCTGGTCCTGTCCGCAGGCGTCGCAGCAGCAGAAGTTTCGCTTTCGGGCGACGGCCGTATGGGTGTCAAGTCGGTTGACGACGCGATCAACTTCTCGAGCCGTGCACGTGTGAAATTCACCCTGTCGGGTGAGTCGGACTCGGGTATCGCATTCGGCGGTTCGTTCCGTGTTGACCAAGAAGACGAAAACGGCGCTTCGGCATCCAAAGGCGGCGCGGGCACCGTGTTCGTTTCGGGTTCGTTCGGCCGTGTTGAAATGGGCGACGCAGTTGGCGCACCCGAAGCACTGTGGGGCGACTTCTACGAAGTTGGCTACACCGATCTGGGCGACGAAGAAGGCCGTCTCGGCAACGACATCGCGTACCTGACCGGCGACAGCAACCTCGGTATCGCAGGCAACGAAAACCCCGTTCTGCTGTACACCTACTCGACCGGCCCGATCTCGCTGGCAGCATCGTTCTCGGATGGCAAAGAAGGCTACACCGATCAGAACGATCACCAAGAGATGGCTGTTGCAGCTGCCTACACCTGGCAGAACTACACCTTCGGTATCGGCTACGAATATGCTGACAGCAACGATGCTGGCAACTTCGGCACCGGCCTGACCACCGGTACGGTTCTGACCGATGCAACCACCGGTGATTTGTATCTCGAAGAGTACACCGCAAACAAAATGGACCAGGTTGAGCTGGCATTTGTTGGCGCGTTCAACGACCTGAACGTGAAAGCAGTCTACGCTAAAGGCGGCAAAGACAACCCGGTTGACAACTACTTCGCAATCGGCGCCGACTACACCATGGACGCATGGACCTTCGGTGGCTACGTCCAATACGCTGAGCTGGACGATGGCGTTTACTTCACTGACGGTTCGGACGACGTGACCTGGTACGGTCTGGGCGCAGAATACGATCTGGGCGGCGGTCTGTCGGTCAAAGGCGGTATCGCTGACTCGAACCTGGACGACACCGATGTCATGTACGACCTCGGCATGAAGTTCTCGTTCTAATCCCTAACCGGATTGAACGGAAAGAGCGGGCCTTGTGCCCGCTCTTTTGCATTTGTGCTTTGCCTTTTTGTCTGTCGCGTGGTGTCTTGCGCCCGACGAGGTTTAGGCAAAGGACAGGATCATGGGGCTGGAAGACATTATCGAGCGCATCGCGAGCGCCGAGAAACGTGCGGGGCGTGCGCTGGGGTCGGTGCAGCTGATCGCGGTCTCCAAGGTCCAGCCTGCCGAACGTGTCGAGGCCGTTCTGGCGCAGGGCCACAGGCTGTTCGGGGAAAACTACGTGCAGGAAGCGCAAGGCAAATGGCCAAGCTGGCGCGAGACCTATCCCGATGTGCGGGTGGAAATGATCGGGCCGCTACAATCGAACAAGGCCAAGCTGGCGGTCGAGCTGTTCGAGGCGATCCATTCGGTCGACCGGATGTCGCTGGCCAAGAAGCTGGCCCATCTGGCGCAGGAGCGCGGTGAAACGCCCGATCTTTTCGTGCAGGTGAATACGGGCCGCGAGCCGCAGAAGGCCGGTATCCTGCCCGAAGATCTGGACGCCTTCGTGAAAGAGCTGATTGCGATGGACCTGCCGGTGCAGGGGCTGATGTGCATCCCCCCCGAGGGCGCCCCCGCCCGCCCGCATTTCGATGCGCTGGCCGAGATGGCGGGCCGCAACGGGCTTTGGGGGCTGTCGATGGGGATGTCGTCGGATTTCGAGGACGCGATTGCGGCGGGGGCGACCCATGTGCGTGTGGGATCGGCCATTTTCGGCGCGCGCGATTACGCCAAAGCCTAGGCCTTGTCGCGCGGCTTGGCCGTGTGCCGATGCGGGTAACAGGCAAGGGGCGGGATCACGAGGGTCTCGCCCTGTTCCACATTCTGCGCCAGCCAGATCAGGTGATCGCGGCGAAAGGCCAGACAGCCCGCCGTCGGAAAGCCCGCGCGGCGGCGTTGATGCAGGAAAATGGCGGAGCCTTTGCCGTCTTCTGCCTGTGGGTAATTCCAGCTTGTCAGCAGGATGATATCGTAAAGCGGGTCGGCGCGACGCAGTATCTCGTGGCTGGCAGGGAAGGGGGCGCGGACCTGCTGGTTATAGGCGGGATGGCCGGAGGCATCGCACCACAGATCGCGCGGCCCGATGGGTATGGCCCAGGCCGCAGGCGCGGCGATCCGGTCGGCGCGGTAGCGCATGCCGACAATCCGGAGCGTCCCGACCGGCGTGGCCCCGTCGCCCTCGTGCTTGTCCTCCGACAGCCCGCCACGACCGATTTCCACCGGCAGAACCCGCCCGCGCATCCACAGCCCCCGCGGCGTGAGGCGCATCACAGGATATGCCCCGATTTTGCCGCTTTGGTTGCCAGATAATTGGCGTTGAAGCGGCTCATCCCAACTTTCAGCGGCACCCGCTCCACCACATCTATGCCGTGGCTTTGCAACATGGCGACCTTCTTGGGATTGTTCGTCAGCAGCCGCGTCTGGGAAAAGCCCAGCCGTTTCAGCAGAGCCGCCCCGATACGGAAATCGCGCTCGTCATCCTCAAAGCCCAGCCGGTGATTGGCCTCCACCGTGTCAAATCCCTGATCCTGTAGCGAATAGGCGCGCATCTTGTTGGCCAGCCCGATGCCGCGCCCCTCTTGGTTGAGGTAGAGCAGGACACCGGCCCCTGCCTCGCCCATCTGGCGCAAGGCGGCATCAAGCTGCGGGCCGCAATCGCATTTCAGGGACCCCAGCACGTCGCCGGTAAAACAGGCCGAATGCAGCCGCGCCAGAACGGGCTTCATCCTGTCGGGCGCGCCGATCTCGATGGCATAATGCTCTTCGGCACCATTATCGGGGCGGAACACATGCACGCGCCCCGCTTCGGAGGCCCGCAACGGCACCCGTGCGGCAGAGACAGGCGCGAAACGGGCCTCGTTCGCCATGCCTTCCATCGCTTCGGTGACGGTCAGGCGGGTCAGGCCCTCGGGCGCGTCAGCCACCTGAACCAGAAGCGCGGCAGGCAGAAGCTGGGCCGATTTCACCAAGCGGATCGCGGCTCGCGCAACCGAGGCGTCGTCCTCGCGCTGGGTTCTGAAGGGCCCCTTCATCGGGGTTGCAAGGTCGTCCGCGGGGTCCGCGATGGCCTGTAGCCAGCGCAGATCGGCGCTTTCGGTGACCATGATACGGGCCAGATCCCCGTCATAGACGCGGGCCTTCAGCGTTTCGGCCCGCCATGAGGTGATGGCAAGGGTCAGCGGCCCCAGCGCACGCATCGCCGCAAGGCGCGCCGGATCGAGGCTTTCCACCGAGGCGGCCAGCGTCGTTTCATCAAGCACGACCGGCAGCCCCATGCGCAAATCGGCGCGGGCGCGATTGAGTCGTTCGGCAGGCGAGGGGCAAAGAGAACCGGTCATCATGCGAAACTGATAGCGGGGGCTGAAACAAATTGAAACATATCTCGTGATTTTGACACGTCCGCGTGAGAAAGATTTCACCCCCCTTGCCGAATTCGCGTATCGGCACAAAGTCTAACCCGAAGAATGTAAGTAACGACTTGGCGGTGCCGTGACCCTTGACGGGCCTGTCCGCCGGAACGGAGGCATGAATGTCAGGTTTGAAGAAAATCCTTCTGGTGGATGACGATACCGATCTGCGCGAAGCACTGGCCGAGCAACTGGTCGCGACGGAGGATTTCGACGTCTTCGAAGCGGGCAATGGTGCCGAAGCTGTCGAGAAGGCCAAGGCGGGTCTTTATGATCTGGTCCTCCTCGATGTGGGTCTGCCCGATACCGATGGTCGCGAGCTGTGCAAGAAGCTGCGCAAGCAGGGCGTGAAATGCCCCATCGTGATGCTGACCGGCCATGACACCGATGCCGATACCATTCTGGGTCTCGACTCGGGGGCCAATGACTACATCACCAAGCCGTTCAAATTCCCCGTGCTTCTGGCCCGCCTGCGCGCCCAGCTTCGCACGCATGAACAGTCGGAAGACGCCGTATTCCAGCTTGGCCCATATACGTTCAAACCCTCGCTCAAACTGCTTGTCGACGATAAGGACAAGAAGATCCGCCTGACCGAGAAAGAGACGAATATCCTCAAGTTCCTCTACCGTGCCCCCGATGGTGTGGTGCCGCGCGATATCCTGCTGCATGAGGTCTGGGGCTATAATGCGGGCGTGACCACCCACACGCTGGAAACCCATATCTACCGCCTGCGCCAGAAGATCGAGCCCGATCCCACCAATGCGCGCCTTCTGGTGACCGAATCCGGCGGCTATCGACTGGCCGCCTGACCCTTCGCCTTTTCACTTATTGTCTCTAAGGGAAAACTCTGGCGAACTGGCCCTACCCGTCTCGGGTGGGGCCTTTGCATTTGCGCGATGTCTCGGGCAGGGATGTCGCCGCCACAGATGCTATTGCCGCAGGCCCAAGGTCATATCCATGCAGAGCGGCGCATTCAGCGGTGTGCCCGCGTCGCGGATCGCGCGCAGTTTGGCCTTATAGGCTGCGGCTGCGGGAAGCGCGGGAATAAGGGGCGTTACGACCGCCATGGATTCCGGTGTGCCGATCTGGCGGCTGATATCTTCGATGATATCCTGTAGCGGCGTCTCGGGTTCGATGGTCAGCCGCCACATCGCCATTTCCAGAATGGTGGCGGGGCGGCGCGCCTCGAAGGCGCTGCCCAGAGTTTCGCGGTTCGAGGCCTCGTCCGGAGGTTCCATCAGTCCCATGCGGTTGGCGGCGGCCTCCGAGGCCTGTAGCGCGGCAAAGACCTCGAGCGCCTCGCGGAAGCTGCGCCCCGCATCGAAGGTATAAAGCTGCGAGAATTGTGGCACGTCACAATAGTCGAGCTGGTCCATATCCGCACCGGTCTCGTTGACCCATGCCGTCAGCAGGGGCAGGCCTTCGCGCGGGAGCGGCGTGAATTTGGTCTGGCCGAGATCGGTGGTCAGGGTGAACCCTCCGGCGGCATCGCCGGTCAGCTTGGCACCGTTCATGCGCCGGATCAGCGGCTCGTAATAGAGTTTCTGATCGGCTGTCGGATCGCCGCTTTTGCGATTGGCATCGCTGGGCTTGTCGTCGCGCGTGACATTGCGATCGGTGATCTTGATGGTGCCGTCTTTTTCGGAATAGCGCAGCTTCAGCCCATCCCAGAGCATGTCGCAATAGCCGGTATCGCGGCAGGTCGTGACATCGGGCGTTTTGACCGAGGCATAGGTCACCGTGATGGTGGTGCCGTCAATCTGCAGATGGATATAGCGCGGGTCTGTCGTCTGGTTGTCGAGAATGGGGGTCGCCAGCAGGAACCCGCCATCCGGCAGGGCAGAAGCCGTCTCGGCCCAGAGCAAAGCAGGAATCAGACAAAAAAGCGCGCGCATGCCAAAGATCCGAAAGAACTATCTCTTTCGTAGCCTGCACCTAGGTCGCTGTGCAAGGCCGCAGAGACGACAAAACCCCTAAGCGGCCTCACTAATCTGACAAAAATAGAGATGTCCGGTCCATGTTTTCCGGCGCGGCTCAGACCGTGGGGAAGGTCTCTTCCTCTGCGGCATCCAGATCGATCCCCAGCGCGTCGGCGCCCATTTCCAGATGGTCGGCCAGAAGCGGGTTATCCAGAAGGTAGTCCTCGGTCGGGACGGTAGCCTCGGTTTTCGCCATTTCGATGGCTTCGTCCAGATCTTCCGGCTCGTAGGTATCGCGGCCAATCCACATGATTGCGGTCAGTTCGGCCTGTTCGTCCTCGTTCAGGGCCGCGATAAAGCTTTTCAGCTCGCGCGCCTTGCCACTGCCGGGAATATCGGCATCGAATTTGCGGGCACGGATGATGATCGTGGCAAGTTTGGACGGGGATAGCGTCATCATGGGAAAGTCCTCCATATAGCGGTAGTGTTGCGCTATCGCGATCCTCCGGCAAGCGAAATCGTTTGGATCTCAGGCTTGCGACGTATCATCGGCAAGAAGCGGCGAAGAGAGGCCGCGCGGATGGGCTTCGACAAAGCCGGGGCTGTCCATGCTGCTTTCCTCGGGCACCACGCCCATCACCTCGAAGCGCCGCGCGGCGGGCAGCACGCGCCCCTCGAGCGAGCCGACGGCCTTGTTGTAGCGGTCCACCGACTGGGTGAGCGCGCGCCCGATTCCATCCATATGGGTGCCGAACACCTTCAGCCGGTCATAGAGGTCGCGGGCGGTTTTCTGCACCTCCAACGCGTTTCGGGCCATGCGTTCCTGTTGCCAGCCATAAGCGATCGCCTTCACCAACGCCATCAGCGTGGTGGGCGTGGCAATCAGCACCTTCTGCGCAAAGGCATAGTCGATCAGGCCGGGGTCGGCTTCGGCGGCGGCCGACACGAAGGTTTCGCCGGGAATGAACATCACCACGAAATCGGGCGTGCCCTCGATCTGCGACTGGTAGGATTTGGAGGCGAGCTGTTTGACATGGGTGCGGATATGGCTGGCGTGGCGGGCCAGTTGCGCGGCCTGCTGATCGGGGGTCTCGGCGTCGAGCGCATCCAGATAGGCCTCAAGCGGTGTTTTGGCATCCACCACAATCGAGCGCCCGCCCGGAATATGCACCACTGCATCGGGGCGGCGCGCACCCTCATCTGTGGCCACATGCTGTTCCAGATGGAAATCGACATTTTCCGTCATGCCTGCCATTTCAAAGACCTGACGCAGCTGCATCTCGCCCCAGCGGCCCCGCGTTTTTGGCGCGCGCAGCGCCTGCACCAGCTTGCGGGTCTCAAGGCCCAGATGCGCCTGCCCCTCGGCCAAAGCCTGCACCTGCTGGTGGATCGCGCCGTAAGCCTCGCCACGGGCCTTTTCCAACTCGGCGATCTTCACACCCATCTCGCCCAGACGCTGGTCCAGCGGTTTCACCAGATGTTCGATGGCTTTGCTGCGGCGGTCGAGTTCCTCACGCGCGCCCTGTTGATGGGTCTGGAATCGCTCGGAGACCAGCCGCAGGAACGCTTCGGAGTTCTGCTGCAAAACGCCAGAGGCCACATGGGAAAACCGGTCCTCGATCTCGCGCTTCATGCCGCGCAATTCTTCCAGCCGCGCCTCATGTTCGCGCTTGAGCGAATGGAAGGCCTGTTCGGCCTGCACGCGGTGGCGATATTCGCCCTCCAGCCGCGCACGGGTCTGGCGCAGCTCGTCCATCACATCGGGCAGACGCTGGGAATTGGCTTCCTCGATCAAAAGCGCCTCGCGCATGCGCCGCGCCTCGCCCTCCCAAGCGCGGGTTCGGGTCAGCTCGGCCTCGGCACGGCCTGCACGGCGCAGGGCCGCGACCAGTGCCAGAAACAGCACAAGGGCCAGACCCGCAAGGCCCAGCGTCACAGGATCATTCGGGATGTTTTCCACAGGCGGGGTCCGTTTATTCAGCGAGGACGTCAGGTACGGCCAAACAGCCGCTCGATATCGGAAAGTTTGAGTTCCACATAGGTGGGGCGGCCGTGGTTGCACTGGCCGGAATGGGGCGTGGCCTCCATCTCGCGCAGCAGGGCGTTCATCTCTTCGGCGCGCATCTGACGCCCCGAGCGGATGGACCCGTGGCAGGCCATACGCGACAGAACGGCCTCGATTTTGGCCTGCACCAGCTGGCTGTCGCCCAGATCGGACAGCTCGTCCAGCACATCGCGCAGCAGGTTTTCGGCGTTGATTTCCCCAAGGATCGCAGGGGTTTCGCGCACGGCAATCGCATGGCCGCCGAATTCCTCGATGCTCAGGCCCAGTTTGGAGAGCGTTTCGGCATGTTCCAGCAGAAGGGCGGCATCCCCTGCCGAAAGCTCGACGATCTCGGGGATCAATAGCGCCTGAGCAGGCACGCCGTTTTCGGCCATCTGGCGTTTGAGACGCTCATAGACCAGACGCTCATGGGCGGCATGCTGGTCCACGATCACCATACCGCGTTCGGTCTGGGCCACGATGTAGTTTTCATGCAGCTGGGCGCGCGCGGCCCCCAAGGGACGGGCGGTCAGATCGGCAGGGGCGGTTTCAAACCGTGCCGAGGGGCTGGCATAGCCGGGCTGGGCCTCGTGGAAGGCGGTCGTTTCGGCAAAGCCGTCCTGCGGTTGTGAAGGGTAGGCGCGGGCCGGATAGGCGGGCGCGGGCTGGAAATCGGGCGCTTGGGCGGCATAGGCCGCGCGGGTTGCCCCCATGCTGGGGCGGTCCATCTGATAGACGCGGGCAAAGCTGGGCTGTTGGGGGCTTGCTTCGGGCATCGCTTCGGGGCGGAATGCCGCCAGCGTTGCATCGGCCACCGTGGTCGAGGCACGATGCCCTGCACCCCCCAAAGCCGCCCGCAGACCCGAGACGATCAGCCCGCGCACCACTTGGGCTTCGCGGAAACGGACCTCGGCCTTGGCGGGGTGGACGTTGACATCGACCCGCTCAGGATCGCAGCTGACAAACAGCGCCGCCGCCGGATGACGCTCGCGCGAGAGGAAATCCATATAGGCCGCGCGCAGGGCGCCGATCAGCATCTTGTCCCGCACGGGGCGGTTGTTCACAAAAAGATACTGCTCCACCGCTGCCCCCCGCGAATAGGTGGGCAGCGCCGCATAGCCGGTCAGCCGGATGCCCTCGCGCTCGGCGTCAATCCGGATTGCGTTATCGGCAAATTCGCGGCCAATGACCCGCGCCAGTCGCATGCCAAGCGCATCAAACATCTCGCCCTGCTCGGCGTCAAAGCGGAAGATCTCGCGCTCGCGCCGGCCTTCGGAAATATCGCGCAGGGTGAAGCTGATCTTCGGCTCGGCCATCGCCAGCCGCTTCATCACATCCGAGATCGCCTGCGCCTCGGCGCGGTCGGTGCGCATGAATTTCAGCCGCGCGGGCGTCGCATAGAACAGATCGCGCAGCTCGACCACGGTGCCACGGTTCAGCGCCGCCGGTTTCACCGCGCCGATCTGCCCGCCGTTCACGGTGATCGTGGCCGCATCATAGCCTTCCGCACGCGAGGTGATGGTCAGCCGCCCGACCGACCCCAGCGAGGGCAGGGCCTCGCCGCGGAAGCCGAAGGTATGGATATTCAGCAGATCCGAGCCGTCAATCTTCGAGGTCGCATGGCGTGACAGCGCCAGCGGCAGGTCTTCGGCGGTCATGCCGCAGCCGTTATCGGTGATGCGGACCAGCGTCTTGCCGCCATCGGCATAGGCCACATCCACCCGCGTGGCACCTGCGTCGATGGCGTTCTCCACCAGCTCCTTGACGGCAGAGGAGGGGCGTTCCACCACCTCGCCCGCCGCAATGCGGTTGGCGGCGGCATCGTCAAGCTGGCGGATAACGGGGCGTTTCGGGCCGATATTGGGGGTGTCAAGCGTCATGCCACCACACCTAGCATAAATAAAGCCTGCCCGAAACGGGTTCGGGCAGGCTTTCCTGTGGATATCTCGGTCATTACTCCGGAGGTTATTTCAGGCCCGTAGGCCGACCGACCACAACAAAGCGCAAATCCTCCGCCTTGAGCAGCCGCTTGGCCACGCGGGCGATATCGTCCTTGGTGACCGCTTCGATCTTGGCATTGCGCGTGTTGATATAATCGACAGGCATATCCGAAAGCTGCATCCCTGCCAGAATGCTGGCGATCTGGCTATTGCCATCAAAGCGCAGCGGATAGGCGCCGGTCAGATAGGTCTTCGCATCGGCCAGTTCCTTGTCGCTGACCTTGCCATCGGCCGCCTTGGCCCATTGGTCTTTCACGACCTTGATCGCCTCTGCGGTCTTGTCATTGGCCGAGGCAAAGCTGCCCTGCCATGTCTTCGCCAGATCCTGATCGATCAGATAGGTGTAGATGCCATAGGTCAGCCCGCGTTTTTCGCGCACCTCATCCATCAACCGCGAGGAAAACCCGCCCGCTCCAAGGATCTGGTTCAGCACGAAGGCCGCGAAGAAATCGGGGTCTTCCATGCCGATCCCTGCCTGACCGAACATCACCACCGATTGTGGCGTGTCGAAATCCACCACCGTGGTGCCGCCGCTGAGTTTCAGCTTGGCCTCGGCTGGCATATCCGCGCCTTTGGCGGGCAGATCCCCCAGCAGCTTGTCCAGCAGCGGGCCAAGCTGGTCTGCGGTAATGTCCCCCACGGCAGAGACAACCATCCGGTCCTTGGCCATGACGCGGGCTTTGGCGTCAAACATATCCTCGCGGGTCAGCGCGGCCACGCTTTCGGCGGTGCCGTTGATCGAGCTGCCATAAGGGTGGCCGCCAAAGGCCTCATGGGCAAAGGTCTTGGACGCGATGGCATTGGGGTCTTGCGCGTTCGAGGCGATAATGGCCTGCACCTGACCGCGCACACGGTCCACGGCGGATTGGTCGAAACGCGGGTTGATCAGCGCCTGACGCAGTAGGTCCACCGCCTGATCGCGGTTTTCGGTCAGCATCTGCGCGCTGATGGTCAGCGTATCGTCGCCCACATCAAAGCCGAATTTCGCGGCAAGGGATTCTTCGGCTGCGGCGAAATCCTGTGCCGACATATCGCCTGCACCTTCCTCCAGCGTGGCCGTCATCAGGTTGATCTCGCCGCGCTTGTTGGGCGCGTCAAGGCTGGCACCGCCCTTGAAGCTGATGCGCAACGCGGTGAAGGGGATGTCATGCGCCTCCACAAGCCAGGCATGAAGCCCGCCGGGAGAGGTGACCTGTTCGATATCCAAAGCACGCGCGGGCAGCGACAGTGTCAGCGCGAAAAGGCCTGCAAGGAAAAGCCGGATCATTGTTTGGGCGCCTCCTGCGCGGCGGGTTTCTCAAGATAGCCTGTCACGGCATTGCGCTTGTTCAGCACGTCTTTCGCGGCGGCCATGACATCTTCGGGGGTGACGGCTTCCAGCACCTTGGGCCAGTTCTGCACATCTTCCACCGAGAAGCCGGACGCAAGCGCCGTGCCATAGCGTTGGGCAAGGCCCTGCACATTGTCCTCGGTATAGATCTGGCTGGCATGGATCTGGGTCTTGATCCGTGCGAACTGGTCGGGGTCGATCCCGTTGGCCATGAAATCGGCCAGCGCCTTGTCCAGCGCGGTTTCCGCCTCGGGCAGGGACACATCGGCGGCAGGCACGACAGACAGGCCGAAGGTCGTCTTGTCGATCGACATTCCGTCATACCATGCGCTGACAAAGATCGCCTCGCCCGAGCCGAAGATCAGCTTCTTGCCCAGAACGGAGGTCTGGGAATTGCCGCCCAGAAGCTCGGCCAGAACGGTCAGGGCCGCCGCTTCTTTCTGGTCTCCGGGATTGCGCTCGGGGGCGAGATAGGTCCGCATCAAAGAGGGCTGCGCCACGCGCGGGTCCTGAAAATCGACCTTGCGTTCGGCCAGTTGCGGCGGTTCCTGCGGACGCAGGCGCGGCGGCAACTGGGTATTTGCGGGGATCTGGCCGTAATATTTCTGGGCCAGCGTCTTCACCTCTTCGGGGGTGACATCCCCCGCCACGATCAGCACGGCATTATTGGGCGCATAATAGCGTTTATACCATGCCAGTGCGTCCTCACGGGTCAGCCCTTCCATTTCCGCGCGCCAGCCGATGATCGGGGTGCCATAGGCCGAGTTCTGGTATTGCGCCGCGCTCATCTGTTCGGCGAACTGTGCCTGCGGGTTGCTGTCGATCCGTTGCGACCGCTCTTCCAGAATCACCTGACGCTCGGTTTTCCAGTCATCGGGAGAGATGCGCAGATTATGCATCCGGTCCGCTTCCATCTTCATGACCAGATCCAGACGGTCTGCCGCGATGCGCTGGAAATAGGCGGTATAATCATCGCTGGTAAAGGCGTTGTCGGCCCCCCCGTTGGCCGAGACGGTCTTGGACAATTCGCCCGGTGCCATGGTCTTGGTGCCCTTGAACATCAGGTGTTCGAGATAGTGGGCGATGCCGGATTTTCCGCGCACCTCATCGGCAGAGCCGACCTTATACCAGACCATCTGGACCACAACCGGAGCACGATGATCCTCGATCACCACGGTCTGCAACCCGTTATCCAGTGTGAAGGAGCTGACCTCCGCCGCCGCAGCCGGAAGGGCTGTCAGGGCAAAGGCAGCGGCAAGCCATGCGCGCAACATTCGGACCTCAAGTGTTTTGCGCTACCTTGTCGCCTGTTGCCGTGGCCCGCAAGTCGTTTGACGGGGAGTTGATGGATAACTCCCCTCAAATAACGAAGAAATTATAGCTGCGCGGCAGAGCGGGCCTTATTTTGCGGCCTGTGCCGCGCCCGAGGGCGGTGCCGACGGCGTTGCGGCATTCAGTTTGCGCCAACGTTCAAGTTCGGCTTCCTGATCAAGGGCCATCGGTGCATAGGCCTGATAATAGAGCGTCTTGCCGGTCAGGCGGTCAAGAAGGCGCCCGTTATGGTCCTTGCGGTATTCCAGATCGGCGGCCGCCAGCTGGCTGCGGATCGCAGGATCCGTGCCTTTACGCATTGCATAGCCGATCAGGGCGCGGTCCGCGCCTGCGGTCGTGCGGGCATTGGAGCTTCCGCCAAGGGCCGCAATCGCATCGGCTTCCGGCGTCGGGTCAACCAGATTGCGCCCGCCCGGCGTCGGCGTCGGCAGGTCATTCAGGTCCGAGGGCATTTGCAGCGACTTGGTCGGCACAATGGCAAACTCGTCCGGACCCGGCCGGTTGGTACGCAGTTTCATCAGTTCGGGCACATTCGACCCGCCACAGGCACCCAGCAAAAGCACCCCTGCAAGGGCGATCCCGAGATTTGATGCTGCCGACATTGGCCACTCCCTCATCGATACTGCCTCGTCATAACCTAAAGTCCAGCGGGCGTCACGCCCCTTTGGACCGTCCTTTTTTGCCGCGCGATTCATTGCCCGTAAAGAGCGCAAGCCCGACCGCGCCAAGGAAGATCGCGATATCCGCCACGTTGAAAGAAAACGGGTTTTGCCAGCCGGGGAGGGAGGTGTTGATGAAATCGGCCACGGCTCCGTAGAAAATGCGGTCGATCACATTGCCCAAAGCCCCGCCGATCAGCAGTCCGGCGGAGGCTTGCACCTTGGCCGTTTGCGGTTTGCGCGCGATCCAGATGGCGACCCAGACGGAAATCATCAGGGCCAAGGCGATCAGCAGGATGCGCGTATAGTCGGTATCGCCGGAGAACAGCCCGAAATTCACGCCCCTGTTCCACGCCATGCGAAAGTTCAGGAAAGGAGGCAGCACCTCGATGGCATAGCGCTGGTCGAGCTGCATCAGATGCACCACGATATATTTCGAGGCCTGATCGAGCACCAGAACGACCAAGGCCCAGAGAGTTGCCAAACGCATGCGTGATCCCTTTTACAATCATCCCCCTATGCCCCGAAAGCGGGGGCGGGGGCAAGAGATCTAGGGCCTGGATGGCGTTTTGGTGATGGGGGACGGGTGTTTCTTCGATGAGCGCAGGAGCCAGATGCCAAGCGCGAGCCCTGCGCCGCCAAGGCCGAGCGGTAGACCGATAAACATCGCGAGGAGCAGAGCCTCTTCCCCTTTGCTGCATCCGGTCGCGCTGCCGAAGGCACAGCCTTGTCCGGCAATTCGAGGGCCAAAAAGCAGGGTGGCAAGGCAAAGCGGAAAGGTAATGGCGATCAGGATATAGCCGACAAAGCGTTTCATTGAAATCCGTTTGGAAAAAGGCGGACCCTGAGGCCCGCCTTTGGCGGATTAGTGACGGAAGTGGCGCATGCCGGTGAAGACCATCGCCAGACCGCGCTCGTTGGCGGCGTCGATGACTTCCTGGTCGCGCATCGAGCCACCCGGCTGGATGATCGCAGTGGCGCCTGCTTCGGCTGCGGTGATCAGACCGTCGGCGAAGGGGAAGAAGGCGTCCGAGGCCACGACCGAGCCGATGGTCGGGGTCTTGTCGAAACCGCAGGCTTCCTGCATGTCTTCGGCCTTGCGTGCGGCAATGCGGGTGCTGTCCACGCGGCTCATCTGGCCTGCGCCCACGCCCACAGTTGCGCCGTCCTTGACGTAGATGATCGCATTCGACTTGACGTGTTTCGCGACTTTCCACGCGAACAGCAGGTCTTGCAGTTCCTGCTCCGAGGGCTTGCGCTCGGTCACGACCTTCAGGTCGTCCAGCGTGATGATGCCGTTATCCTTGTCCTGCACCAGAAGGCCACCGGCCACTTGGCGGTAGGTGGTGATCGGCGCATAGACATCCGGCAGGCCGCCGGTTTCCAAAAGACGCACGTTCTTCTTCTTGGCGATGACCTCTTTGGCGGCGTCATCGACAGCAGGCGCGATGATGACTTCCGAGAAGATCTTGGTGATCTCTTCGGCGGTCTCGGCGTCCAGCGTCTGGTTCAGCGCGATGATCCCCCCGAAGGCAGAGGTGCGGTCGCAGTCGAAGGCGCGCTTATAGGCCTCGATCACGGTCTCGCCGGTGGCCACGCCACAGGGGTTTGCGTGTTTGATGATCGCAACGGCGGGCTTTTCGGTGCCGAATTCCGACACCAGCTCGAAGGCCGCATCGGTGTCGTTGATGTTATTGTAGGACAGTTCCTTGCCCTGAAGCTGCTTGGCCGTCGCCACGCCCGGACGGTTCGTGCCATCCAGATAGAAGGCCGCCTGCTGGTGCGGGTTCTCGCCATAGCGCAGGGTCTGCGCGATGGTGCCAGCGAAGGCACGGCGGCGCGGGGCTTTCTCGCCGATGGCGCCTGCCATCCAGGTGGAAACAGCCGCATCATAGGCTGCGGTGCGGGCATAGGCGATCTGCGCCAGCTTCTGACGGAAGGGCAGGGTGGTCGCACCGTCATTCTCGTCCAGTTCTTTCAGAACCGCGTCGTAATCTTCCACATCGACCACGGTCGCCACGAAACCGTGGTTCTTGGCCGCTGCACGGATCATTGCCGGACCGCCGATATCGATATTCTCGATGCAGTCGTCATATGCCGCGCCTTTGGCGACGGTCGCCTCGAACGGGTAGAGATTCACCACGAGCAGGTCGATATTCAGGATATCATGCTCTTTCATCGCGGCGAGATGCTCTTCGTTGTCGCGCAGCGCCAGCAGGCCGCCATGCACCTTGGGGTGCAGCGTTTTCACGCGGCCATCCATCATCTCCGGAAAGCCGGTGACCTCGGCCACATCGCGCACCGACATGCCCGCTTCGCGCAGGGCTTTGGCAGTGCCGCCAGTGGACAGAAGTTCAACGCCGCGCGCGGAAAGTGCGCGGGCAAAATCGATCAGGCCGGTCTTGTCGGAGACCGAGATCAAAGCACGGGTGAGCGGAACGGAACGGGTCACGGGCAGCATCCTTGGATCAGGTGTCGGAATCGTCGCGATCCGCACCATACTGCAGGTCGCGTGTGCCCTGCGACCTATCCTGTGCCTTCGTGAAGGTCCAGCTAATCTGACATCTTTCGTCCAAAAGACGGCCTGAAAGCACGATCTGTTGCGTCGCGCGCGGCCTCAGGCGGCCCTTTTCAAGGTAAACGGACGGATCAAGCGCCAGTTTTAGCGCCCCGTCATGGCGGAAGACCCAGATCTCGCCGGATTTCAGCGCGATGGAAACGGCGTGGCCCCCCATATCCAGCGTGGCATTGGCCTCGGGATGCAGATGGAACCGGATCTGGTAGGGAATGCCGGTAAGTTTCTCGCGCTCCAGCACCGTTTGCAGCCGCTTTTGCCCCTGCGGTGTGGCCGCCGAAAGCGAATCGCACCCTTCCAGCAGGCGGCCGTCGGTGGCAAGCGACAGGCGGCGCAGATGGGTCAGTCCGTGGGTGGCGCTATAGCCGTCATGGCCCGCCATCCAGCTCTGGCCGCTGTCTTCATCGCGCACGGCCCAGACCAGTTCGGGGGTTTCTTCCAGCCAGCTATGCGGGCTGCGGCCAAAGCTGCGTTCGGGGCCGAGCCGTGACGAAGAATAGCCGCCAAGGGCCAGCGTCGAATGGCTGGGCGTTGCCCGTCCGGCCTGATGCCATTCACGGCCAAACTGCGCGCCGGAGCCGCAATTAACGATGATCGGCCTGCGTCGCGAGGTGAGCTCGAAGGCCAGTGTGGACGCATGGGCATCGGTCGATGCCGCCCCTGCGGGTGGTTTGTCGGCATCCATGATCAGGCTGGTGCCGCCACCATGCAGGCGCGCAAAACCCATTGCCAGAGTTCCGGTGGGGCCGCGCCGGATGCCGGTTTCGACCAGCGTCTGGTCGATCCGGTCTGGGTTGCAGGCCTCGCCGCCATGAAAACGCGCCAGCCCGCCATCGGCATGGCGCAAGGCGCGCAGGGTGGGGGCGATCCTTTCGATGGCGGCCAGATGGGCCGGATCGGGGGCGGCGCCGGTGGCTTCGATCGCCTGTTTGGCCCAGTTGAGAAGCGTCAGAACCTCCAGCAGCTCTTCGGGGTTGCGGGTGGCAATACCGCCTTCGATGTCGATCTGGCAGGCGCATTCGGCGGCCAGCCCCGTCAGCGCCTGCGCGCTATGGCCCTGCATGCCGGTCAGCGAGAGCGCGGCATAGATCAGCCCCGTCAGCGCCTCGAACCGCGGCAGGCCCGGAGGCGCGGATTTCCAGCGTTTGGCCAGATAGGTGGTCTGCGCGCCAAGCGCCGCAAAGAAGGCATCGGCCTTGGGTTTGTCCTGCGCATGCAGGATCATCAGCGCGTTATTGATCCAGCGGATCACGCGGCGGCCCGTCAGATCGGGCTGCCAGCCCGCGCCAGTGCCACGGCCATAGCGGTCGATCCAGCCAAAGACCCAATCCTGTGCGCGGGCCCGTGCGGTGCGGTCGCCCACGGCGGCCAGATCATCCAGCCAGCCAAAACCGTGCAGCGCCTCCTCGAAGGCAGGATCGGGCATCGCCAGATCCCAAGGGCTGCGGTCGCGCCCCTCGATCAGAAAGCCCGCCAGAAGGAAATTGCCGCCAATCAGCTGCCGCCCGCGTGCGACAGAGCCGATGGTGCGCGGCTCGGGCTGGCTGGTGAACCCCGTTGCCGGAGCGCCCCGCGCCGCCCTGCGTGCCGCCAGCGTGTTCAACGCCTGCGCCAGACGGGCGCGCTTTTGTCCGCTGGGAGAGGGGGTCGGCTTTCTGGCTGTGGGTTTGGCCAAGGTTCTGTCGCTCGAATTATCTAGGGGGCCGCGCGGGCTTGAAGTGCGGCGATTATGCGTCGGGCGAAAGAGGGTGCCAAGAGGCCCCCGCCTAGACTGCGCCAAATGATGGGCGTTATTCTGCCCGCCGTTTCAACGTGGCCACATAAAACCCGTCCATCCCGCCTTTATCGGCCCAATAGTCGGGGCGCAGACGCAAGCCACCCTCTTCGGTGATCCACTCGGGGTCGATGCCCTCCAACGTGGGGCGGATCACCTCCCACTCGGGGTGGCGCTCCAACGCGCGGCGGATCTGGGTCTCGCCTTCCTCGGGCAGAAGCGAGCAGGTCACATAGGTCAGCCGCCCCTCGGGGGTAAGCCAGCCCATGGCGCGTTCAAGGATCTCTTCTTGCAGCGCGAACAGCCCCTTGATCGAGGCGCTATCCTTGATGGCGGGCAATTCGGGGTGGCGGCGGATCGTGCCGGTGGCCGAGCAGGGCGCATCCAGCAAGATCGCATCAAAAGGCGCCTCGGGGGTCCAGTCCAGCGCATCCGCGGCCACAACCTCGGCGCTCAGCTTGCAGCGCTCGAGGTTCTCATGCAGCCGCGCAAGGCGACGCTCGGACAGATCCAGCGCGGTGACCTGCGCCCCCATCGCCGCCAGTTGCAGTGTCTTGCCACCGGGGGCCGCGCACAGGTCCAGCACCCGCATGCCTGCGGTGGGGGCCAGTGCCTTGGCCGCCAGCGAGGCCGCCGCATCCTGTACCCACCAGTCCCCCTCGGCAAAACCCGGAAGGTCGCGGATCTGGCTCGGTTGATGCAGCCGCACAGAGCCCGTGGGCAGAACCTCGCCCTCCAGCCGCTCGGCCCAATCGGCGGGGTTTTCCTTGACGGAAATATCCACAGGGGCGGGACGCTGATGCGCCTCTTCCATCTTCTGCACCGAGACCTTGCCATAGGCCGACATCAGCCGCCCGCGCAGCCAGCCCGGAAGCTGGCCATAGGGCAGGGTCTCCCAGCGGGCCTTATCCTCGGCCACCTTACGCAGCACGGCATTCACCAGCCCCGCGAAACTATCGGTGCGGCGACCGCCCGATTTGCACAGGGTCACGGCGGCATCCACCACGCCATGATCCGCGCCGCCTTCGGCACATAGCTCGACCGTCGCCAACCGCAGAAGCGCCATGATATCGGGCGTGGGCTTGCGCTTGAGGAAGGGTTTGAGCATCTTGTCGGCCCGCTCCATATGGCGCAGGGTCGAGGTCGCCAGC
This sequence comes from Thioclava sp. GXIMD4216, assembly GCF_037949285.1. NCBI lineage: Bacteria > Pseudomonadati > Pseudomonadota > Alphaproteobacteria > Rhodobacterales > Paracoccaceae > Thioclava > Thioclava sp. GXIMD4216. Next base: position 596,160 of record NZ_CP149926.1, read on the forward strand.
CGCTGGGCCCGCGCCTTTTCACCGGGGCTGAGGCCATCCAGCGCATCCATCGCGATCTGGTCGGCCAGCGACAGATGGTCGTCAAACACGCCAACAATCAGGCCAAGGGCCGCGCGGCGAGCAGGGTCGGGTTTTGCCATAGCTTGGCCTCCGGCTTGTGAGGATCGATTTCGCGGCCTATATCAGTTGGGTCGTTAAGACAACTCTCATGACAAGAGGTGCCCCATGTCGAAAGACGCCGCCCCGCAAGAGCCCCAACCCGATCTGCCGCCCGCGATCCCGCCAATGCCCCAGCCGGATCTGCCCGCAGGCCCGCCGCCGACACCCGCCCCCGACCTGCCGCCCGCCGCGCAGCGTGCCTTGGCCGAGGCCGAAGAGCGCCGCCGCTTGGCGCAGGCACAGAGCCTGCCGACCGAACTGGGCGGGCGTGATGGCCCAGAGCCGGTGCGCTATGGCGATTGGGAAAAGAAGGGCATCGCGGTCGATTTCTGAACCGCCCGTCTTGCGCTTGGCCGCGAACCTGCTAGCCATTTGCGCATGACATATCCTCGCTATACCCGCCTCGTTTCGTCCCTGCCTGCTTCGGTGCCCTTCATTGGCCCCGAAACGCTTGAGCGCGAGCGTGGTGCCCCCTTTGCCGCCCGTCTGGGGGCCAATGAGAACGGTTTCGGCCCCTCGCCGCGGGCGATTGCCGCGATGGCGGCAGAGGCGGGCGAGGTCTGGAAATATGGCGATAGCACCAGCCTTGAATTGCGTCAGGCCTTGGCGGCCCATCATGGCCGCCCCGAAAACACCATCGTGGTGGGCGAGGGCGTGGACGGGCTGCTGGGCTGTCTGGTGCGGCTGATCATCGAGACGGGCGACGCGGTTGCGACCTCGGCAGGCGCCTATCCGACCTTCAACTTCCATGTCGAGGGCTTTGGCGGTGTGCTGCACAAGGTGCCCTATAAGGGCGACCATGAAGACCCGCAGGCGCTGATTGCCAAGGCGCGGGAGGTCGGTGCCAAGCTGATCTATATCGCTAACCCCGATAACCCGATGGGCACATGGAACACGGGTGCCGCGATCGAGGCGATGATTGCGGAGATCCCCGAGGGCTGTCTTCTGGTGCTGGACGAGGCCTATATCGAGATGGCCCCCGAAGAGGCCGTGCCGCAGGTGGCGGTGGATGATCCGCGCGTCATCCGCATGCGGACCTTTTCGAAACATTACGGGCTGGCGGGTGCGCGCATCGGCTATGCGATGGGCGCGGCCGAGCTGATTGCCCAATTCGAGAAGATCCGCAATCATTTCGGCGTGAACCGGATTGCACAGGCGGGGGCTGTGGCGGCGCTGGCCGATACCACTTGGTCGGCCTTCATGGCGCGGCTGATTGCGGGCGCGCGGGGCCGCATTGCCGAGATCGCAGCCGAAAACGGGCTGGAAGCTGTGCCTTCGGCCACCAATTTCGTGGCCGTCGATTGCGGACGCGACGGGGCCTATGCCCGTGCCGTGCTTGCAGAATTGGCCAAGGCGGATGTGTTCGTGCGGATGCCGGGGGTGGCGCCTCTGGACCGCTGTATCCGCATCTCCTGCGGGCCGGATGCCGAGCTGGACCTACTGGCCAAGGCTCTGCCCGAGGCGCTAGAGCGGGCCGCCGCCGCATTGTAACATATGTCACGGGCGCTTGACGTCACGGCGCTATCGCCCAGCGGTGATTTGCGCAATGCCGCCTGAGGGGCCAGATTTCGGGTATCCGAGAAGGAGATCCGAAATGAGCCGCATGACACGTATCCACAAGATCGCGATGCTCAGCCCCGTGGCCTTTGCGCTGGCCTTCGGGGCCTATGCCCAAGATGCCAGCTATCCACAGATATCGAAGGCGGCGATGGCCACCGCCGATGCCTCGCCCTCGACGGCGGCATTCCAGCAGGCACGGGCGCGAATGGCGCGCACCCTGCCGCATGATTATAGCGGCAATGTCGATCTGGATTTCGTGCGCCAGATGATCCCGCAGAAGAAAAGCGAGATCGCGATGGCCGAGGTGGTGCGTGATTACGGCGAGGACCCCGCCATGCGCCAGCGCGCGGCCCAGCTGATCAAGGCGCAGCAGGACGACCTGCAATGGCTTGAAGGCTGGATGGCCGCGCACAGCAATCGTTAGGGGTAATCGTCAGGGGCGGGTGTTACCTGCCGTGCCGGGCGATCACCCTGGCCGCCGCCGCCACGCCGCCTGCACCATGCGGAATGCCAAGCGCCTGCAGGCCCGCCTCCATCGAGGCGATCACCCCAAGCGTCATATGCGCATTCACATGGCCCATATGGGCGACCCGTAGATAGCTGTCGATTTCGGGGGTGCCCGGTTCGGCCATTCCCAGCCCGATGCCAAGGGTCACGCCGGCTTCGGCCTCCAGCCATTTGCGCAACCGTTCGGCATTGCCGCCGCCGATCCGTGCCGCCGTCACCGAATGGCTGCGCAGCGCGGGGTCGGCCACATTCAGCGCGATGTCATGCCCGCCCGCCGACCACGCGTCAAAGGCCGCCCAGAGCGATTGCGACAGGGTGGCGTGGCGCGCCCAGATGGCCTCGAGCCCTTCCTCGGCGATCATATCAAGGCTTTCGCGCAGCCCGAACATATGGTGGGTCGGGGCGGTGCCGCCGAAATATTCGTAGACATAGTCGGGGAACAGGCGCGGCGTCCAATCCCAATAGGGCGTGCGCAGATCGGCGGCCTTGCCCGCCTCGAGCGCCTTATCCGAGGCAAAGAGGAACCCCAGACCGGGCGGCACCATCAGCCCCTTCTGGCTGGCCGAGATCATGATATCCACACCCCAGTCATCCATGCGGAATTCGTCGCAGGCCAGCGAGGCAATGCAATCCACCGCCAGTAGGGCAGGGTGGCCTGCCGCATCAATGGCCGCACGCAGGGCAGGGATGTCATTGCGGATCGAGGTGGCCGTATCCATATGCGTCACGAAAACCGCTTTGATCTTGCGCTCGGTATCGGCGCGCAGCGCGGCCTCAAGCTGCGCCGGATCGGCGGGGGATTTCAGCCCGAAATCCAGCATCTCGACCGTGATCCCCATACGGCGCGCATACTCGGCCCAGCCATGCCCGAAGCGCCCCGTGGCCATCACCAGTGCCGTCTCGCCGCGCGAGAAGAGATTGGCGTTGACCGCTTCCCACAACCCGTGGCCGTTCGCGATATAGATGCCGCAATGATAGCGCGTCAGCGCGACGGATTTCAGGTCGCGCACCAGACCGGCAGCAAGGGTCTCGATCTCGCCTTCATAGATATTGGGGGCGGCGCGATGCATGGCCCGCAACACGCGGTCGGGCATGGCCGAGGGGCCGGGGATGGCAAGATAGGTGCGGCCATTGGCAAGGCTCATTGGGTGTCTCCCTGTGGTTGACCTATCGGTAAAAACTCCATTTGGCAGGGTCAATCCGCAGCTTTGTGACGATACAAAGTAAAGCTCTGCCAGCCTGCACAACTGCCTGTTTCGCAGGCGAACTTGCATGGGGTGCAAGGGCTGGGCTAAAACCGCGCGACCGAGCCTTTCCCGCAGGAGCGATAGATGGCCAAACGAAATATCTATACCTCGCGCCATATGGTCGCCCGGATCTGGCGCGACTATCTGCGTCCGCATGTGGGGTGGATGGCGATCGCCTTGCTGCTGATGGTGGTCGAAGGCTCGACGCTGGGGGCGCTGAGCTGGCTCTTGCAGCCATTGTTCGACAAGGTGTTCTCCGGCAAGGAGCCGGGGCTGATCTACTGGGCGGGCGGTGCGGTTTTTGCGCTGTTCCTGATCCGTGCGGCCACCTCGATCGCCTCGAAGACGATCATGACGAAAATCTCGCAATCGACATCGACAGCGATGCAGGTCGATCTGGTGGGGCATGTGTTGCGGCTGGACCAGTCCTTTTTCCAGATCAATCCGCCCGGGGCGCTGATAGAGAGGATTCAGGGCGATACGCAGGCGGTGCAGAATATCTGGAAAGCCTTCATCACCGGTGCGGGGCGCGACGCGATCTCGCTTGTCGGTCTGATGGCCGTGGCTTTGGGGGTGGATGTGGTCTGGACGCTGGTGGCGATGGTTGGCTTTCCGCTGCTCTTGGCTCCTGCGGTCATCGCGCAGCGCTATATCCGCCGCAAGACGATGCAGATGCGCGACAGTTCCAGCCAGCGCGCGACGCGGCTGGACGAGATGTTCCACGGTATCAACGCGGTCAAGCTGAACCGGATCGAGGACCAGCAGACAGGACGTTTCCGTGTGCTGGTCAACCGGATCATGGGTCAGCAGATCAAGATGGCCGCGACCCGTGCGCTGATCCCTGCAATGGTGGATATCGTGACGGGGCTTGGCTTTTTTGCCGTGCTGGTGGTGGCGGGGCATGGCATCCTGTCGGGGCAGCGTACCGTGGGGGAGTTCATGTCCTTCTTCACCGCGATGACGCTGACCTTCCAGCCGATCCGGCGACTGGCGGCGGGCACCGGTGAATGGCAGACCGCCGCGGCAAGCCTTGAGCGGATCTATACGCTGTTCGATCTGCACCCGACGGTGGCCGCGCCCCTGCATCCGGCACAGGTTCCGGCCTCGCTGGATATCACGGTGGAAAACGTGACGCTGTCCTATGGGGCAACGCAGGTTCTGCACGGGCTCAGCTTCACCGCCAAAGAGGGCCAGACCACGGCTTTGGTTGGCCCGTCCGGCGCAGGGAAAAGCACCGTTTTCGCGCTTCTGTCACGCTTGCTGGACCCTGACGGGGGGCAGATCCTGTTGGGGGGCGTAGATATCCGGACGCTGGATCTGGGCCAGTTGCGCCAGATGTTTTCGACCGTGGCGCAGGATGCGGCCCTGTTTGACGAGTCCATCCGCGAGAATGTGTTGCTGGGCAAGACGGTGAGCGACGAGCGTCTGCGTCAGGCGCTGGACGGGGCCTATGTCAGCGAGTTCACGCAGGACCTGCCCGAGGGGATAGACACGCCTGCCGGTCCGCGTGGTTCGGCTCTGTCGGGCGGGCAGCGCCAGCGGGTGGCGATTGCCCGCGCCATCCTGCGCGATGCGCCGATCCTGCTGCTGGACGAGGCGACCTCGGCGCTGGATACGGCGTCGGAGAAACGGGTGTCCGAAGCGCTGGAGAAGCTGTCTGTGGGGCGGACGACGCTGGTGATTGCCCACCGGTTGTCCACCGTGCGCAATGCCGACAAGATCGTGGTGATCCGCGAAGGCCGTGTCGAGGATGAGGGGACGCATGAAGAGCTTCTGGCGCGCGGCGGCACCTATGCCGATCTCTGCGCGATGCAGTTGATCGAGTGAGCCCCCATAGACGCGTCTTCGTTGCGGGCCTATATCAGGCGCAAAGGAGACCATCATGAGCCAGCGTCGTATCTACAAGATCAGCGGTCCCGATCGCGAGCATTTCCTGCAAGGGCTGGTCAGCAATGACGTGACACGCCTGAAGGACGGGCCGGTCTATGCCGCGCTGCTGACGCCGCAGGGGAAATATCTGGCCGATTTCCTGCTGGTGCCGTGGGGCGAGGAGATCCTGCTGGATATTGATGCGGGGCTGGCAGAGGCGACGGTCCGCCGCCTGATGATGTATAAGCTGCGCGCCAAGGCCGAGATCTCGGAGACGGACCTCAAGCTGTATCGCGGCACCTCGGAGGTCAGGCCCGACGGGGCTGTGATGGACCCGCGTCATCCCGCGCTGGGCTGGCGGCTTTATGGCGAGACCGAGGGCGATGATGGCAGTGATTTCGACGCGATCCGCGTCGAGCATTGTATCCCCGAGACTGGGATCGAGCTGACGCCCGACACCTTCATTCTGGAAGCGGGGTTCGAGCGCCTGCATGGTGTGGATTTCCGCAAGGGCTGCTATGTGGGGCAGGAAGTGACCGCACGGATGAAGCACAAGACCGAGTTGCGTAAGGGGCTGGTGCGGGTCGCGATTACCGGGCATGCCGCACCCGGAACCGAGATCCGCGCCGGAGAGAAGCCTGCGGGGGTCCTGTTTACCCAGTCCGGCGGGTATGCGATCGCCTATCTGCGGCTTGATCGCGCGGGCGCGCAGATGCGGGCGGGCGATGCGCTGGTCTCGTATGGTTGAGTGTCTTGGGGGAAAGCGGACAGGTTTGCCGGATTTCCCCGTCACTTATCTGTGAGCCATGCGCCCGTTGCGTTCGGAACACAGCTCGGCGTTAATTGGTTAACGTGCGCCACAATGTGACCCTACTTATAAAAACTACTACATATTGTGTTCGATAGATAAAATTCTACCGTATTCACGGCTATTGCAACAAGGTATTCCCTGGGCGCATATCAGATATGATTTGCTGGCTGTATCGAATCGGAAGCTAAGCAGCCTACATGACCGTCACGCCCGGAAACGCAAGAGCAATAATACAAGGACGGAATAATGCGCGATTTCGTGGATGGCTCCGCATTCAACTATGAACAAGGTCAACGCGCACGGAAGCTGTTTGCTGCCGTCGTTCTGGCAGCTCTGGATGATGCGATTGCCGACGATAAGAAATACGGAAATGGCCCAGAGCAGATTGCACGCTGGGCACGCTCGCGCGATGGCCGCGAGGTTCTGTCCTGTGCCGGTATCGACCCCAACGAACGGGTTGTCAGCGGCCTGATGGAATTCGTTTCCAAGGGCATTCGGACCTCTGTCGCTTTGTCGCGTGAGGAAAGCGAACGCCGTATGGCAGCCGAAGAAGCCGAGGCTGCCTGATCTTCAGGCGGAGGTTCCGTCGCAAGATCGTCTCTTCAAAAGACCCCGGCGTTTGGCGTCGGGGTCTTTTGTGTTTAAAACGCCCGCTATGTCCAAATGATGGCTTGAAACCTACGAGGCCGTCGCTAGCCTGTCTCTTCGGGAAGAGGATAGGCAGGTAATGCAGGAAAAATCCAATCTGAAGGGCGCGCTTTACGGGCTGCTGGCGATGGCGATCTATGCGTCGCATGATGCGATCGTAAAAGGGTTGGGCGGCAAGTTCTCGGCGATCCAGATCGTCTTTGTGGCCGCCTTGCTGAGCTTTCCCATCCTGTCATTCATCATGCTCAACGACAAAAAGGCGGGGCATCTGCGGCCAGCCTATCCGGGCTGGGTGATCCTGCGGTCTGTCTGTATGATCATTGCGGGGCTGACGGCGTTTTATGCCTTCTCGACGCTGCCGCTGGCGCAGGTCTATCCGATCCTCTTCGCGACACCGCTTCTGGTGACGATCCTGTCGATCCCGCTTCTGGGCGAGACGGTCCGGTTGCGGCGCTGGGTGGCGATTGCGGTCGGTCTTGCCGGTGTGCTGATCGTGGTGCGCCCCGGACAGGCGGATCTGGCACTGGGGCATCTGGCCGCCGTGCTCTCGGCCTTCTGTACGGCGCTGGCTTCGGTCATCGTGCGTAAGATCGGGACGCAGGAGCGTTCGATCGTTTTGCTGATCTACCCGATGATGGGCAATTTTCTGGCAATGGGCATGGCGCTGCCTTTCGTTTACGTGCCGATGGACATGACCGATTTCGCCCTGATGGGAACCATCGCGTTATTCGGGCTGACTGCAAGCTTCATCACCATTCTGGCCTATCGCGAGGGCGAGGCGGTGATTGTCGCGCCGATGCAATACAGCCAGATCATCTGGGCCGTGGTCTTCGGCTACCTGTTCTTCAGCGAGGGAATAAATCTGACGACCCTTGTCGGGGCGGGCGTCGTGATTGCCTCGGGCGTCTATATGGTCCTGCGCGAGAAAAGCGCGGGCACTTCACAGAACATGCCGGTGCTCAATACGCGCCACCGTCTGGAGATGCCCTATGCGCCCCGTTCGTCGCTTCTGGGGCGGCTGCTCAAGCGGCCCGTGACACCGGGTCCAGGACGCGAGATGCGGGGTCGGGAAACAAAATGAAACGGCAGGCAGATTTCCTCTTGATCTTATGTCGTCGGAGCGATACATCCCCGCCCACGGTCGGAGCGTAGCGCAGCCTGGTAGCGCACCTGCTTCGGGAGCAGGGGGTCGGAGGTTCGAATCCTCTCGCTCCGACCATTTCCCGAAATTGTGGATTGCCACGATAGTCTTCCTGATTGGACACTATCTTTCATCACTTCTGGCAATCACTCAGGGCAGTGCCCTGATCCGGCGGGATCGATTTTTCTTCTTTTGCTGAAGCTACTCTGCCGATATGCACTGGTAGGCCGCTATCACCTCCCCACCTGCGCGCCCGTTATGCCGCCATCAACCGCTCGACATCGGCATCAAGCCGTTGCTTCTTGCGCTCCCAGTCAGGGGCAGCGGCGCTCAGTATCGCCCAGAACTCGGGGCCGTGGTTGTGGTGCTTGAGGTGGACCAGCTCGTGCAGGATGACGTAGTCGATGCATTCCTGCGGGGCCTTGATGAGATGCGGGTTCAGGACGATCTCGCCATGCGCGGCACAGCTTCCCCAGCGCTTCTCCATCTCCTGCATACGAAACGGCGGGCGGTCGTTGATCCATGAGAGCCTCTGCTCCCAGAATCCCAGCCTGCGATCACCCGTTTCCATGCCCGAGGCGTAGAAGGCCAGATATTCACGGAAAGGTTCCGACGCCAGAAGCCAGATCTGCCGCGCCGTGGTGCGGAGCGGCCGAGCTGCTTCCGGCTTCTTGGCACTACAGGTTTTATGGATTGTTTTCTTATGAGTATTGGGTGGGGTCAAAATGTCCCACTGGTGGGACATTTCCGCATGACTGTGTGTTCAAACATGTGCCCGATCGGCGCATCCATTCCGGCGACCAAGCCCCTACGGCCGAGCCGCCTAGTCAGTGGCAGATGGCACATCTTACGGCAGGCGCGCTCCGCGACCGCCCTTGCGCAGGACCTCTGACAGACGGCTTCTCGTGATCACGAGGGCGATCAGACCGGCGATCAGACCCCAGAACCCCGACCCGATCCCCCAGACCACGATCCCCGATGCCGTCACAAGGAAAGCGATCATCGCCGCCTCACGATGCTCGGCATTGCTCAGCGCACCTGTCAGTCCATTGGTCAGTGCCGAGAGCAAGGCAAGCCCGGCCGTGGCAGAGATGAACTCCACTGGAAGAGACTGGATCAGACTGGCGACCGAGGGGCCGAGAAGGCCGAAGATGATATAGAAGATGCCGCAAAAGACACCGGCGACATAGCGTTTGGAGGGGTCCTTGTGGGCTTCGGGGCCAGTGCAGATGGCCGCGGTCAAGGCCGCCAGCGTGATCCCATGCGAGCCGAACGGCGCAAGGCCCACCGAGACGGCGCCCGTGGTCTGCAGGATCCCCGTGACGGGCGGCCGCGAATAGCCCGCTGCCTCGAGCACAGCCAGCCCCGGAATATTCTGGGAGGCCATGGCCACGACGAAGAGCGGGATTGCGATCCCGACAAGCGCCTCGGGCGACACGGTGGGCCAGGTCATGACCGGATGGACGATCGCGAGCTGCATGGTGTGGGTGTCCACCTCGCCCCCGATCAGACTTATCGCGAGACCGATCAGGAGGGCGCCGATCACCGCATAGGTCGGATAGAACCGCCGGCCAAGCAGAAAGACCACCGCCATGGGAATGACAAGATGCGGGGTTTTCTGCATCGACCCGATCAGCTGCAAGCCGAACTGCAACAGGATCCCCGCCAGCATCGCCGCCGCGATCTGCGGGGGCATCTTCAACACAAACCGCTGAAATCCCGTCGAAAATCCCAAGGCAAGAATGAGCGCGCCGGTGACCAGAAAGGCAAAGATCGCCTCTTGATAGGAATAGATGCCCAGAGCACCGATCAGAAGGGCCGCCCCCGGTGTCGAGAAGGCGGTGATGATCGGAAGCCTGTAGCGCAGGCTCAGTATCAAACCGGCAATGCCGCTGCCAAGCGAGACCGCCCAGATCCATGTGGCCAGCTGCATATCACTCAGACCGGCCGTCTTGGCGGCCTGAAACACGATGACCAGAGGCCCGGCATAGGAGACGATCACGGCCACCAGGCCAGCGGTGATCGCACTGAACGATGTATCTTCAAGGAGTTTCTGAAACACGGGAAGTTGACCTTTTTAACTCATTTGGGGGCATAGGGCATGGCGATCATGCGGCGCAGGCTGGAGATGTCCTTGAGACCATTGCCGGTACTGACGATTACGGCCTCGGACCGCGGCCCCAGCAGATCCTGTTCGCGCGCACGGATCGCGCCAGCGCAGGCCGCCGCGGCTGCGGGTTCGACCAGATAGCCGCAGCGTGCCATGAGACGCATGGCATCCAACACCTGATCGTCGGATACTTCGACATAGGCACCCGCGGTTCTGGTGACCGCATCAAGAGCCTTGAAGCGGTCTTGCGGCAGTTCCGCCTGCAGGCTGTCGGCAATGCTTGAAGCGCTTCGTCGTTCGACCTGATCAAACGGGATCTTCTGCCCCCAGGCGCGATAGAGAAAATTGCTTCCCGCGACCTGAACCCCGAAAATCCGGGGCATCGAGCCAATCCAGCCAAGCGCCAGCAGATCCGAGAAGCCCTTGTGCAGCCCACCGATGATCGAGCCGTCTCCGACACCGACGAAGACCGTCTCCGGGGCCCGCCAAGCCAATTGCTCGCAGATCTCGTAGGCCGCGGTCTTCTTGCCCTCTGTCATCAGCGGATTGATCGCCGTGCTGCGCAGATACCAACCGCGCTCCTGTGCCGCGTGCAGGCAGGCGGCGAACGCCATGTCATAGCTGCCCGCGACCGTGACAACCTCGGCCCCGTAGGCCCGAATGGAGAGAAGCTTTTCCGCAGGGGTCGTTTCGGGCACGTAGACGACAGCGTGCAACCCGGCATTTGCGGCCAGACAGGCCAACGCCGCGGCCGCGTTGCCCGTACTGGCAGTGGCGATGGTCCGATACCCTGCCTCCCGCGCATGGGTGACCGCGATCGCGCTTGCACGATCCTTGAGCGATCCCGAAGGCTGGCTTGTGCCCAGCCCCGATATGCGACGTGTCCCGGACGGTCCCCCGAAAGTCACCGATCCTTGGACATCGACCGCGATGATCTTGGCCGGATGGCCAACCTCGTGGAACCGCGACAGGCATCCCATCAAGGTGCCGGTCGTGCCCGCCCCGACGACGAGGTAATCGACCTCCGGGTAGGTCATCAGGATCTCGTTCGCGGTGGTGCGCGCGTGAATCTCGGGATTGGCGGGGTTGGCGTATTGGTTGGTCCAGACGAGCGCGGGATCGCGCGCCAGCGCGGTCTCGATATAGGCGATCCGGCTTCCTAGATAGCCGCCATTCGCGTCCCTTTCGGAGACGACGACAAGATTGCCGCCGAGCGCCCGGATCAACTCGAGGCTGTCTTTCGCGGCATTTGGGTCGACCACGCAGGTGAATTTGTACCCGCGGTTGGCACAGACCATGGCCAAGGCAATACCCAGATTGCCCGAAGAGGATTCGATCACATGACCGCCGGGGCGCAACCGACCGGCCGCTTCGCAATTGGCCACCAGCGCAAGCGCCGTCTTCAACTTGATCGACCCGCCCGGGTTCGAGCCCTCGAACTTCACCACGACATTCAGATCCGGCCCGAAATCGATCTCGGCGAATTGCGTCGGGCTGATCAGGTTCCACAGGAACCCCGTATCGCCGATTTGCCGATCTTGTGAAAGCGAGCGCGTTGCAGCCGCTAGCATAGCCACCTCGTAGGATTGAAATTTTGCGCAGCCTATGCGTGTGCCAACTCAGCCAAAAGGGGCACAGAGGCCGATTTCGGAGAGACACAGACCCAGGGATTTCAGCAGTTCGCGGCGATCTCGCCGATCTCGATCAACACCGTGCGCGACGAGACACAGAGCCTCCGCGTCACGCAGAGCCGAAAGCTTGCCGGGGTCCGCGGCGCCCCGAAGATCGTGCCGCGCGAAACCTCGATCCCGCGCGCTTCCAACGTCGAGAAAAAGGCCTCGGCATCGGTGCGATCGGGCAGCGTGATCCAATAGACCCCTCCGGCCAGCGGGCGGGAAATCTGCGTTCCAGCGGGGAAATGGGTCTGAATGAGGCCAAGGATCTCCTGCCTTTGGCGGGCGAAGATCTGGCGCACGCCCTTCAAGTGGTCCTCGAGCATCTGCGAGCCGATCAGCCGCTCCGCAATCCTCTGTCCAGGGGTCGAGGTGCAGCGGTTCTCGGACAGCAGCTTGCCTGTCAGATCCGCATGAAAGCGCCCCGGAAGACACCACCCGACCCGCAATCCGGGTGCCAAAATCTTGGAGAGCGATCCAAGATAGAGGACACATCCGGTCTCATCGAAGGCTTTCAAGGGCGGCGGACTGTCCTTGCCCTCGAGAAGTCCGTCGAACACATCATCCTCGATAATGACGCATTCATGCGCCTGCGCAGCCATCACCAGCCGGCGCCGGTCCTCGATGGGCAAGGTGTAACCCAACGGATTGCTCAGGGTCGGATTGACGAACAGGATCCCAATCTTGTCCGCTTCGATAAGCTCGATCGCGCGCTCGGTATCGAAGCCACGCACACTATCGGACTCCAGCTTATGCACCGAAAGCTGCAGCCCCTCGACGGCCCTCAGACAGCCGAAATAGCAGATCCGGTCATGCGCGATTGCGCCGAACCTCTTCGACAGAAATTGTAGCAGCAGGCGCAGGAATGTGTTGTCCCCTTCGGTGATGAGAACATCATCCGCCGAGCACTGAACGCCGCGGCGCATCAGAGCCTGCGCGATCAGGCGCCTCAATCGGACGCTGCCCGGCGGCAATTCCAGTGTCACGAAATCGTCCCAAGATTGTCCGATCGCCTGCTTGGCCAAGGTCGCGATCCGCGCCGCCGGGATCAGATCCGTCTCGAGAACCGCCGACGAAAAGGACCGCTCGCGTTCCTCCCCGCCCAGGATCAGCCGGGCGACCATCGCCTCGTCCGTTTGCCCGGCGTCGAAGCCATCCAGCCAGTTGCTGCGCATCGACCCGGTGTCGGCCACGAAGTGACCGATGCGATCGCGCGTGTAGATAACCGCCCGGCGCCGCAGCTCGTCGATAGCCTTCTCGACAGTCTTCCGGCTGACCCCGGCATCGCGCATCAACACCCGAACGGACGGGATCTTGTCCCCTGGGCACAGAACCTTTCGGGCAATCTTGTCCTCGATCGCCCGGGCAACTTGCAGATAGATGTATTTCTCGGAAAGTTTTCTCATCGCGTCTCAAAAACCTTTGCGCGTCACTGGGCACAACATCGGGAAAGCTCCTCAAATCGCCCAACATCTAAATGCTGCGTCGCCGGAGTATCGCTCGCCCCCGACACAAATGGAAAGATAGGTGTCGATTCCGGCTGGGGGCGGAATGACACCTAGGCCGGTGAACGGCGGCTATTCGCCGGTTGCTGCGGCGGCGATGCCGCGACCTCACAGTCGGCAAACCGCCCATATTGTTGAAAAAGTCAGGCGGCGCCGAAATTACATACTAAATGTGCTACATGGCATGCCTGAAGATCAGTATATAGTAAAGGAAATGTGCTGCATTGGAGTTTTTTAACGATATCCGCCCTTCTTTCCGTGCAGCATGATTTGACCTATTTTTGATAATACTTCCAAGATAAGGTGTGCGATTATGACTGGGGACAGCTGAAATCCCGAGGTATGCAAATGCAGTCATTTTCTCGATTAGAACATGCCCTTGCTCAAGAAACTCTCCCTTACCGTCGTGCCTGATGAGCGCGAGACACTGCCCTCCTTTTTCTGCCGTATGGCTGCGTTACAAGGCACCGAAGCCTTCGGGTTCGCGATGGATATCGGGATCAATTTCAAGCGGATCGTGGATCACGACCCGGAGGCGATCGCCACGTTCGCCGCCTGAGCCGGTCTGACCGATGACCAGCTTGCGGAGCTTCTGTCCTGGACTGGAGAGCGAATGGGGGATGTCCGCATGCGCTATCGGGGCGAGGTGATGGTGTCGCGGGCTTTGCGCAACCCGATCATCCGTGGTTGCCCGATCTGTCTTCGCGGGGACAGCAAGGATGAGCGACCGCCTTTGCGCAAGATGGTCATGTAAGGCAGCTGGCTGTGTCGCGGTGTCCATGTTTGCGTGGAGCATAGCCACATGCTGGTGCCGCTCTGGCAGGAGACCACGCCGATTGTGCGGGAAGATATCGGCGCGCGGCTGACCGCGATCTGGCCGGATCTGCGCGACGGCCGGCTGGATCAGCCGCTGATCGAGCCGACCCCCCTATGATCGCTGGCTTGATGACCGCCTGTCGGGCCGCGGGGATCATACATGGCTGGCGGAGCAGTCGCTCTTTGCCGCGATGACATTTTGCGGATTGCTAGGGGCAGAGCTCCAGTGCGCCCAAGGTCTGGCTGAGGATGACTGGTCCGCCAAGGCGCTCGGCTTCCGATACGCTTCGGCTGGCCCGATTGCGATCGAGGACGCCTTCACCATCCTGAGCACCGCTGACGATGGAAATCCGGATGTAAGCCGCCGCGCCTTTGGCGCCCTGTTCGACAAGCTCGAATATATCTATCGCGACGATCCGGACTTTGACGCATTTCGTGCGCTTCTGCGCGCGCATGTCATCCGGATCTGGCCGCTCGCCGCAGGTGAGCCCTTGCTCGGCCAGCCGCTTGAGGAGCGACTGGTGCATTCGCTTTTGAGTGCTTCGCAGGAGACGAAGATCGTTCCTGGACTTCTGGACGCGCTGTTGACCGAAGCCGGCGTTTTCGCGGAAGGCGACCAACGCCTGCCATCACGCAAACTCTTCGATGCGCGGATATTCCCGACGAGCTTTTGCGAGCACACGAAGAGGGCCGCCTAGTTTTTTTCTGTGGCGCTGGCATCTCCTACCCGGCCGGATTGCCAGGATTTAAGGATTTAGTGGAAAAGATTTATACTAACGTCGGAACCACTAAGGCTGCGATCGAAGCAAAAGCGTTCGAAAAGGATCAGTTCGATGCGACGTTGGATCTACTGGAAAGGCGGCTTCCTGGGCAGCGAATAGCCATGCGAAAGGCGCTTGTGAAGTCACTTAAACCCAAGCTTCGAAGAAAAGGAGCAATGGATACCCACGCAGCGCTCCTCCGACTAGCCCGAAATGCAGACAACACAATCCGACTAGTTACAACCAATTTCGACACTGTTTTTAACGCTGCGGCGAAACGCGAAAAGTTGAAATTTAGTACTTACTCGGCCCCAATGCTGCCTATTCCCAAAAGTAGTCATTGGAATGGGCTGGTTCATTTGCATGGTGCCGTGCCCAGTAATGCTGATGCCTCCGCTTTGAATCGGCTTGTTATAACAAGTGGTGACTTCGGCCTCGCCTATCTCACTGAGAGGTGGGCCGCCCGTTTCGTTTCGGAGTTATTTCGAAACTACGCAGTTTGTTTCGTTGGATACAGCATCAATGATCCTGTCTTACGATATATGATGGACGCGCTAGCCGCCGATCGTATGCTAGGAGAAGTTACTCAACAAGCGTGGGCATTGGGCGATTGTGAAGCAGGCCTAGAGAAACAAAAGACCGAGGAGTGGAGCTCTAAAGGCGTCGTGCCCATCTTGTATGAGGTTCCACGAGGTACTCATGACCACTCTGCGCTACACAAGACGCTTCACGCTTGGGCGAGTACATACCGGGATGGCATCCTTGGTAAAGAAAAAATCGTAGCAACCCATGCGCTAGCAAAACCCTCGGCTAGCACGCAGCAAGACAACTTTGTTGGAAGGATGCTTTGGGCATTGTCAGACAGATCTGGAATGCCCGCAAAGCGTTTCGCAGAGTACAATCCTGCACCATCCTTGGAATGGTTATTTGGCGCACTCTGCGACAACCGTTACGGAAAAGTAGACTTGCCGCGTTTCGATGTGCTGCCTTTAGAGGAAAGTGATGAGAACCTGAAGTTCAGTCTCATATGCCGTCCTCCTCCTCACACGCATGCGCTTCGCATGACCTTAACGCGGGGTGCCTCGGAAGATACCGCATTGGACAATGTAATGCTGTACATTGCCCGCTGGCTCCTGCGTCATTTGAATGACTCAGATTTAGTCCTCTGGATCCTTCAGCAAGGTGGGCGCCTGCACGAGCGCTGGTCCTTTTTGATAATGGCAGAACTTGCGCGCCTTGATCGCATGCAAGGCGAAGGGCAAACAGCCGAACTCGATAAGATTCGTACCAATTCGCCTAATGCAATACCAAACAAGTTTATGCAGACAGTTTGGCGTATGCTCTTTAATCGTCAACTAAAGTCGCCTTTGCGTCAGCGTGAACTTGACGGTTGGATTTCTCGTTTTCAACGGTACGGAATTACGGCAACCACACGAGCCGAGTTGCGCAAAGCCTTAGAGCCACGGGTGCAGCTATCCAAACCATTTATGTTGAGGCACGAGCCCGAGACCAGCACTGAACCTAAAAGGATGTCAGAAGTATTCGATTACGAAGTGGTTTTAGCTGCTGATGACGTACAAACGACCTTAAGAGATCTGAATGGAAACGAAAAGTGGCGGGCGGAACTGCCTCATCTGATCACAGATTTCCAGCTGCTTCTGCGGGATTGCTTGGATCTTTTGCGCGAATTGGGTGATGCGGACGAACAACGCGAGCGTTCATATCTAGACTTGCCGTCTGTAAGTCCACATTCTCAAAATCGAGGGCGGCGCAACTGGGTTAGTTTGATAGAACTTTGCCGAGACGCTTGGCTCGCTGTTAAATCTTCAGACTCGGAGCAAGCAAGTAGTTTTGCAAGAGATTGGTTTAGCCTACCATATCCGACTTTCAAGCGACTGGCCTTTTTTGCAGCCTCGCACGATGATTGTATTGCTTCTGAGCTATGGGTGGATTGGCTAACCGCAAAAAAATCGCAATGGCTCTGGTCCTCGGAAACGACTCGCGAAGTACTGCGGCTGCTCGCTTTGCAGGGCAGGAATTTGTCATCTGTTGCACAAGGACGCCTAGAAGCGGCCATTTTGGCTGGACCACCAAACAGGGTTAGCTCGGAGGCGCATGAGGAGCCGGAAAAGGACCCCATTCGGGATCGTATGATATGGTTGCGTTTGGTGAAGCTTGAGACTTCCGAAGTCACGCTGAGCGCACCAGCTAGAGAGCGTCTAGATAATTTGACACGTGCCTATCCCGAGTTGAGAGTTTCACCGAATGAACGTGAAGAATTTTTAATCTGGAGCAGCGGCACCGGCCACCCAGACTACGAAGACCACTCTGAAACGAACGTTGCTCCATCCAATCGCCGCGAACTAGCTCATTGGCTTAAGCAGCCTCTACCAGATGATGATTTTTATTATCAAGACACATGGAGCGAAACGTGCCGTGCACATCTTTCCCTCAGCTTTACCGCGCTTCTTGAGCTGGCACTCTCAGGAGTTTGGCCGGAAGTACGCTGGAAAGAAGCTTTGCAAACTTGGAGCGAAGAAAAATACGCCCCGCGATCCTGGCGGTATGCGTCATCGCTCTTGGCATGCATGCCCGATGCTACGTTCGCTAGACTTGTTCGCCCAATAAGCTGGTGGCTTGAGGTTGTTTCAAAAACGATCAGTCAACGCGAAGATGTTTTCATAAACCTGTGCCGACGTGTACTCGAAGCGCAGCTTTCGGTTGAAGTCGACAATGATGTTGACGTGGCGATCGCCGATGACCCAATAGGAGCAGCCATTAATCATCCAGTAGGGCAGATCACCGAAGCACTCCTGAATGCGTGGTTCGCCCGCAAGCCGAACGATAATGACGGGCTTCCTGATGATATCGAGCCGCTGCTAACGCAGATCACCAATACTAAGGCGATGGAGTTTCGTCACGGACGAGTAATACTGGCCGCGCAATCCATCGGCCTATATCGTGTTGATAAACCTTGGTTTGAATTGCGAATGCTCTCAAGGTTTGACTGGGCAGAATCCGTAGAGGAGGCACGTGCTGTTTGGAGCGGCTTTCTTTGGTCGCCGCGAATTCATTGGCCGTTACTCGGCGCACTTAAACCGTATATTTTTGATACAGCTAGCCACTGTTCTGAGCTCGGAACAAAAACTACTCAGTTTGCCGCCTTTCTGACTTATATGGCCTTAGAGGCTAGTAAGGATTTCTGTTTAGAGGAGTTCGCGGCTCCCATTGCCGAATTGCCACAAGACGGTCTCGAAGCGAGCGCAGAGGCCCTGAAGCAGTCGCTAGAAAGCGCGGGGGGACAGCGAGAGGCAAGCTGGAAAAATAGAATTTTGCCGTTCTGGCAAAAAGTTTGGCCCAAATCGAGCGAGTTTATTACAGAGAATATCGCCGAGGATCTCATCCAGCTCATTATCGCCGCAGGGTCAGAGTTTCCTCAGGCATTAAGTATTGTTCAGGATTGGTTGATGCCAATTGAATTTCCAAACTACCTACTTCAGAAGTTGGATGAAGAGGGAATATGTAGGCGCTTTCCAGAGGAAGCGCTGAACCTCCTGAGTCGAATTATAAATGGCCGAAGCTACAGCTCTGAAAAACTTTGGGACTGTCTAGAGGCCATCGTGCAGGTTCAACCGGAGTTAGCAGGCCGCCCTAGCTATTCACAACTAAACAACTTTGTTCGTTATTCTAGGAATTAGAATACTGCTCCTTGATTGAAGTCTTCGTGCATGTCGAGGGATATCAGATGGCTACGCGAAGCCATCTTCCCAAGGATAGATTTCAGCGCCTAGGTCAGCGCCGTCCTGGTAGCAAGCTCATCAGGCGATCTTTGACGCCAAGAGCGCGCGACATGCCTGTCTTTGCGCTTTCGACAAGCTGCTGCCACGCGGGCGACTGTTCGACGGTATTTGCCAGACTCATCGGGGTGAAGGGGAGATCGAAGGCTTTACGCGCCTCTTGGCCGATTTCCTGTCCCAGATCCTCCCATGTCAACCAGCGGGGACGAATGCGCGCGAGATCTCCCAGCCAGTTGTCCAGCTGCCGAAAAAGCTGCTCGAATCCTGCAACCGGCGTTGCCGCGTTGGGTGACCGCCCACGCCATCATAGTCGTTCAGAACCGCCTCAAGCGCCGCAGCCACATCCTGCAGACGCGCCAGATCATGGATCAGCGAGGGGCGGTGACTGGGCAGAATAGTGTCTGCCGCAATCATCGCCTCTTCGTCACCCAGATCGCGGATGCGCTGGAACAGCTTGTTGATATACGGGCGGAGGGCTTTCGCGGCCTTTTGTTCGTCTTCGACGGCAAGCGCCATCGCTTTGATCTCCCGCGCGCGCTCGATGAGCGGGGCGAGGTTGATGCCGAACTCATGCTGGATGAGCCCGCGCAGCCTAGTGCCGCAGCGTCTTCCGCGCGTCGTGCTGGATTTGTGGATGAGCCCGCGGGCCATCAGCTCGGCCTCGATGCGGGCGATCTGACGGCGCTCCATATCGAGCGACGTTGCGATCTCGGTGACGGACATCCAGAAGGCGCAGATGCGGCCTGTGACGAAATCGCCATCCATCGTGCGCTCGATGGCAAGGGCCAGATAGCCGATGGCCCCCTTGCTCAGACCGAGCTTGCGGCGCGCGGTTCTGAGGAATCGCAGCAGCGCCCAACGGTCCAGACCGGGCGGCAAACCGGTATGCGTGAGGTGGTGATTCATGCCCGCACCCCGCAAAAAATATACGGAATAACTTTTGCGATTGATCGCCGGGCAGGGGTTGCGATACCCTGTGCAGGAAAGTTGAGTGCTTTCTTCTGACGTTTGACCCCGGTTCCGGTTGCCGCCGAGCCGGGGTTTTCGTTTGTCTGCACTGGACCTGAAGGCCAAGGGTGCTGTACGGGTTTTGTACCTGATGTTCGGGGATTAGCCCCGTAAACCCGTGAAAACCAGCGCATGAAACTGCGAGTATCTGCAGGGATCATTGCGTAAGTTTTTGTTTTTTCAGCGTAAAGTGGTGACCCCGACAGGATTTGAACCTGTAACCTGCCCCTTAGGAGGGGGCTGCTCTATCCAGTTGAGCCACGGGGCCCCGCAAGACTGACTTGGTCTTGAGGCAGGGTCTTGATGCCCACAAATGCTATCGGTTTCAAGCCTATTTGCTTTTCGCATCACAAATGATGGTCGCAAAATGAAAAGGGGAAGCGAATTGGCCCACCGCTTCCCCTTTGCCTTAGCGATCCCGCGATCGGAGTCTACACGCGGTCTTGCCTATGTCAGTCGGGGTTTTTCGGATTCTCGCCCCTTCTGTTATCGCTAACATAGCGCAGCGGTTGCACTTGCGCAAGACAAATAATTGACGCTAACAAGAATAAACAGCAGTCGAGGACATCATCGTGACCAAACCGCCCAATGATACACGCCGCCCGTTGACCCTGCGTGATGTGTCCGAGGCCTCCGGTGTCTCCGAGATGACGGTGAGCCGTGTGTTGCGCAACCGTGGAGATGTGTCGGCCACCACGCGCAGCAGGGTTCTGGAAGCCGCAAAGCAGCTTGGTTATGTGCCCAACAAGATTGCGGGGGCTCTGGCCTCGCAGCGCGTCAATCTGGTGGGGGTGATTATCCCGTCGCTTGGCAACCTTGTTTTTCCGGAGGTGCTGGCCGGAATTTCCGACGGGCTGGAGGGCAGTGGCTTGCAGCCCGTGGTCGGTGTGACCGATTATTCGCCTGAAAAGGAGGAGAGCGTTCTGTACGAGATGCTGTCCTGGCGTCCCTCGGGGGTGATCATCGCGGGGCTTGAACATAGCGAGGCCGCCCGCGCCATGCTGATCAATGCGGGTATTCCTGTGGTCGAGATCATGGATGCCGATGGCGAGGGCGTGGATTCGGTCGTGGGGATCTCGCATCGTCGTGCGGGCTTGCAGATGGCCGAAGCCATCGTGACGGCGGGATATAAGCGGATCGGCTTCTTGGGGTCCAAAATGCCGGAAGACCATCGCGCACGGAAGCGTTTCGAAGGGTTCAAGGAAGGGCTTGCCGCAGCGGGATTGTCGATTGCCGATGAGGAATTCTATGGCGGTGGATCGGCGCTGGCGAAGGGACGCGAGATGACCCAGACGATCCTGACCCGTTCTCCCGATCTCGATTTTCTCTATTACTCGAACGATATGATCGGGGCAGGGGGGATGCTGTGGTGTCTGGATAATGGCTATGATGTGCCCAACCAGATCGGGATGGCGGGGTTTAACGGATTGCGGTTGCTGGACGGATTCTCGCGGCGCTTGGCCACGATGGATTCCTGTCGCCGCGAGATCGGGCTCAAGGCGGCAGAGATTATCGCCGGTGTGCCGCATAGCGGGATGATCGGGGGCGAGAAGCTGGTGTTGGAGCCGGTGCTGCAGATGGGCGACACCATTCGTAAGGTCTGATCAGAGCGCCTCCAGCAATCTGGCGTGGCGCGCGACAAAGGCTGTGCGTGTCTCGCGCGGGGGGCGTAGCTGGATTTCCAGCCGCGCCGCGAGATCGGCATCGACCCTGCCGAAGATCTTGTCGGCCTCTGTGGCGGAGAAACCTGCGATCCGTTCGGCCTCAAGGCGCGCCGAGACGATATCGGCGCGCTTGATCTGGCGTTTGAGCTGCTGGCTGATCTGTGCCGGTAATCCGAAGCGTAGATGGATCGCGGCCGTCAGGCGCGCATCCAGAACGCCATAATCCTGCCCGATGGCCGCCTTGACGGGGGAAATCATGTCGCCCAGCACATATTCGGGGGCATCATGCAGCAGCGCTGCCAAGCGCGATCTGGCTGTCGCTTTGGGATAGAGAAGGCCGAAGATTTCCTCGACCAGAATGGAGTGCTCGGCGACGGAATAGGCCCAGTCGCCGATGGTCTGCCCGTTCCAGCGCGCCACGAAAGATAGCCCGTGGGCGATATCCTCGATTTCGATATCCATAGGCGTCGGGTCCAGCAGATCCAGCCTGCGGCCAGACAGCATGCGTTGCCATGCGCGTTTCATTTGATCACCGTCAGATCGGTCGGGAAGCGGCCCAGATAGCGCCCGATGGCCTTTGACGAGAGGAGGTGCTTGATCAGCATCTTCCGCATCCTGACACCATCGGGGGGCAGTTGGGAGTGCGGGATATGGCAGTCCGGATGGTCGGGGAAATGCGCGCGGATGAAACGGCTGTAATGCAGACGGAAGCGGGGAGGGAATTGTCCGTCCGTGTCTTTCCAAGGTTTCGAATTGCCGATGAAATGGATCACATGCGGGCCCTGTACGTCGCAAAAGAACCGCGCGGCCCAGCTATATTGCCAATTCCAGAACGGGCTTAGCTCGGCCCAGTTTCCTTGCAGCACCGAATTATACAGGTTCTGGTCATGGCGGATCATGCGCGACGCTTCTTTGCGCCCGAGGTCCACGCATTTTTCCAGCAGGTTGCTGGCCATATAGTTATGGACATCCATAAGCAGGATGCCTGCATTGAAATAGGGGGCACTTGGCAGCCCGAGCCGTTTGAACTGCATCGCCCGCCGCGTGGGGGTGCGCCACTGGATGTTGTCCCGCACGGCGGCGAGCGGGCGGGGGCCCAGATCGCAGTCCATCAGGGCCGAGAAATCCCCGCTTTGCACGTAGATATCGGCATCCATGTAGAGAATGCGGTCGTACTCCTCGCGGAGTGCTTGCGGCAGGGCGAGCCGGAGATACACGTCATGGCTTTTGCCTGCATCCAGTCGCAGCCCTTCGAACATCGTGCCTATATCCACCTTCAGAAGACGGATGTTCAGATGTGACAGGCTTTCGGGAAGGCGCACAGGGCGTTCGTTGAAGGCGATGCAGATGTCGAAATCATGGCGCGGTGTCGATTGCAGGATCTGCTCCGCGGCGAGGCTTGCATAGGGAAGGTAGCCCGTGTCGCAGCAGAAAATGATCGCCTTTCGATGGGCAGCGGGGCGGCTGGCATTTACCTTGATGGTCATAATTTCTCCCGCATGAAAGGTGACGCAAGCGTCTCTTAACCGATTCGAAATCTGTCAGGCGCAATTCTGGGGCGAGTGCTACGACCCGGCTTTGCACCACAAGATCGACGCGGATTTATCAGATTTAGGCGGCCTATGAAAAGGCTTGATCCAATACCGTTTACGGTCCTTGGCAGGGCGCTGTTATGCCTGCAGCCCCGTCAGATAAGCGCGAAATCGGTGAAACGGGAACAAAGGGCGGTCGGGGCGCGTTGAGGGATCGAACAGGACATAAGGAGGAACATCATGCGCCTCGGCCCAAAGAAAGTTGCGACGATCACTGCTGTTACGGCCCTTGCGGTTGCGCTGCCGGTTACAGTTGCCATGTCAAAGGTGGATAACTTTGACGGTTTTGAGATGGATGTTCCTGAAATCGGCCTTGCGGCGGCGCAGGCGGACCCTGTCGCCGCTCCGCAAACGGTTTCTTATGACGGAGATATGGGGCGCCCGATGGACGAGCCGATGGGGCCGATCTATGGCAACGGCGATCTGTCGATGTTTGATGAAATCCAGCAGATCGGCGATGATCAGGCCACCAATGTCCCTTATTGTGACAAACCGGCGGCCCTGACCCGGACGCTTGACCATGATTTCGCCGAGAAGAAACGGATGCAGCGCGAGATCGGGGACCACCGTTCGATCGAGTTCTGGGCCTCGGATATCATGGGCACGTGGACGGCGGTCTATAACCGTGCGGATGGCGTTGCCTGTGTCCTGTCCTCCGGTATGGGCTGGGAGCGTGGTGATAGCCCTGTCGCAATGCTGGAAAACGCAGAAATCCTTCCCGTTAAGGGATAAGACACTACGTTAAATGGCTCGTCAGAATTGCCCAGAACGCAGGGGGATGCTAGGTAATCCCCCAGCAAGGGTAAACGGGAGCCGAGCATGGCTGATTACGTAATCAAAGACATCGCGCTTGCGGCTTACGGTCGCAAGGAACTGGATATCGCCGAAACCGAGATGCCGGGGCTGATGGCCTGCCGCACCGAGTTCGGCGCATCCAAGCCTCTGGCCGGCGCGCGCATCGTTGGTTCGCTGCATATGACGATTCAGACCGCTGTTCTCATCGAGACGCTGGTGGCGCTTGGGGCGGATGTGCGTTGGGCGTCGTGCAACATTTTCTCGACCCAAGATCACGCTGCCGCGGCGATTGCCGAAGCAGGTGTTCCGGTCTTTGCCGTGAAGGGCCAGTCGCTGGAAGAGCATTGGGATTATCTCGACCGTTCGTTCCAGTTCCCCGAGGGCGCGAATATGATCCTCGACGATGGCGGCGATGCCACCCTTTACGTTCTGCTGGGCGCACGTGCCGAAGCGGGCGAGGATATCATCCCCGTGCCGCAATCCGAAGAAGAGGCCGTGATCAAGGCGCAGATCAAGAAGCGCATGGAGCAAAGCCCCGGTTGGTTCACCAAGACCCGCGACGCGATCAAGGGCGTTTCGGAAGAGACCACCACCGGCGTGCACCGCCTCTATGATCTGCACAAGAAGGGCCAGCTGCCGTTCCCCGCGATCAATGTCAACGACTCCGTCACCAAGTCGAAATTCGACAACAAATACGGCTGTAAGGAATCGCTGGTCGACGGTATCCGCCGCGCGACCGACGTGATGATGGCCGGTAAGGTTGCGGTTGTCTGCGGTTATGGCGATGTGGGTAAAGGCTCGGCGGCCTCGCTTCGCGGCGCAGGTGCCCGTGTGAAGGTCACCGAAGTCGACCCGATCTGCGCGCTTCAGGCGGCCATGGATGGCTTTGAAGTCGTGCGTCTGGAAGATGTCATCTCGGATGTGGATATCGTCATCACCACCACCGGCAATAAGGACATTGTCCGCATCGAGCATATGCGCGAGATGAAGGATATGGCGATTCTTGGCAATATCGGTCACTTCGATAATGAGATTCAGGTCGCGGCGCTGAAGAACCACAAGTGGACCAACATCAAGGATCAGGTGGATATGATCGAGATGCCCTCGGGCGCGCGCATCATTCTGCTGTCCGAAGGTCGTCTGCTGAACCTCGGCAATGCCACCGGTCACCCGTCCTTCGTGATGTCGGCCTCCTTCACCAATCAGGTGCTGGCGCAGATCGAACTCTGGACCAAGGGCGAAGATTACCAGCCGGGCGTCTACATCCTGCCCAAGGCACTGGACGAGAAAGTGGCCCGCCTGCATCTGGACCGTATCGGTGTGAAACTGACCGAACTGCGCCCCGATCAGGCCGAATATATCGGCGTTACGGTCGAAGGCCCCTATAAGCCGGAACATTACCGCTACTGATTTGACGGTCATCCGTTCTGATAAAGCCCCGGCCCGCGCCGGGGCTTTGTTTTTTGCACAGGGTTTTCGTCAAAAGCATGGAAAGATGATCTTCGGGGGCGCGGCGCGGGGTTGACGCGGCGGGCGGCAAAAAGGATTGTGTGCCAAATTTCGTTAAAGGGGGCTTTTGTATGGCTCGTATTACTGGGGTGGCCGTCACGGCGACCTGTCTGGCAATGATCGGGACGGCAGGGTTTGCAGATGTCACGGCGCAGGATGTCTGGACCAATGTGCAGGATCTGTATCGCGGGATGGGGTTCGAGGTTTCGGCTCAATCCGTCACGCCGAATGGCAAGGGCCTGACCGTTCAGGGCGTGACGCTGACGCGCGAGGCACCGGGCAGCGACAAGGTGACATCCGCCAACAGTTTCACGGTCTCAAAGCTCGACTTTATCGAGATGGGCGACGGGCGTGTGCGTGTGGATATCGGCAAGGATATCAAAGGCGATAGCAAGACGGTGCTCGAGGGGAAGCCGGTTGTGACGGCGGCCTCCGATTTCCGCGTGAAGGGGGCCGATGTGGTGGCCTCGGGCGTGCCGCAGAATGTGCATTACGATCTGCGGATTGATGATCTGCAGATGGATCTCAAGCAGACCGTGCATCAGGACGAGGCCGATTTCCCGACCGTTGTGACCCTTGGCCTGACCGGTATGAAGGGCGATTTCAATAACGACCTGCGCGCGGGCACCAAGCAAAGCGGCACCTATCACATCGATCAGGGCACTCTGAACGGGAAGGGCAGCGATCCGGCTGGCGGCAGCTTTGTCGTGGCTGGGGCGCTCAGCGATATTTCTACCGACATGTCCACGACCCTGCCGGAGGGCGTCACGCTTGACGGCAAGATGGCCGCCTATAGCACCCCGGGCGTGGAAAGCCGCCTGTTCAGCAAGGTCGGCCCGATGTCGCTGAATTTCGATGCGCAATCGGAAGATGGCGACGCCAGCATCCAGTTCAAGGCGGAGCATGGCGATCAGAAAATCGACATGAAAGACGGCATGGTTTTCTACCATGCCAACGGCAATGCCATCAAAATGAACGTCAAGGCACCGAATATGCCGATCGAGGCTTCTTTCGCGCTTGATCATGCGCAAAGCGGTGCGGATTTCCCGATCGCGGCGGGCAAGGATCCCAAACCCTTCGGGCTGGATCTGGGCCTTTCCGGTCTGACGCTGAGCGATCAGGTCTGGACCATGCTCGACCCGCAAGGCAAGCTGCCGCACGATCCCGCCCATCTCGACCTCAAGCTGTCGGGCCATGCCCTGGTCAATCAGGACATCTTCTCGGAAGATTTCGCAACGCTTCCCGGCGCGCCGGGCGAGTTGCGGGATATGAACCTCGATACCCTGCATCTGAATGCGGTCGGGGTGGATCTGCAAGGGAAAGGCGCGGTAACGTTTGACAGTGCGGCGGGGATTCCGTGGCCGGTGGGCAAAGTGCATCTGGCGCTGAGCGGGGCCAAGGGGCTGATGTCGAAACTGACCGATATGGGGCTTTTGCCGCAGGATCAGGCGATGTTTGCCCAGATGATCCTCGGGCTATATGCAAAACCAACCGGTGACGATGCGATGGAAACCGATCTGGAATTTACCGAAGACGGGCAAATTCTGGCAAATGGCCAGCGTATCCAGTAAGAGCATGAGAAATCGTGTGAGTCGCCCGGTCCGTGCCGGGCGTCTTGCCATCTAGACCAAGGAGACCCCCATGTCTGATCTCAGTGATCTGACCGCCCGACTGCTGGACGCTGCCAAGAAGGCAGGGGCGCAGAGCGCGGATGCGATGGCCGTCGATGGTACGGCGGTGTCGATTGACGTGCGGCAGGGGGCTCTGGAACAGGCCGAACGCGCCGAAGGGGTCGAGATCGGTTTGCGGGTGCTGATTGGCGGGCGTCAGGCCTGCGTGTCGGCATCGGATATTTCCGACCGCACGATCAGTGACATGGCCGAGCGTGCGGTGACGATGGCGCGGATTGCGCCTGAAGACCCCTATGCGGGCCTTGCCGATCCGTCGCAGCTTGCCCGTGATTGGGATATTGCGGCGCTCGAGCTGGAGGACCCCTCGGAGGATCCCACCGCGCAGGCTCTGGAAGAGGACGCCCTGCGTCTTGAGGCCGCGGCTCTGGCGGTGGAGGGGATCACCCAAGTGTCGGCCGCGTCTGCGTCCTTCACGCGCCAACGTGTTGAAATGGCCGCCAGCAACGGATTTAGCGGCGGGTATGCGCGTTCATCGCGGGGGCTGTCCGGTGTTGCGATCTCGGGCGAGGGCCTGACGATGGAACGCGATTATGCCGGAGAAAGCCGCATCTTTCAGGCCGATCTGCCTAGCCCCGAAGAGGTGGGGCGTCTGGCGGCAGAGCGGACCGTTGCACGGCAGAATCCGCGCCGCCCGAAAACCGGTGCCTATCCGGTTCTGATCGACGAGCGCGTGTCCTCGAGCCTGATCTCGCATCTGTTGTCGGCGGTGAATGGCAGCTCGATCTCGCGCGGGTCCTCGTGGCTGCGCGATGCAATGGGCGAGCAGGTTCTGCCGGAGACGATGTCGATCATCGAAGACCCGCATCGCGTGCGGATTTCGCGCTCCCGTCCGTTCGATGCCGAGGGTCTGCCGACCCGTCGGAGGGTGATCGTGGAAAACGGGGTTCTGAAAAGCTGGACGCTGGATCTGGCAACCGCGCGCAAGCTCGGGCTTGAGAGCACCGGCAATGCCTCGCGCGGTCTGTCTTCCGCGCCGGCCCCTGCGGCGGGGAATATCGCCTTGACCCAAGGGGATCTCAGCCGCGAGGCGCTGATGGCGCAGATGGGCACAGGCCTTCTGGTGACCTCGTTCATCGGTGCCACGATCAACCCTAACACCGGCGATTATTCGCGTGGGGTCAACGGGTTCTGGATCGAGAACGGGCAGATTGCCTATGCTGTTAATGAGTGCACGATTGCGGGCAACCTGCGTGATATGCTGCGCAGCATGATCGCGGCCAATGATGCGCGTGCGCATCTCAGCCATGTTGTTCCGTCGCTTCTGGTTGAGGGGTTAACACTTGCCGGTGAATGATTACATCGACGATCTGCAGCTTCTTGAGAAGGTCGCGCGCGAGGCGGGCGAACTGTCACTGCAATATTGGAAACAATCCCCCGAGGCGTGGAACAAGCCCGCCGATCAGAGCCCCGTCTCCGAGGCCGATCTGGCGGTGAACGACTTTCTGGAAAGCCATCTGCGCGGGGCGCGTCCTGCCTATGGCTGGCTTTCGGAAGAAAGTGTGGATGGGGCTGAACGCCTTGAAAACGAACGTGTCTTCATCATCGACCCGATTGATGGAACCCGCGCGTTTCTGGGCGAGGATCCTGGGTTCGGGCAGTCTGTCGCGGTGGCCGAAAACGGGCGCGTGATCGCCGGTGTCGTGCACATGCCCGCGCTGGACCTGACCTATACCGCCACGCTGGACGGGCCTGCGCTGCTGAATGGCGCACCGATCCAGCCCAGCAAGACCACGCAGATACGCGGCGCTACGGTGCTGACCTCGAAGCTGAGCGATGATCCGGGGATCTGGCTGAACGGCTTTCCGGGCTACGAGCGCGCCTTCCGTCCCTCTATGGCGTGGCGGCTATGTCTGGTGGCCGAGGGGCGTTTTGACGCAACGATCTCCATGCGCAAGTCCTGGGAATGGGATGTGGCGGCCGCCAGTCTGATCGCGGAGCGCGCGGGGGTGCGGGTGACCAACCGCCTTGGCGAACCTTTCGGCTTTAACCGTCCGGAATGTCAGGAAGACGGGCTGGTTGTGGCGCCGCCGGAATTGCATGCGGATTTCATGGCACAGCTTCGGAACTAGGGCTCGATAAAACTTTAATCAAAGTCGCTAGTTACGAATTGCTAACGATTTCGCCCTAGCGTCCCACAAAGCAAGAATTGCGTTTGCGGGGCGAATCCCATGATCAATTACCGGCGGCTACTGGCTGTCTTTTTAATCGGTATCCTCGGGCTTGCGTCCGTGGTGTTGGCGGATGAGGCGCCGCTTTCTGCCTTGCGTGCGGATGTGATGGCGGTCTGGAACGATCCTGCCCCTTCGGACGGCCTGCCGGAGATCCCCGAGCTGCCGGAGCTTGCCCAGCTTCCTGATGGGCGCGTGCTGCGTGCCGATGCGCTTGTGGCCGAGACCCCGCCCGAGCCGCGGGTCAATACCTACCCGTTCTTCCAGAAAGGCACCGCAACGTCGTCGACCGGTGCGGGCAGTCTGTTTGCCGTTGCCCCGCCGACACTGGCCCCCATGACGGATGTCGCTGCCGAAAATGACGCGGCCTTCGCGCAGGAGGACGCACAGTGAAAATCACCATTGCCCAAATCTTCCAGCCGACGATCCTGCTGGCACTGGCCCTGATGGCGGTCATCGTGATGATGATTCTGCCGGTTCCGTCATGGGTGCTGGATCTGGGGCTGGCGGTGTCCTTTGCCATCGCGATCCTGATCTTCACCATCACGCTTTTCATCGAACGACCGCTGGATTTCTCGTCTTTCCCGACGGTTCTGCTAACCTCGATGATGCTGCGGCTTTCGCTCAATGTTTCCTCGACCAAGCTGATCATCGGGCAGGGCCATACCGGCACCGGTGCGGCGGGGGGCGTGATCGAGGGCTTCGCGAATTTCATCATGAGCGGCTCTGTCCTGATCGGTCTGGTGGTGTTCTGTGTGATCCTGATCGTGAACTTCATCGTGATCACCAAGGGCGCAGGCCGGATGGCCGAAGTGGGGGCGCGCTTTGCTCTGGACGCGATGCCGGGCAAGCAGCTCGCTATTGATGCCGATATGAGCGCGGGGGCCATCGACCATGCCGAAGCGCGTACCCGCCGCGAGCGTGAACAGAAGGAAACCACCTTCTTCGGCTCGCTCGACGGGGCGTCGAAATTTGTGAAGGGAGATGCGGTTGCGGGCCTGATGATCACGATGCTCAACATGATTGTGGGGCTGTCGATCGGCATGGCGGTGCATGGTATGGCGCTATCGGATGCGCTCAAGACCTATGCGATCCTGACGGTTGGCGATGGTCTGGTCAGCCAGATCCCCGCCGTGATCATCTCGATAGCGACCGCGATCCTGCTGTCGCGCGGTGGAGCCAATGGCTCGGCCGATAGCGACCTTTTCGGACAGCTTTCGAAATATCCGCCGGCGCTGATTACCGTGGGCGTGCTGATGGCGCTTTTCGCATTGGTGCCGGGCCTGCCTTTCGTGCCCTTCATGCTGGGGGCTGCGGCTTTGGGCGGTGCTGCCTATCATCTGCACAAGAAGACCAAGAAAGAAGAGGCCAAGGCGGCCATGCGCATGCCGCCCCCCGAACCCAAGAAGAAGAAATCTATGGGGGATGTGCTGGATGTCGATGATATCCATGTGGAATTCTCCGCCGATCTGGTGGCAATGGCGCTGGACCCCGCGACGGGACTGGATGTGCGGATCAACAATATGCGCAATCATGTGGCGGCAAGCTTCGGTCTGATCCTGCCCGAGATCCGTCTGACCGACGATTCCACGCTGGCCCCGGGGGAATACCGCATCCGCATTCAGGGGGTCGAACAGGCGCGCGACAGGCTATACCCCGAAAAGGTGCTGGCCCTGCTGGCGGATAATGCCGAATTGCTTCCCAAAGGGGAAAATGTCCGCGAGCCGGTCTATGGCGCGCCCGCCCGCTGGGTGCCGCTGGATGCGCAGGAAGAGGCGGCGCTGACGGGGTCGACCGTGGTGACACCGACCGAGGTTCTGGCGACCCATCTTCTGGAAGTCATCAAGAACAATTTCGGGCGCCTGATGACGCTGAAGACATTGCGCCGCCTGCTGGAGGAAACCGGCAACCTCTCCGATCCGGCCCGTGGCGAGGCCAACCGCCGTATCCTCGACGAGCTGGTGCCGGATAAAGTGTCGATCGATATGCTGCTGGCGGTGCTGCGTCTGCTGCTGGAAGAGCGTGTTTCCATCCGTAATCTGTTGCTGATCGTCGAGGCGATCTCCGAGGCGCGCGGGATGAGTTCGCCCGAATTGATCACCGAGCATGTCCGCCAGCGGCTGGGCTTCCAGCTTGTCGCGGAATACCGCCGCGAGGATGGCACCTTGCCCCTGCTGCAACTGGCACCGGAATGGGAAGAGACCTTTACGGCCTATCAACTGCCCGGCGATAACGGGAATGGGGATATTGCGCTTCCGCCCGAGAAATTCTCGCGTCTGGTCAATAACATCGCGGAACGTATCGCTCGGGTGGGGGAGCAGGGCGTGTTTCCGGCCATCGTGACCTCGGCGCGTCGGCGGCGGTTCATCAAGACCGTTCTGGGGGCCAAGGGGATTTCGGCACCGGTGCTGTCTTTCGAAGAGATCGGGCTGGATGCGAAACCTGCGATGCTGGGGGTTGTGCCCGCATGATCGATCTGGCGGCGCAAGTGCTCAATCTTACCCATCAGGGGTTCATGATCGCTTTCGCGGTATTCCTGCGGGTCGGGGCGATGGTATCGGTCATGCCCGGCTTCGGCGAACAGAACCTGTCGAGCCGCGTCAAGCTGGGCGCGGCTTTGGCCTTCACGGCAGTGGTGGCCCCCGCAGTCAGCCCGCAGCTTGCGCACTTGCCCCATGATGTCAGCCTTGGCCTGATCCTGCCCGAAACCGCGATCGGCCTTTCGATCGGTGTGATCATGCGGATGTTCATCTACGGGCTGCAAATGGCGGGGATGATCATCGCGCAGGCGACCTCTTTGGCCCAGATTTTCGGGGCGGGCGGGGAATCCCAGCCTGCCGTCGGCTTCATGCTGACCACGGCGGGTCTGGCGCTGGCCTTTGCGATGGGGCTGCATGTGCAGGCGGCCGAACTGATGATCGGCTCTTATAAAGCCTTCCCCTTTGGACAGTTTCCCGCCCCCGACCTGATCCGTGAATGGGGGGTGGCCGGTGTCGCGAAATCGTTCCGGCTGGGCTTTTCCATCGCGGCCCCGTTTGTCATTCTCGGGCTGGTCTATAACGCCGCGCTGGGGGTGATCAACCGCGCGATGCCGCAGCTTATGGTGGCCATGATCGGCGCACCGGCCATCACTCTGGCAGGGATCGTGCTGATGGCAATCGCTTTGCCCACAGGGCTTATTGTCTGGCGCGAGGCCTTCGGGAGCTTCCTCTTCAACCCGTTTTCGGTGATGCGATGAGTGGCGATACCGATGAAAGCGAAAAGGAATACGAGGCCACACAGCAGAAGCTGGATCGGGCGCGGGAAAAGGGTGATCTTGTCAAATCCGCCGAGATTACGGTGGCCGCCTCTTATGCCGGTGTGCTGATCGCATCCTATGCCTTCGGAGGCGAGACGCTGCTGAAGCTGGGGTCACGGCTGATGGAGTTTCTCGGCCATGTCGATATACTGCAAGAGCAGATGGAGTCCGGTGGCTCCACCATTGCGGGCGGAATCATCGGCGAAGTCGTCGCACCGCTTGTCTTGTGGTTTATCGTGCCGATGGTGCTGGTTCTGGCGGCGCTTCTGGCGCAGAAGGCGATCGTTTTCGCGCCTGAAAAGCTGATGCCCAAAGGCAGCCGCATCAATCCGCTTTCGAATGCCAAGCAGAAATACGGTCCGAACGGTCTGTTCGAGTTTCTCAAGAGCTTCGTGAAGCTGGTGATTGTGGCGATTTTGCTGGGATGGTTCATTCAGCGCCATCTGGACCGTATCCTGATCTCGCAGCGGGTGGGGGTGGATCTGGCCACTGCGGATCTGATGCATATCATCCTGGAATTTCTGTTTCTTATCACCATGCTGGCCGTGATTGTCGGGGCGGTGGATTATATCTGGCAACGCTACGAATTTCTGAAGCGGCAGAAAATGACGCGCAAGGAGCTGATGGATGAAATGAAGTCGGCCGAGGGCGATCCCCATATGAAACAGCAGCGTCGCCAGCGCGGGATCGAGATCGCGATGAACCAGATGATGGCCGAGGTGCCCAAGGCCGATGTCGTGATGGTCAACCCGACCCATTATGCTGTGGCGCTCAAATGGGACCGTGCCTCGCGTCGGGCACCGATCTGTGTGGCCAAAGGGGTGGATGATGTTGCTCTGAAGATCCGCGAGATCGCGGCAGAGCACAACATTCCGATCCATCGCGACCCGCCCAGCACGCGCGCGCTTTATGCCACGCTGGATATCGGCGACGAGATCAAGAGCGAGCATTACAAGTCTGTCGCGGCCGCAATCCGTTTTGCCGATAAGATGCGTCAGCGCGCACGTCAAAGGAGGGGCGCATGAGTCAGCAGGGATATGGCCGCATGATTGCGATTGCGGCGATGATGAAAGATGTCGAGCTGTCCAAACTTGCACGGTTGAAGCAGACGCAGGCGCTGTTGGCCATGAAACAGGGCGAGATCACCCAGTCGGCCAGCACGGCCCTGCGCCAGCCGGTGCAGGATATGACCGATCTGAAGATGATCGAATCCTTTCGCGCATGGGCGGGGCGCAAGGTCGAGGCGCTCGAGCAGGAAAAGCGTGCCATGGATGCGCAGGTCGAACAGGCACGGCAGCGTTCGGCACGGCGTTTCGGGCAGCATATGGCGCTGACGAGGATCGACGAACAGATCCGCGATCAGGACAAGATCGAGAAGCTGCGCAAGCAGGAGTTCTAGGCAGGAGTTCTGGGCAGGAGTTTTGTGCGGGAGGGGAGGCGAGCTGCCTGATCCGTTTTCGGGGGAGGAGGACCGTCGCCGGTCAGGCAGCTCTTTGTGGCGCCCTTTGCAGGGGCCTTGAAGGAAGGAAACGTGTATTCCGTATAACCATCCTCCCGAAAACCGCCCCCCAGATCAAAGCAAAGCCGCGAACCAAGGGGGTGTCTGGCGTGAAATTAGTCATATGCCCAAAAAATATGCCCTATACGCGCTATGGTGGTAAAAAACAGGCTGGATGAGGGTGGTTTGCCGCTGCGAAGGCCGGATCGAAGGGGCCCGCGCCTGATTCAAAGGGTTGCGTCAAGCAGCGGACGGGTTATCTGTTCAGGAACGCAAGCGAACAGGGGCGAGATGCAGGAAAGCGATAAAATTGATGCGGCCATAGAGGCGGCGCAGAACAAAGCCGCGCTCCAGTCGCCCGATCCGGCGGATATGCGGGCATTCCGCGCGGCCTTGGGGCGTTTTGCGACGGGGGTCACGGTCGTGACGGCGCGCCGTGACGAGCCTGAAGCCGGTCCGCTGGGGATTGTGGCCAACAGCTTTGCCTCGGTCTCGCTCGACCCGCCGCTGGTTTTGTGGTCTCCGGCGCGGGCTTCGGTGCGGCATGCCCATTTCACGGCTGCCAAGGCCTTTTCGATCCACGTCCTGCATGATGCGCAAGCGGATCTGATTCCACGTTTCGGGCGGAACGGAGCAGGGTTCGACGGGCTGAGCTATGACCTGAATGCGGAAGATGTGCCCGTGCTGCCCGATTTCCATGCGCGTTTCGATTGCGTGACAGAGGCCATGCATGAAGGCGGTGATCATACGATCATCATCGGGCGCGTAATGCGTTTTGCCACGGGCAGCGGGACGCCCATGCTTTTTGCACATGGGGCTTTCGGCACCTTCCAGAAGGTGTGAACAGCGGCGGGTTTCGCGCTTGTTGATGGAAAAAGGCCCCGCAATCGGGGCCTTTGTTTATTTCATCTGGGCAATCTGCGCGGCAAGCTGGCCGAGCGCTGCGCTTTGGGTGCGGGCGATCAGACCCGGATCTGCGGCTTTGCCCGCGACCCCTCCCATCGGCACCGTGATATCAAAGCGGCGCACCGTATCGCCTCCGGAAGCCGCATAGCTTGCGGGCGAGACATAGTAGACCCCGTCCAGATGTACGGCTCCGTCGGCGGCGGCAAGGAAACGATCCACCCGAACCTCGATCTTGCGTTGCGGGTCCGAGGCAAGCGGCCAGGGTTCGGCAATAACGGTCGCGCCCGACATCTCGGAAATCTGCCGTGCCAGCGCCAGCGTCATCGCGCGTTTGGGGTCATCGGCCCAGATATTGTCGGGACTGGAGCGCAGTGCCCCATCCGGCGTCTGGAACGCGATTTCCTGTCCCGATGCATAATCGGGCAGCGAGATCTCACGCAGTTCGGCGCGGCCAAGACGGTTGGGCAGCGTGTCTTTGGCCGGAGCCGGATCAATGGCATATTGTGCCGTGTCCAGCGGATCCGAGCAGGCGGCCAGTGTTACCAGCGCGGCACCAATCAGGGAGAAGGTCGTAAAACGTATCATCATGTCCATCCTCAGCGCCCGGTAATGAAGGCTTGCGGGTTACGTTCGATCATGCGTGCGAGCGAGCCGACCGCATCAATCGTGCGGCGCAGATCACGCATCGTGTCCATGACTTGCGAATTGAAGTTAGAGCGGTCGCCATAAGCACCGACAAGCCCCTGTGCCTGCGTTGTCAGGTCTTGCAACTGCTTGGTCAGTGCGGGCAGACGGTCGCTGGCCGACTGGATCGACCCCGCCGCATCCTGCGCGGCGGTGAGGGTGCCGTTCAGCTTCTCGGCCACACCGCCTTCTCGCAGCTCGCGCAGAAGGCCCGCAAGCTGTTGCAGAGTATCCGACAGGTTCTGCGGCAGGGCTTCGGCATCATCGGTGTTCAGCATCTTGCGCAGGTCACCCAGGATACCGTCAACCTTATCCCCGATATCGCCCAGCGGCATATCCGCGATCCGCTGTGCCGCTTTGTCGGCCGAGGCCAGCGTGTCGTTCAGGCCCTCGATCTCGGTCATCACGCTATCTGCGGCCTGCGAGACATTATCAATGGCATCGCTGGCTTTCTTGCCCGCATCATTCTTGTTCAGCTCGTTGACCAGACTGCGGATCTCGCCCAGCGTTCCTGCCAGTTCGTCGGGAATCTGCTTGGTGCGATCCTGCCCCGCGATTGCGGTGATCGACTGGAACATCTGCGTGGCCGATGTCATCAGCTCTTCGATGGGTAGGCTCTCGACGCGCTTGAACACGCCCTCGGCCGAGGTTGCCAGCGAATTGGCTGTCTGCGGCGCGGTCGGGATGGTCGGATAGGGCGCGGCCTTGGTGTCCATCTCGGCCTTCGGTCTGTCGGGCACATCGGTCAGTTCGATCACCAGCGTTTGGCCCAGAAGGCCGGTGCCGGTGATGCGGGCGCGCAGACCGTTTGCCACTTCGTTCTCCAAGAATTGGGTCACGATGTCATTGTCGGTATTGCGCTCCAGCCCCAGACGTTCGGGCGAGAGCGAGATAACCACCTGCTGGCGCGCGAATTTCGTGCCGAGGCTGTCTTCGGAAACCTTGATCGACAGGTCGGTGACCTCGCCGGCCTCGACGCCACGGAACTCGACCTTAGTGCCGATCTCGATGCCCTGCACCGGCTCGTCGAACAGCAGGGTATAGCGTGCCGGCTCGAAGAACTCGCCGCCGAAAATGGAGTTGCGGGCCTCGTTCTCGTCTTTGAAGAGGCGGTAGGGGAAGCCGTTCTGGATGAAGCTGCCGCCCGTGGCCAGAGTGTCGAACTCGACCCCGCCCTGCACGATGGAGGCCAGAGAACGCATATTGACCGACACCCCGTTGGCCCCGAGATTGACCGAAATCCCCGAGGCATCCCAGAAGCGGGTCGTGGTGGTCAGGCGGGCGTTATAGGGCTTGTTGATGAACGCATCGATCAACACGCCGCTGCCCCCCTCGTCCAGACGCAGGTTCTGGATCTTGCCAACAGTGAGGCCGCGATAGATCACCGGCGCGCCTTCGGCCAGTCCACCTGCGTCACGGGCGCGCAGGATAATCTGCGTGCCGGAATTTGGATCTTCGGTGACCGGCTGTTTGTCGAGCCCTTCGAACTCGGTCTGCGGATCGCTGATCTTGTTGTCCCACCAGCCCTGAATGAAGCCGCCCGACAGGACGGTATCCAGCCGCGAGATCCCCTGTGCCGACAGCTCGGGTTTCACGATCCAGAAACGGGCATCCTTGTCGATATATTTCGCCACGTCATTATGAACCCTGATGCCGACGCGCACCCCGCCAAGATCTTTGGTGAAGCCCACTGTCTCGACCGTGCCGACAGAGACTTCGCGATATTTCAGCACGGTCTCGCCTGCGGTGATACCGGTGGCATCCTTGAAATCGACATAGATCAGGGTGCCGCGGTCGGAATAGGTGTGCCAAGCGACATAGAGCGTGATCAGAAGCGCGAAAAGCGGCACAAACCAGATTAGCGACAGTCGTGCCCAAATGGGTTTCTTGGCCTGTGTCTTTTGCAGGTCGGCGGGTTTGGGATCTTCGGTCATTCGGAGGCAGGTCTTTCTACGCTACGCCAGATCAGGCGTGGATCGAAACTTTGGGCCGAGAGCATGGTGAGTGCTACGGAGAGGGCAAAGGCCGCCGCCGCCGGACCCGGATGGATCGAGGCGACAAAGCCAAGTTGGACAAGAGCGGAAAGAATAGCGACCACGAAAACGTCGATCATCGACCAGCGACCGATAAATTCGACGATCTCGTAGATCATAAGACGTTTGTGCCCGCCGTCTTTCTTGCCCGATCTTACGGTGAAGGCCAGATAGGCGACAGCGAAGAATTTCGCGATGGGAATGCAGACCGACGCCAGAAAGACGATGGCGGCAATTCCGTAATTGTGGTGGCCCATCAGGGTGATGACCCCGCCGATAATGGTCGAGGGGCTATCGGTGGCCAGAAATTTCGTATGCATGATCGGGTAGAGATTGGCCGGGATATAGGCAATCAGACCGGCCCACCAGAAGGCCCAGACCCGTTCAAGCGATGCCTCATTGACAGGCTTCAGCTTTGCCCCGCAGCGCCCGCAGCGCTGTTGATCCTTCGGCCAGACGCGCCCGCATTGCTGACATCCGATCAGCCCTGCATCGGTGGCGGAGAGATATCTCATTTCTTCCCGATGGCGTCCCATATTACCCATTTGCTCATGAAACTGTTTTTCAGCGCCATTACGATAATCAGGGCGCAGAAGGCCCAGAAGGCTGGTCCGAAGGAGATCGTGGCAAGGCCGCCGATTTTCACCAGGGCGACGGCGGTCCCGATAATGAAGATCTCGGCCATCGACCAGGGCTGCAACCGTTCGGCCAGCCGGAACACGCCGCGTGCTTTGGGCCAGGGCTTCTTGTCGAAGCTGAGTGGCAGAAGGACATAGATCAGCGCGCCGAAGCGGAAAACCGGAACCCCGATGATCAGCGCGACGGTGGCCACCGAAAGCAGGGCCAGCCAGCCGCCCGAGAAGGCGGAGGCCGCCCCGAGGACCGAGCTTTCATGGGTGAGCCCGCGGGCCGAAATCTGCAGGAAGGGGAAGCAGAACGCCGCAATCATCAGGATCATTGCCGTAAAGGACAAGGCCACGACATGCAGGAAGGACCGATTGCGCGGAGCAATCAGCAAGGTGCCGCAGCAGGCACAGGTCGCGCGTTCGTCCTCGCCGATCTGCGAGAGATGGTGCAGCGTATCACAATGGGGACAAGCAATAAGCTTGCTGTGATCTTCTGTCATATTCATGTCGGCTAATTTAGCTTGCTGCGGTGGGCATACAAGCGCAGTGCACGTGATCGCGGCGTAAATGTCACGCATTTTAAGTGTTAAACAGTGTTTAAGATCACTTTGCTACAACCGGCTTGGGTGAAAAGAGGTGGTGGCATGAGCTCTGGTGATAATCAGGCCCCTATTATTATCAAACGCAAGAAGGTGTCCGGTGGGGACGGGCACCACGGCGGTGCATGGAAGGTGGCCTATGCCGACTTCGTGACCGCTATGATGGCGTTTTTCCTTCTGATGTGGCTGTTGAACGCGACGACCGAGAAGCAGCGCAAAGGCATCGCGGATTATTTCAATCCCACGATTGCGGTGAACCGGATCTCGGGTGGCGGCGATGGCTCTTTCGGGGGGGATTCCATCTTTTCCGAAGAGACGATCGCGCAGATGGGCACCGGTGCGTCGATGAATATGCCAACCGAGGCGCGGCAGGCGCGCGGCCAAAGTGGTGTGGAAGCCAAGGACGAGAGCGAGGCGGCCGAATTCGACCAGGTGGCGGCGAAAATAGAAGAGGCGCTGATGGGGATCGGCGGCGAATCCATGGTGACCGACAAGATGTCGCGCCATATCGTGACCAAGGTGACGGATGAGGGGCTGATCGTGGAGTTTTTCGATCTGGCCGACGAGCCGCTTTTTGCGCCCGATACCAGTACGCCGGAACCGATTCTCGAAGAGTTGGTGGCGATGGTCACACGGGTGTTCGATCTGGTGCCCAATGAGGTGGCGATTAACGGTTTCACCCGTGCCTATCCTGAAATGCTGCGCCAGAATCCCGTTTGGGATCTGTCGACAGAGCGAGTGCAGCAGGTCCGGATGCTGATGCAGGGCGACGGGTTCGACAAGCGGCGAATCCAGCGTGTGACAGGGTTTGCAGATCGCAAGCCTGCCAGTGAAATTCCGATGTCTATCCGCAATAACCGGCTGGAAATCGTCCTTTTACGAAAGTGATCAGGCTGTCCCGCATACAATTTGCGGGACAATTTCTGTGAGAATTTTATTCGTTAGGGTGATCTTAAGAGGGCTAGGGCAAATCTGCGGGAGATCGAACGACACGTAGCAGCAGAAAGGCGCATAAATGTCGATTTCCTCCTCGCTTAACGCAGGCGTTGCCGGCCTGGCGGCGAACTCTACGAAGTTGTCCACCATTTCGGACAACATCGCGAATTCCGGAACCTATGGCTATAAACGTGCTGAAACAGAATTTTCCAGCATGGTGCTGTCGCAGACTGCGAACTCCTATTCCGCAGGGGGGGTCCGTGCGAGCACGTCCCGTATCGTGGACGAGCAAGGCGCATTGGTATCGACCTCGAATGCGCTTGATCTGGCGGTATCGGGGCGCGGCTTCCTGCCGGTGATCTCGGAGGTGGCTCTTGAGAACGCGCAAAGCAACCAGACGCTCCAACTGACCACGACCGGTGCATTCCGGACCGATGAGGATGGTGTTCTGAAAACCAATACCGGCCTTGTCTTGCTGGGCTGGCCGGCAAATGCCGACGGGACCATTCCGACCTATGCGCGCGATTCGGTCTCGGGGTTGCAGCCCGTGGTGATCAACGCGAACCAGACGGCGGGTGACCCCACCACGAAGGTCAATCTGGGTGTCAACCTTCCGGCTGTTGATGTGGACGACACGACGTCGCTGCCGCTATCCGTTGAATATTACGGCAACCTCGGGACATCGGAATCGCTCAATGTGACTTTCACGCCGGCGCTGGATACCAGTGGCAATGTGATCGAGAATACATGGACGATGGAGCTGCGCGATTCGGCCACGGAAGATGACGCTGCGACGACGGCTGACGAAAATCTGCTGGCATCCTACACCTTGGTCTTCGATAACACGACGACCAATGGCGGTACGCTGAAGTCGGTGGCCGCGATCGGCACCTCGCCGGCCTATGATTCGACCAATGGCACGGTCACGTTGTCTGCCGCGGAAGGGCTGCAGACCATTGATCTTACCATCGGCAAAATTGGCGATACCAATGGTCTGACCCAACTTTCGGACAGCTTCTCGCCCACCAACGTGACGCGGGACGGCTCTCCTGTCGGAAGCCTGACCACTGTCGAGGTCGATGAGAATGGCTATGTGAACGCGACCTACGATACGGGCTTTACGCGGACGATCTACCAAATTCCGCTTGTTGATGTGCCCAACGCCAATGGCCTGACTGCCAACGATAACCAGACTTTCGAGATTAGTGGTGAATCCGGCAGCTTCTTCTTGTGGGATGCCGGTGATGGCCCGACCGGTGCAATCGAAGGGTACGCACGCGAGGGGTCCTCTGTCGACGTTGCCAAGGAACTGACGGATCTGATCCAGACCCAACGTGCCTATTCATCGAATGCGAAGGTCATCCAGACCGTAGATGAGATGCTGCAAGAAACTACGAACATTAAACGCTGATTTTGAGATGATCGCTCTCTAAGGAGACAGAAGATGTCGCTTTCCGCCGCTTTTACCAATGCGCTTTCGGGGCTGACCGTTTCGAGCAAAATGGCGCAAGTTGTGTCCTCAAACGTCGCGAACGCGATGACAGAGGGGTATGGGCGGCGGACAGTCGAAACATCGGCTGTCTCTGCCGGGGGTGTTGGCTATGGCGTTCGTATTGATGGTGTAACGCGTCAGGTCAATGAGAGCCTTATCCAGGATCGACGTCTTGCCGATGCGGCTGCCGGCGAAGCGGGCGTTGTCGCGGATTTCTATGCCTCGATCGAGGATATGATCGGAGACCCGACCAGTGATAGCTCCCTGTCCGCGAAAATGGCCAATTTCGAATCGGCCTTGGTCGAAGCGGCGAGTTCGCCCGATAGCACCGGACGTCTGACGACAGTGGTGAACACGGCCAAGACGGTTGCGGAACAACTGAATTCGATGTCGGACGATATCAGCGATATTCGTCTAAGTGCGGATCAGCAAATCGGTAAGCAGGTCGATCTGTTGAATTCTACCCTATCGCAGGTAGATGACCTGAATGATGCGATCCTTAAGGCATCGACCAATGGCCGCGATGCCGCCGCTTTGATGGACCAGCGTCAGGCACTGATTGATCAGATTTCAGAGATTGTGCCGTTACAGGTTTATCAACGGGATAACGGTCAGGTTGCACTTTACTCGACCAATGGTGCGACCTTGTTGGATGGTAAGGCCTATGAAATCGGCTATTCCACCAGTGGACGCATGGCGCCTAATTTTTCTCTGGAAGGCGGTACGCTTTCTGGGCTGACGATCAATGGCGAGCCGGTCAGCACCACGTCGAATGGGGCTTTGGGAGGCGGCACGCTGTCTGCCTTGTTCGAGGTGCGAGATGAACTGGCCCCCGCCGCGCAAGAGCAGATTGATTCTGTGGCGCGCGATCTCATCGAGCGTCTTGGCGCATCTGGTGCCGATACGACGATTACGTCTGGCAGTGCGGGCTTTTTCACGGATGCTGGTTCCGCTTTTGATAGCACAGATGAACTTGGACTGGCTGGACGAATCGAGGTGAATGAACTGATTGACCCGTCTGAGGGCGGGGAGGTTTGGCGCGTTCGCGATGGCCTTTATGCAAGTACTGCAGGCGATGTCGGCAATAGTACTTTGCTGAACGGTATCGCTGACGCTCTGATCGAGAGTCGTTCGGCGTCTTCCTCGGCATTTGGTGGGACAAGCTATTCTGCATCCGGTTTAATGTCAGAATTGCTGTCTAATTACTCGTCTGCCCGCCAAAGTGCCGAGATGACAGAAAGTTACACGACGGCCAAACAGGATGCATTGGTCGAGGAAGAGCTTTCGCTCGGGGTCGATACGGATCAGGAGCTTCAATCTTTGCTTCAAATCGAGCAATCCTACGCTGCTAACGCAAAAGTAATGCAAACGTTGGACACTCTGATGCAGCAGCTTCTGGAGATCTGATATGAGCTACTATTCTGTTGGTGATATGGCGCAGGTCTATTCGCTGCGTAAGCATAATACCGGTCTCAAAAATCTGGTAACGACGCTTAGCCAGGAGGCTACGACCGGCCTGAAATCCGATGTTGGTAAAGCCGTCGGCGGCGATTTTACGCAGCTTTCGGCAATTACGCGTAGCTTGGATAATCTCGAGTCATATTCGCTTGCAACGACCGAGGTCTCGCTGACCGCAGAAATGATGCAAAACGCGCTTGGCACGATCCAAGATTATGCGATTAATTTCGGGCCTGACATGATCTCGATCGGCTCCTCCGGAGACCCGACCTCGCTTGAGACATTGTCTACAAAAGCAAAAACTAGCCTTTCAACGATTGTTTCCGCGTTAAATAGTTCGGTTGCTGGACGCTTTGTCTTTAGTGGTGCCGCAACCAATACACCACCGGTTGTTGATGCTGACGAGATGTATAGCCAGGTTATGACGGCGGTTGGAGGTGACACAACAAGCGCCGGAATTATCGCTGCAGTAGAGGCATTTTTCGATGCACCAGCAGGTGGGGGCGGCTATCTGGATCAATCCTATCAAGGTTCACGAGATCCACTGGGTGCGGTGAAAGTGTCTGAAAACGAATCGATTCAGCTCGAAGTGACTGCTCAATCATCCGAGATTCGGGAATCCTTGAAGGGCGCCATGCTCGCCCGTATCGCTGCCAATGATGACGGTACGCTAAGTGACGAGACACGTTCGGCGCTGATGGTTGAAGCCGGATCGGTGCTTAGTGCTGCCTCGCTTGAAATGTCGGCGTCTCGCAGCAGCATCGGTGCGGCTGAGGAGCAAATCGAAAGTGCGGCAACCCGAAATGATGCCGAGAGCAGCAGTTTGGAAATTGCAAGGAATAATCTGATTACCGCAGAGCCTTACGAGACGT
The DNA here is from genome assembly GCF_037949285.1 of Thioclava sp. GXIMD4216. Taxonomy (NCBI): domain Bacteria; kingdom Pseudomonadati; phylum Pseudomonadota; class Alphaproteobacteria; order Rhodobacterales; family Paracoccaceae; genus Thioclava; species Thioclava sp. GXIMD4216. The sequence goes on from NZ_CP149926.1 coordinate 639,593, forward strand.
CGACAGCCTTAATCGCGGCGCAGAACCAACTTGAAACACTGTATGAGATTACTTCGCGTCTTTCTCAGCTGACCTTGGCGGACTATATCTGATGCGTATTTTTCTGTTTCTAATCGTATGCTTGATCCCGTCGTTGTCTTGGGCTTCTCCAATTCGGATTAAGGATTTGGTCGAATTTGACGGTGTCCGTGGCAATGACATCGTTGGTTATGGCTTGGTCGTCGGCCTCAACGGCACTGGCGACGGTTTGCGGAATGCACCTTTTACCGAAGAAATTATGACAAACGTACTTGAGCGCTTGGGCGTTAACGTTACCGGGGAAACATCTCGGCCCAAAAATGTTGCGGCCGTTCTGGTAACTGCTGAATTGCCCCCTTTCGCGCGCGCAGGTAGTTCCATTGATGTTACGGTTTCGGCTATTGGCGATGCAACCAGCCTTCTTGGTGGTACCTTGATTATGACCCCTCTCAAAGCTGCGGATGGCGAAATCTATGCTGTGGCGCAAGGGGAGATCATCGCGGGTGGTGCGACGGCTCAGGGGGACGCGGCTACTGTAACTCAGGGAGTGCCGACATCCGGTTCGATTCCTTCTGGCGCTCATGTCGAGCGTGAAATCGCATTTGAATTTAACAGTCTGGATCGTCTTCGCCTTGCTCTCAGGACGCCTGACTTCACGACTGCGAATAGAATCGAGGCTGTAATCAATACTGAGTTCGGGCGAAATGTCGCCGCAATGCAAGATTCAGGAACTGTTACCCTTAATATTGCGCAAACAGGACAGCGTTCTACGGCGCATGTCATGAGTCGTATCGAAAACTTGGAAGTAGAGCCCGAGCAGCGCGCGCGTGTAGTCGTCGATCAGCGTTCTGGTACGATTGTTATGGGAGAAAATGTCCGCATTTCGCGGGTCGCTGTGAGCCAAGGCAATCTGACGTTGCGCGTTCAAGAAGCGCCTGTTGCGGTGCAGCCCAACCCGTTTGCAGAGGGGCAAACGGTTGTTGTCCCGCGTACAGAGGCCTCAATTACCGAGGAACCTGGTATTCAAATGGCAGAAGTCCCCAGCGGAAATTCCCTTTCGGAAGTGGTTGCAGGCCTGAACGCTCTGGGAGTTTCTCCGCGTGACATGATTGATATCCTGAAAAGTATCAATGCAGCAGGTGCCTTACACGCAGAATTCGTGGTAAATTGATAGAAATCCCTATTGGGGGTGTCCTAAAGATTGGCGATGAGTTGCCGTATGATTGTTTGATGTGTAGTGGCTGGTTAATCGCGCAGCCCTGTTGCGGTACAGCACAGCATTTTCTGGATGTGCTTAGGGCTTGGTGATTGGAGTAACGCGTGAAAGTTGGTGATGCCCTGAGGGGCGGCATGTGACGGCTGTGTTCAGACGCGTCAATTCTCAGCCGAGAAAGGGATATGCCACATGTCAGAGACTACCATCGCCACGCTGCCCGATCCATCAGGCTTTTCACTGGATCCATTGACGGACCTCTGCCACCGCCACGGCGAAGCATCATTGCAGCCATCAGCGCATCGGTGAAGCATTCGTTCGTCGATCCCGAACGCCCTCGCGCCTTTCTGGAGGGGGTACACAAACTGTGTATCCACGCGTATGCGCAGTAGATTGCTGCCAAAGGGAACAGGATATGTTTTCACGATGTACTCGAAGACTAGCCGACGCACGCCTGTGACGGCCGGATCTTCATGTCGTTGAGCAAGCCATGTCAAAAAAGATCCATAGATTGCTCCATAGTGGCGAGGCCTCGGGCCAGCCTTCATCTGCACGAAGACACAGTTGCTCTCTCTCAAGCCAAGCTTCATTTCATCGAAACGGGAGAAGCCAACAGGCCTACGCTCGTTTTTCTTCATGGCTGGCCGTTAGACGCCTCATCTTGTTATGCCCTGATGAGCCGAACCTCCGACAGTTGTCGCTGTATCGCCGTCGATTTGCCAGGTATTTGGAAATCAGCGTTTGAGGCCTCCAATGGAAGCAAGGCATTTCTAGCTGGGGTCATTCATGAATTCATTGAAACGCTCGGACTGAGCTACGTTGTTTTGATTGGCCACGATGTCGGCGGGATGATTGCCTATGCGTATCTGTGACAGTTTCCCCAATTGAGCGGGGTGGTGATCATGAACACGGTCATTCCCGGTCTGGCACCGTGGAATGCGGTTTTGGCGCCCCCCTATCTTTGGCACTTCGCCTTCAATGCCATTCCTGACCTGCCAGAAAGGCTGATCACGGGAAATATCGCGCCTTATTTCGATTACTTCTATGACTATGCGCAGCGGCCGGAAGCGATCACACTGGAAATGCGTTCGGAATATGTGCGCAGCTATGCCACTGAATCTGCGCTGCATCAGGGGTTTGAGCTCTACCGGGCATTCAGGCAGGATGCCTTGGATAACGCGGGATGGAACGCTCCGGTTATGACCCCAGTCGTATATGTGCGAGGTGCTTTCGAGGGGGGAGATATGTCCGATTACAAAGCCGGATTGACCGGATCTGCGGTCGAGCTGCTAACCTGCACGACTATTGACGGTGCTGGACATTATCCGCTGCATGAGGTTCCAGAGGTGCTCTGGGAAGCAATCGCTACATTTATAAAGCACAACGGTGCGCGCCCCCTCGTGACCACCACTTAGATAAGCAGTTTGGGCTCAAACCGGTCATGCGGTGGCGCGGCGATCCCAGCAGGAGGGTCGCGACACCATATCGGCGTATTTTGTTGAAAAACTCGTGCTTGATCGAAGGGCCATCGGCTGATTCAATTCCTGCAAGGGACGGGAGGATCGGCGATGATGGGACCGCGGCAGGAGGCGCAACCGGCGCTGTTCTACGAGTTTTCTCTGGAGGATCATGTCCCGCAGAACCACCTGCTGCGTTCCATTGATCGGTTCGTGGACCTCTCCGGGATCCGAACCTACCTTGCCGATTTCTACAGCCACACGGGGCGCCCCTCAGTCGATCCAGAGCTGCTGATCCGAATGCTGCTGGTAGGGTATTGCTTCGGCATCCGGTCAGAGCGGCGGCTGTGCGAGGAGGTGCATCTGAACCTGGCGTATCGGTGGTTCTGCCGCCTGGACCTCAGCGACCGTGTCCCTGACCACTCTACCTTCTCAAAGAACCGACACGGCCGTTTCCGTGACAGCGAGTTACTGCGGCATCTTTTCGAGACGACTGTCGCACGGTGTATCGCAGAGGGACTGGTCAGTGGCCAGCGCATGAAGGCGCGCTTGTTGACGTCCGTGATGCGCTTGATCGCGCGCAGTACTACGGGGGCATCAAGTGCAGCTTCCGCGCGGTGATGAAGCCGAAGGGCGCGCATGCCCTCGCGCAATTCGTCGTAGGAAATGCCCTCAAATCCCGGCTGGTTCGCTAAGGCGGGATACCAAGAGGAACCGACCTTCACGGCGATCCAACTGACATCCTTAAGGTCCACGCGGATCTCGACATCCCGTGTGGGAGAATGCAAATACGCCTCCTGCAGAACCTCGCAGCTATATGTCAGTCCCGAGAACATCACCCCATCCCCGCGGAGTTTACGCGTCAGAGGGCGTCCAAAGGCTTTCCGCAGCGTGAGGCCGTCAGGGATCATTGGGGTGCCATGCAGCCCTGTCAGACGTTTCCACGCATTGTTCGGGGTTTCCCCTTTCAACGACCCATGCGGCTGGTTGTGATAGATGTCGACGATGAAGGTCAGAAGCACGACGATGAGATCGTCATCGCATAGGCAGGCAAGCTGTTCTGACGGATAGTCGCCGCGGCTGATCGTGTCGAAAAACGTGCGGCCTGACAGATAAGACATCAGTTGGTGTCCGAGTGTGCGGAAGAATGACTCGATATGTCCACGCAGCCATGGGATGCCTGCCGGCGGCAGATGCGTTGTAATGCCCAAAGACGCGGCTGTAGCCTGAAAGGCGTCCGAGGCAAAAGCGGACCCCATATCGGTAACGAGCGTGCCTATGCCTCCATGGTGGTGCCAAGTGCTTTCGCATTCAGCAGCCTTGGCGATATGGGTCTTATCCTCGAAAATATCGCGTAGGGCGCGGATCGCGTCATCCGAGTTTGGCGCTGTCGCCAGCCGCATTGAGAGAATGCATTTTGTGGCGCAATCGATGGCGATGTAGAGCCATCGGCGGCCAGCCTCGAAACTCTGTTGCCGCTCTCTGGGAAGATGATCCCAGATGCCCGTCAGAACGAGTAGAGAGATGACGTCGAGCTTGTTTTCGTCCATCTCGACCCGCTCCATGGGGTAAGCGACGTCTGGACCGTTTGTGTAGAGGGTGAACTTTCGCGCCGCTGCAGCTGCGCCATGGCGCTTGGCGTAGATATAGAAAGGGTCAGCTTTTTTGAGACGACGCTGAATACTCGAACGAGAGGGGGTCGATAAGACTGGAAGCCCCGCTGCAAGCCGCTTTTCGTTTTCGATATCGAATAAGCCGATTGTCGCCTTGATCGCTTCCGCTTGAGTGGGCCGTTGGGTGTCCGCATAGATCTCGATGACCTGGTTCATAAGCGCTTCGGCCCGGGGGCAATACCGCGGCTTACGATTGCCCGAACGGTATGTTTCAGGAATGAGGGCAAGACTGGAATAAGGTCACAAGAAAGTCGAAGTTGTGCTTCGCGGATTTGCCATCTGTATCCAGATAATGGATGGCAGCCGGCTGCTCCTGAATGCAGAAAACATCGTCCCGAACAAGCATCAGGCATAGGAACAGATATTCGAGATTACTCTCGAACTTGATGATGCGGGGCCGTGCAAAGCCGGGCAGCAGCGCAACCATCGAACCTCGCAAGCTCCTTTTGGAGCGCCACGGAATAGGACGCATCCCGTGGCTGGGCTCCGGGCCACGGTAAAACAGTTTCTTTTTCATGGTGTGTAAAGCATAGCTAAGCCGTGCTCTGACCCTTGGCAGGCCAGAGCGGGCATAGCGCAGCATCCCCTTGTGTTTGGATTGAGTTTCACAGCCCTGCCGGGAGACGCCCGGCAGGTTGACTTTTTTTGAGACTCAGGGGATGAATAGATGGTCGGGTACAAACGACACGCTATTCAAGCGCAGGACCTTGCCACGCCAATGGCAGGGTCTTTGCTTTTCCCTCTGTCAGATTTTCCTGTTTTCAGAAGTTTTGCTCTCTATCTCCTTTGGTTCGTAGCGGTCGGGAAAGAGTTTTTCAGCTGTCATGCCCAGTGCGGCAGCTAGTGCCTCTTGCGCCCGATGTGAGGTGCGATGGCCTTGGCTGATATTGGTCAGGCTTCCCTGTGATATCCCGAGCTTTTTCGCGACTTCTGCAAGGGTCGTTCCGGCAAGTCTCAAATCGCATTTTATACGTTCGTGTCTGGCCAGATTTATCTTTGAGTTCTTCGCCAAGAAGCTAACCTCCGATCCTTGCACCGTCAGAGATTCAGAAAAAGAATCGGCCAGCAAGAATTTCTCGTTTGGGCAAGTTATTTTCTTTAATTTGGGCCACCATCTTTGACCAAACCGAGAGTTATGTCAGGCTTGGTCGAGGAATTGCCTCAGCTGGAAGCTATCCGTTTGGTGGAGTGGTGGAATGGAAAAGCGCAAAAACTTATCCGAAGCGGACCTTCTAAGGATCGAAGTTGAAGAGGAGGCCATCCGCAAAGCACAAGCGCAAATTGATGAATCAACAGCTCTCATACGGAAGATTAGAGAGCGACCAGCAGTTCCGAGGCAACACCCTACTCGCGTAGAGAATTCCGAAGAGTGCCTACATCGGCTAAAGGAGCTCAAGACTTGGCCGCCTGGAATGGATCTTCAGGAGCATCCGCTTTTAAAGAAGCTTGCTAAAAGACGGAGACGTTTTAGCGAAGATGAATTCCCTAAACCCGATGAGTTGCGCGCGCTATGGCGCGAGACTGGCTCTCTCGGGCAACTCGCTAAGAAAATAGAGGCTGGTACCATTAAGACCGTAACTGCACTGCAAAGGGCTGGCATCAACGTATATGAGGAAATCGCGCTTGAGTGGGATAGTGGTATGTCGTTGCGCTCCTTGACCCAGAAGCACGAAGTGAGCAGGCAGACGCTTTCCAAATGGATCAAAAAGACTGGTCGTCCTGTGGCGCCTCGAAACGGCAATCGCTCTTACGACAAAGAAAAGTTCGCTCGGGCATTTGCAGAAAAATCCTCGGTGAATAATGCTGCCCGAGCGGTGGGGATTTCTTGGGAGAGGGCTAATCGGATCATAAAAAACGGGATCTAACGGAGCTTTTTGCTCCTGATTAGCTGTTCGCAAGCTGAGAGGTTTTAGGGCTAAGGGCGTCCGTTTTTTAAATTTAGTAGCGCCAGTAGGCACCAACGCTGAGAGCCGCTGGTCCGGGCGCACAAGCTGTCAATCTTGAACGCTGATTAAGACAGACGCATTTTGCGTAGTAAGCTCGCAAACACAGATTTCGATAAATATGCGCCGTTTAAGTCATCTATGTTATGCATTTTTTCACGCCCTAATGGCGACTCAATCACAGGAAATTACATCCAGAGCGATAAAAATTTTGAGGCAGAGGTTTTCACAAACCATCGCTGTGCATATCTTTTGTAGACCACCTGAACCGTACCAATCGGAAGGCATTATGAAAAAACCTCTTGGCAAAACAGTTCATGTTGTAGCTAGTGGCATGAAGTATTCGAGTACCTTGGTGCTTACGGGGCTTTCGATAGGGGTGGCGTTTGGCCTATTCCACCTTGATGTAACACCCCAAAATGTCTTTCTCGTCATCGCTCTGGTTACCTGCGCTGTCGTTGGCGCGGTCACTTGCGCCTTCTTCAACGCGCTTGCTGCGTCTCGGTGGGTGTTTTCTTCAAGGACATTACAACGCATTCATCAAGCCTACCCTGCGGCCATGCTTCTGAACAGAGCGGAGAAAGCGGCATTCATGTCCGTCCTATCTGGCGCGCTTGTTGCCGAGTATCTCATGCTCATGTCTCTCGCATGACCGCCGAGACACGAATTTAAGGTGTCTGGCGTATTTCGAGTTATATCCAAAAGCCGCAGTGTGGTGCATTTCCGCGATGAGGAACCGTTCGTGGAGGGCTCTGTCCGATTGGGGATCGTTCAACGGACGTTTTTGATTTCGCCTCGCGCTCCTTCTGCTGTTGAGAAAACTATGTCTCGATAGGGTGGTACGATTTTTTTATCGCTGAAGGGGCCGCTTGCGTTACGCTTGACCCATGACAACCCTCCGTATTGGCTATGCCCGCTGCTCCACCGACGCTCAGGATCTCGCCGCGCAGCGCGCGGCGCTGGAAATTCTTGGCGTCGCCTCCGAGCGCATCTACACTGACCATGGGCTGACCGGCCGCAACCGCGACCGGCCCGGTCTTGCCCAGGCGCTGGCAGCCGTGCGGGCGGGCGACACACTTGTGGTGCCCAAGCTTGACCGGCTGGCCCGCTCGGTGCCGGACGCGCGCGACATCGCCGACGGGCTAGCTGAGCGCGGGGTACGGCTCGCGCTAGGAAGCACGGTCTACGACCCCACCGATCCGATGGGACGGATGTTCTTCAACGTACTGGCGACCTTCGCCGAGTTCGAAGCCGACGTAATCCGGCTACGCACCCGCGAGGGCATGGCGGTGGCCCGCGCCAAAGGGAAGTTGAGGGGCAAGAAGCCAAAGCTTTCCGACCGGCAGGCGGCGGAGTTGACACGGATGCACGCAACTGGGGAGTATTCGGTGTCGGACTTGGCCGAGCTCTTCTCTGTGTCGCGGCCAACCGTCTATCGCACGTTGGCGCGGCAATGGCCGAAACGTTAATGGCCGACGGTCCATTCCAACCCGTTACAGCCAACCCTTCCAGCGACGGCACGAAGTCTACCGTGGGCAAGATGGGCGGGGAGAGGTCATTCGCTGCGCATGTCACGAATGGCAGCAGTGCTTAGGCTTTCAGACACGGCGCTTGTGGCCTCGGGCCGGGCTTTGCACAGCGCTGTCAGGACTTGTCGCCAAAATGGATCTGTTGGCAACCGATCATAATATGTGCAAGCATCTTCCTGCATTACGATTGCAAGACATTGTGACGGTAGGGAAATGCCAGAAACCACCTTTGTAGAGAAGCTTGTTCAGATCAGCGGCCTAGGCATTTGGATCGACCACAAACCTCATAGCCCTGACGCCGATTTCACAAGAAAAACAATCATTTATGGATTCAATGGATCGGGAAAGACTAGCCTATCCCGCATTTTTGCCTCGCTGGAAGCAAATTCTCTAGCCAACGGACTCAATGATCGTGCAAAATTTCAAGTCAAGTTCTCCGACAAAACCACAGCTACCGATGCCAATTTAGTACATCCGCTTGGAAACCACCTCCTAGTCTTCAACTCTGACTTCGTTTCCCGCAACTTCCAATGGGACGTCGGTTCGGCGTTGCCGATCTTCCATATTGACGAAGAGAACATCGAAAAGGTTAACGAGCTTCGCCAGCTAGAAGCCGACCTAAAAACTGCCGTAGCCGAGGCTCGCGCAGCCAAGACAGGTCAGGAATCTGCACAAAAAAAATATAAGGACAAAGGCACAGAAATAGGAGGGCGCGTACGCGACGCCAGAGGCACTGGCTACACTCAGCAATTCAATAGAGGAAATGTCGACCGTGAATACTCCGAAAAGAAGTTCACGGATCAAGACAAACTCACGGAGGACAGTATTGGTGAATGTCGCGCAATCATTCGTCAGTCCGACCCACTTCCGAAAATTAACCTAGCCCTCGAACTGCCCGAGGGATTTCGGGACGAGCTGAGAAATGCTTGTGAGCTGATTCAACGGGACTTTTCCGCGCAGCTTTCGTCTGACCTCACGACCCATCCCAGCATGATGGCGTGGGTAGCTGAGGGTCATCACTACCATGAAGAAAACCAGCTCGTGTCATGCCTTCATTGTGGCAATGAGATATCAGACCAACGAAGAAAGACCCTGGCGGCAATGTTCAGCGAGAGCTGGCAGGAGCAAACAAACGCAGTCGCAGCGGCTATTGAATGGTGCAAGCGGTCACGCTCGCTGCTAAGAGGATGGCTAGAGGACTTTCCACCGCAGTCAGCCGTTCAACCCACTCTCGCCAAAGGTTTCAGGGAGGTCGAAAACGGTTTCCGATCTGAGGTCCTTTCTACCGGTAAAGCGATAAAGGAGCTGCAAGAAGCGCTTGAGGAACGCCAACGGAACCCTATGGCAAATCAAAATATTCCCGACAACGTGACCAAGCTCCTAGGTCATGATTGGTCAGCCAGGTTCATTGATGCCGCGCGCCGTTTGCTCACAGTTATCAGCGAGCACAATTCCATCAATGATCAGTTTAAGCAACGCAAAGATGCCGCCGCCAATGCACTGAAGGCCGATGTACTCTTGGCCGAACAAGCTTCATACCGCCAGCTGAAGCGAAAGGCGGACGAGGCCGAGGGAGATGTTCAAAAAGCACAAGAAGCGGCGAAGGTCCTGGAGGAGAAGGCGGAAACGTTGCGCAAGGAAATTCGCAAACATGGAATTGCGGCCGACGAACTCAACAAATTGCTTCACGAGTACCTCGGCCACAACTCCATTCTGTTGGAGGCTAAAGAAGAAGGCTACCAATTGGTTCGCGCGGATGGCTCGATTGCACAGAACCTCAGCGAGGGCGAGAAAACCGCGCTAACATTCTGCTTCTTTCTAACTCAATTTAGTGCCGAAGGTCGGGATAAGAAACGTCTCGTTGTTGTAATCGACGACCCGGTATCGAGTCTAGATGGCAATGCTCAGACCTATGCGTTCGGCCTGATTAAGAAGCACACGAAACGTGTCGCACAGGTCATCTTATTGACCCACAACCTCAAATTCATGCACATGGCAAAGCGAGCCTTTTTCCGAGGCGTCAATTTCTCGGATACGGTACCTCAAGGGCTGCTGTTCGTGGATTGCCGTGACGATGGAAAAGGAAGTCGAGAATCAGCGTTGGTAAAAATGCCATCGCACTTGGCGAAGTACGACTCAGAATATCAATACCTTTTCTCGGTCGTGTTCGAGGCTTCGGACAAGCAGAGCACCGACTATCTATATCTTTTGCCCAACGCGATCCGGAAGCTTCTGGAGATATTCACGGCATTTTCTGCACCGGACAAATCTAGTTTCTCCGAAGCGTTATTCGACGACTCCGGAAAGATCAAAGGGTTAGATCAGGCGGAAATGAACCAGCTCGAGCGAGTGTGCCAAATTGAGTCGCATGGTGACATTGAGGCCGTTAATTCGCTCCCCGCGCTTACCGTCGAGGAGAGCCACCGCGCCGCAAATGGCGCAATGAAATATATTCGGGAGCGTGACAAAAAGCACTACGATGCGATGTTGCGGATTGTGCGAAAACCGGTCGCTGACTGAAAACCCGCCATCCGCCGCCCCTGGCGTGAAGGTCCGGTAAGGGGCTGGAACCGATCATGCGGCGTTCCGGGCTCGAATGACCGGTATGGGCCCTGTTCTCAAAGCGCCCGGAGGGTCGCCCTGGCGCGAAGGGCGGATTGCGGACCTTCGCCGCAACCACGCAATCACTATACCACAACCCTTAAGCCGGACCTTCACCAGATAGTTGGGAAGACTTCTCGCTAATCAGGTTGGGGTTCTTCGCGCACAAAGCCTGAGACTGCATCCTGCGCGGGCTTAGGGCGGTAACAATGCTGGATACTGCTGGGATCTACCGCTGATCGTGATTTTCAAGAAAGACGCCCTTAGATCAATCCTGACGACTATGCGGCAAGGAAGGTTCACTGTTGAATACGCCAAGTTCTTCCCTATCCTGAGGATAGCTTGCCCTAAAATTTCGTTCTAGATCCAAGCACCCTGGATGAGATTCCAACGAACTTTGACTTAGAGGGCAAAGCCCACTGACCGTATTTGGCCTCAGGAGACAGGCTTGTATTTATCGAATGTGAATATTCAGGGCTTCCGGTTATTTAAACAACTCGATCTGAACCTTAATTGTGGCCTGAACGTTCTGGTTGGCGAGAACGACTCCGGCAAGACCTCGCTAATTGATGCCATCAGATATGTCCTCGGAACAAACTCTTTCGATAGAATCTTCATTTCCGAACAAGATTTCCATGAAGACCTTGATGAATTCACTATTCAGTTGAAATTTTCAGACTTGGGTGCGCATGCGTATCGCTTTGTTGAGCACCTATCAAACGAGACGTATGAAGACGGTGAAGCTGTCAAAAAGCAGCGATCGGTTCTCTATTTACATTTGCGTGCGCAAAAAACCGGGCAAGAGCGGCGCGGCTACCCACTTATCAGGTCGGAACTACGCTCTGGTTCCAATGGGAACGGGCTACCCATTGAAGCGGAAATTCGAGACTTCCTAGCCACAACGTATCTAAGACCCTTGCGGGATGCTGAAGCAGAACTTTCGTCAGGTAGAGCGTCCAGGCTATCGCAAATACTTAGCTCTTCGAAGGAAATTCGGGGGCAGGCCGATCAAATTTTGGCTGTCATAGCTGAGGCAAATGAATGCCTTCTTGCCGACAAGGCGGCTTTGAAAAAGGCGGCTGAAAACATACAGAAAAACTACCTTCACCATCTCATATTTGAAGGCGACAAACAAAAACTCGGCGCCTTTGTGGACATTGCAGGTGTCAAGAAGAGCGACCTTGCTGCTCTGCCCGACAATCTCAAGCGAAGGCACCTCCGAGAAGTTTTGGAAGCGTTGAGCCTAGCTCTGACAGATGACCGGCGCATGCACGGCCTAGGGTACCATAATCTGCTGTTCATGGGGGCGGAGTTGCTACTTTTGGAACAGGAGGCGGATAAAGAATTTCCTCTGTTGTTGATCGAAGAGCCAGAAGCGCATCTCCATCCGCAGCTTCAGATGAAACTGCTGCAATTCATCAACGAAAAGGCCAAGTCTGCCGACAAGCCTGAGGGTGTGCAGTGTATCTTGACAACACATAGTCCGAATATCTCGTCGCAGGCTCTTCCTTCAGAAGTAATTATGCTCGGAGCCGGGATGGCATGGGCTCTTAGGCCAGAAGAGACTGAGCTGAGCCCAGATGACTACAAATTTTTGCAGAAATTCTTGGATGCGACAAAGGCCAACATATTCTTCGCAAAGGGTATTCTTTTGGTCGAAGGAGATGGCGAGAATATCCTGCTGCCCGCAATCGCGCGCCTGCTTGGTAGACCTTTGGAGAACTACGGCGTCTCGATCGTGAAATATGACAATAGCGGTTCATGGAAGCGATTTGCCAGACTGTTCCTGCGGACAGGCAAAGATGATAAATCTGAACGTGAAAACTGGAACCCAATAAAGGTGTGTGTACTGCGCGACCTCGACCTATGGCCCGACTGTGCCGAAGAAAAAGATGATGGGAGCAACCCCTACGGTTTCAAAAAGCTAACGGAAAAGAACCAAAGATACTGGCATCGAAACTGCGATGATCCAGAGCAACGCAAGGTCGATCACAGAGACGGCCTTAGCAGGCAAAATATTTTGGTCAAAATATCTGACGATTGGACGTTTGAATACTGCCTGGCCAAGTATGGCCTGTTTGATGAGTGCTACGAGGCAATCAAAGGGTCAAAAGAAGGGATAAATAGTGTCGTCGGCACTAACGAAGAAAAAGCGACATATATTTTGGCCAACACCTCCAAAACGGACTTCGCCTATAACTTATCCGAAATCTTGTCAGCACAACTGAAGAACAACGTTTCGGACGCAGTTGCCGCCCTAGGCGTTGAGCAACGGAGCGACACTGTCGTTTGCGCTGCTGCATCCGCAAGCGCGCGGTATAAATTTGCTGTCGAATTAAAAAACAAATTGCCACCCTATATTGTTGAAGCCATAGAATATGTGACCGCTTCAATTGATGATGCAAAACAGGAAGAGGAGCCGGTCAATGGTGTCCTCGCTTGATGACCTGATCACACGTGAGGACATTGTTGAAGTGGCTGCAAGCGAAGGCTTGGTGCTTGAGGATGAAGATCGCATTTCGATCCTTAAGGCGATGCGGTCAATTGACGTTCAAGCTTGCCCTGGAAGCGGCAAGACGACTCTTGTGGCCGCCAAGCTTATTCTTCTCGCGAGAAAGTGGCCCTACAAAGATCGAGGTATTTGTGTTCTATCACATACCAACGTTGCCAAGAACGAGATTGTCGAGCGGCTTGTCGCGTCCAAATACCCCGAAGCGCAAGGGCTCCTTTCTTACCCCCATTTTATAGGAACCATACAAGAGTTTGTTGGAAAATATTTGGCTTTTCCATTCCTGAGATCCAAAGGAATAGAGATTCGTCAGGTTGATACAGACGCATGCGTTCAGATGCTTTATTCAAAGCTTACAAGAGGGACGCGCGCTTACGTTGATCGGAGGAGCAGGTATTCAAATATTCTCTATGATTTCAGATTAGACAACGTCGATGGAAGATTAAAGATTAAAGTTCCAACATTTCCAAGCGGTTCGAAGTCAAATTCATTCAAGGAGCTGTATGGGAGGAAAGCTGATCTGATTTCTAACGGCTATTTTTTCTTTCGTGACGTGTACACCTTCGCCGATCTAGCCTTGGAAAGAAGCGAAACCTTGCTGTCAGCGCTTCGGACTAGGTTCCCATGTATTTTTTTGGATGAGATGCAGGATACCCAGAAGTTTCAGGATGATCTTTTGAGAAAGATATTTTCTGTCGATGATAGGAGCCTGATTGTTCAGCGTTTCGGGGATCCTGACCAGGCCATTTTTCATGGTTCCGGAGGAGAGGAGCCGAATGAGAGTTTTAATGGGAAAACTGCCAGCGACATGGATTATGTCGTCAACAAATCCCATCGGTTTGATGGATCAATTGCCGGGAAAACAAGCGTATTCAGCCTGAATTCAGTGCCGCTCGAGACAGAGCAATCTGAGGAGAAGGTTGCGGAACTACTCGCTCACGCCTCAAAGGCAGGCAAATTCCAGCATACGCTGCTGATCTATGAAAACGACACGCGCGAGAACGTTATCGACTGTTTTGCCGAACTTGTTTCCAGTCAATTTTCTAACGAAAAGAAAGAGTCCGATCGCTTTTGCGTGAAGGCTGTAGGCGCAGTTGGTAACGAAATTGATCCTGCCAAAGATCAATTGAAGATTGGTCATTATTGGTCTTCATATGACAAGACTAGGTCGAAAGCGAGTTTCAAGCCGGCTACCTTGCAGGAGGCTGTGGAATTCTGCCGCAGATCCGAGGTCTCGGACTGGGCAGATAGTTACAAACTGCTCTTGGACTGTATTGTCCGTTTTTTGAGATTGGCGGGTTTCATAGAAAAAGGTGGACGGAACCATACGTCGAGATCGCTGCGGATGTATTTGACCTCCAAAAATCAATGGGCTGACTTTCGTCAGACCATTCATTTATTGCTCAGCGCAACGGGGAAAATTGAAAAGGATTTTTGGACAGAAATCTGTGAGAAGTTGAAGAAAATATTTGATTTTGATACACTGCCGCCCGAAGCCAAAGCATTTCTGGCTTACTCCGAAAAAGCTGAACTGTTCGAAGATGACGTTGATGCCGAGGGACAGGAGGTGACTGCGTCTGTTCAGTCCGATGGAAACTCTTACTTCCACCCGGATGGCTTCAAAATTGAATTGTCGACCATCCACGGCGTTAAAGGTGAAACGCACGACGCAACCTTGGTTCTGGAGACAAAAAACTACTGCTGTGATCTCGAGGTGATGCTTGGGTATTTGACTGGATGCCTGCCGAGCGCGGCGTATCCAAATTCAAATTTGCCTGACAAGCCGCACGCGACTAGAGCATTCAAACCCAATAAGACATTCATGCGCCAGCTTTATGTAGCGATGAGCAGGCCACGACATTTGCTGTGTCTTGCTATTCATTCGGACAGAATAACTGCAGATCAGAAAGCTACTTTGCTTAGACTTGGCTGGAAGGTTCAAAGGGTAATCGTTCCGGAGGAAGAAGAAGAGTGATTGTGCGATGGCAATTTCTGGCTTTGCTCAACGTTGCCGACCTTCATAAAACAATTTCGTTGCACGCTGCACGAATGGCCGCTTGAGGGATGCTGCTCATCGGCGGCAGGAGCAAGTTGAATGTCCGGATAGGGCCGTGAGTGTCAGGCAGCGGGAGGCGGGAGGGACCATGCGGTTTGTCCGGTTCAGCAGTTTTGCCAGGGCATCTCGCGATTACGGTCAGTTGACCCGCTGCGCACAAACAAAGTCGGCGCGTGTTACGATGTCGGTGCGCGGCAGCTCCGTGATCTCGTAACCAAGCGCGGTGTAAGTGTCGCGCATGACGGCACCTGTCGCTTCGGCCTCGGCGCGGGTCTGCTTGCGCTCGGCGTCCTGCGTGAAGATATCGTCCCAGAACGGCGCTAGGAAGATGCGGGCGTTGTAGCGCGTTTCCTTGGCTGCTGCAGCGATGTGAGGCGGCACGGGGAGGCCGCAGAGGGTCAGGTAGCCCAGAATGTCGGGAGTGCCCCGGTCGAAGATCACGGGGCCTGAGAGTGCCCGAGCGTCCTCATAGGCGCGCAGGTCGCGCTCCAGCATCCTTTCGGCGTAGGCCATGCGATCAGCCCAAGGGAGGGCATCTCCGCCGCTTACCATCTCTTCGCGGATGATCGCGCGGCCGGATTCGGGGATTGTATGGAAACCGCGGCGGGAGAGCTCGGTGATCAGGCTGGTCTTGCCCGCACCGGGGCCGCCCGTCACGACGAAGAAATGGTCGCTCATGGGCCATCCTTGGATTTGACAGGGGAATGCGCTGCGAAGCGATCGACACGCCAGGAGCGGCGATCAAGGCAGCATGGATTTTCGTAGGGAAAACAGCACCCGTCTGCGCGGCAGAGGCAAATCCTCTGACGGAAAAGGCAGAACTATCTGGTGCGTTTCATCAATGTGGGAAGCGTCACAAAGTTCTGCCTCTGCATGCCAAAATTTCCTTTTGAATTCAGTGCCCCGAAATCTCGATGCTGAACTGAAGCTGCCTTTTTCGTCAGATAAGGTTGCCTCTGACCGCACATGAAAAAGCCGGCGCAGCGGCCGGCTTCCCGTGAGTGATGGTTCAGAGAACGTCGTTTCGCCTGAAAATCATGTTGGCGCGTGGCTCCAACGGTAGCGGCTTCGCCCCGCGATCAAGTTGGATCACGGCCTCTACGCCCGGCAGCCGCCCGTTCTTCGCCGCCAGCTCTACCACCGAGATATGACTCTTGGAAAACTGCTCCATCGACTTGGCGCAGACGTACCGTCGCCTTCGTCCGCTGTTCAGCTCCTCTATGTCGCAAGATTCTAGTACGCCTGTGTCCATCAGACTGCGGATCGTCCGGATATTGATTCCGAGAATTTTCGCGGCCCGGGTCGGCCGAACGGTTCCGTGGTGATCGGTAGCGATGACCTCCCGCAGCACGGCGAGCGACACGTGGAAATCCGGGAAACGCGTGGTGGCAGGGTCGACTGCATGCAGCGGAAGGCGGTTTCTCAGAATGATTTCGACCACGCGCTCGGTCGGTATGCGGACACGATGCGATGCCGTCGCAATGTCGAGTAGGTCCTCCGATTTGGGGCGTTCAACGCGCGCCCGCAGCTTCCCAAGGAACCCATCGAGATCGCGTGGATGATACATCGGCGAGGCATTCTTTTCGTCGAAATACTTCTCAACGAGTCCGGGCTTCGTCAGCTTGGTCATCATGAAACGTTCGACGCCAAGGTATTTTCCTGCATCGGCGGCGTTCAGGAGGTCATCGAAATCGGTCGCGATGTCATTGATGATCTCTGTGGGCACGTAGCCGGTCAGTACAAAACCTTGGCCTGACGTTTTCCTCTCCGCGAGCCCCATTGAGGCCAGGCGGCGCGCCAGCTTCCAGCCAGACATCCCATAGCGCGAGCGCGCCGTCGAAAGCGAATGAACGTATTGTTCCGGGCAAGGTCGGCCCAGAACGATGTAGCCTTCGGAGATCGGAAAATTGCGGAAGATGAACTCTCGCACCAGATCACGGATCACATCGAACTGAGGGTCGTCGTCGCGGTGGCGCAACCACTCGAAGAACACGCGATAGCGGGTCCGATAGAGGGTGTTGTCGACCGGATGCGCCCGCTGGATCTCCTTGAGCTTTTCCCTGAAAGCATCTGGTCCGTGACGTAGGACACCATAACCGGCAGTGCCTGCAGCCGCCCATTGCGCCGGCGTCACTGTTTCTCGCCGGGCTTTCGGGCCAAGGGTCAGCAGGAGCCCGAAGCCTTCGCACGTCTGCGCCGCAACATGGAAAGGCAACCGGTCGAGCCACGTTTTCCCGGGCCCTTTCTCGATCCTGGTTCTCAGGTAGTGCTCGAACAAAAGGTCCTGATCGTTCGCGATTTGGGGTTCTGGTGGTGAAAAGCCAGAGGTCAGCTTGATGACGTCAAACCGCTCTCGCGTCCCAGAAGACGTGGGCAACGGAGTGAGGTAGCAGCCGTGCAAGCAGCAGGTGCGGATTGAGGTCAACTGCCATAGGCCGAAATGCGCAGCATCGTTTTGGTTTGAGGCGTCTTGCAGGCATTGCGGGCAGCCTTTGAGAGCGGTTCGGCTGAAGGCCGTGAACTTGATCTCCTCCATGCCCAACCGGAACCAGCCAGGAGAGACTAGCGCAGGTGTATGACGATGCAATTCCGCCTGATCGACACCGGCAAGTGAAGCCAATCGGGCGCAATCCTCCTGGTCGCCATTGGATAGTTTCAAATAGTCGATCCCGAAGTCCGACAGAAACATAACCATGCCTGACACGCCGTTGCGACGTGCCAAGCGGGATGCGAGAGAGGTTGCGGATTCTCCGTTCTGGTATTTTACATTTAGGGGCAACGGCTTGACTGTCGAAAACATCATGTGCGGTTCTCCCGAGAAAACACCTGGCGAGCGTCGATGCGCAAGAAGTCCGGCACGACAAACGGATTGAACTCGGCATCGCAGGAGGTCCGCCGATGGTAGGCCCTGATGAAATTGTGCCGGTTCAGAGTCTTCTGGCCATGCAGATAGGCATCCTCGATGGCGTCGAGGATCAGGACAATGGCGATGCCGAACTGGTTTGCCGCAGCATGGACCACGCGTTCGCCGTGGGATAATTCCAGAACGTCATCCTCTGGTTCGAGCTGCGCCAGTTCACAGTAGTTCTCGAGCAGGTCGAGGATATCATCACCATATGCGGCGGGGGATAGGCTCTCGAAACGAACGGTCCTCATGCGTCGAGCGAGCTGGTGGTCGTGGTTGAGGATGTCTTCCAGTTCGTTTGTGCCCGACAGAATGATCCCGACTGGCCATTCCGGGTCCGTCATCAGAGTCTTCAGCATGGATGTCACTGAATCCAGCTCGTGCTTGGTGCCCCGCGACGCCAGGTCCTGCGCCTCGTCGAGATGCACGAACAAAACGCGACGCTCTTTCAGGTGATGTTGGACCAGATCCCAGATGTACCAAGCATGGCGATCGGCACCGATAGGGTAGCCGAGCGCCCGAAGGAGCATCTGCCCGACGAATTTCAGCGTTGCGGGTGATGGCACCCGCAAGCTGATGATGGTTGAATCTCCGTATCCCTGATCGGCCAGCCTCTGCCTTTCTTGGGCAAGAAGATGGGTGATTGCCGCGCTTTTTCCGGCCCCGGAGTGCCCGGACAGGGCAAGCCCTTGCGCCTCGCTGATACGGTCGGTCTGGATGTCTACGAGCCTTTTCTCAGCGAGGATGAAAAACCCTTCTGCCAGTGGAACGAAGCGCTCGTGATCGACGAAATACGCCTTCAGTTCAGCGACCCGTTGTGCCGCTTGGGTGATCAGATCATTTCCCATCGTTGAACCCCCAGCGTCTGCGGTTCTTGCGTCTCGTTCGGCGCTCGGAGACCGGCCCGTTAAATCTCGATGACCTGGTTCATCAGGGCTTCCGCCTTTGGACACCAGCGCCGGCTCCGATTGCCGGATAGGTGAGTGGCCGGAATGAGCGAAAGTGCGGAATAGCCTGCCGCCTGATAAGAGCGGACCCACTGCAAGACTGTCCGGCTTCCCGGCAGCTTGCGAGTTTTTATTTCCTTACCCGGTCGTATCTTGGCAAAGGCCGCTGCGCCTTCACCAACGAGCCTGGCCGTCACTGATGCGAGCTGCGCTTTGGCCTGCTCATAGGCCCGCTGCGTGCGTTTGACGAGGCCCGCAGCTTCGAGAGCCAGGAAGGCGTCACAGACGGCCTTCCGCCAGATCACCAGCCGTGCGGTCTTTTCTGACAGTTCGCTGATGACCTGCACAGGTTTATCGCGATGGGCCTCTTGGGTGGCTCGATCAAAATACCCGGCAAAGTAGGTCGTGTCCGGCCGACGCATCATCTCGGCGAGCTCTTGGTGGGAAAACGCCTCAGTAATTCCCGGCTGGCCGACGCGCTCGAAGGTGCCGCCTTTGTCGTCGATTTCTAGCGGGCGCATGGCGACGCCTGCCGTGGTGATCATGTCGGAGTTCGAGAAGCGAAAACGCAGGGTCATGCCGCCACCTCCGTTAGAGAGGGGCGCGACCAGGCGAGTGTCCGAGCCGCTTCGGCAGCGGCAGCCCGATCGATGTGCTGGTCGGTGACCAGCAGCACGCGGTCTGCAAAGGATTTGGAAACTGCGGCTGCAACAGCTTCGAGCTCGGATGCAAAGTTCAGCTTCAGCACACGCTGCATAGGTTTGACGGCCACTGCAATGCGCTCCCCGTCAGTTTTCGTGATCACGAAATCGAAGACATGTCGCACGGGGCGGCCGTCAGTGCCGACATAGAATATCGCCGGGGGTTGTTCGCGGATGTGGTGCACGTCGTCGCGTACCAACATCAGGCAGAGGAAAGCGTATTCGAGCGCACTCTCGAAGTGGATGATGCGCGGGCGCTCGAAGCCGGGCAGCAGTGCGACCATTGAGCCGCGAAGGCTCCCCTTTGAACGGCGCGCAGGCACCCGGGTCGCGTGGCTCGGCTCCGGCCCGCGGTAGAACAAGGTGTTGTACATGATGTTTGGAGCGCACCTCACCTGGGCGCCGACCCATGTGGATCGGAGCAGGCGCGGGGCGACATCCCCCTATGTTTGAGATGAGTTTGACTGCCCTGCCGAGAGACGCCTCGGCAGGTTGACTTTTCGTGAGACTCAGGGGATGAATAAGGGGTCGCGACCAACGACACTTATTCAAAAGGCCTTCCTGTTAGCGCAGGAGGGTCTTTTTATTTCCCGATGTCAGGTGTTGTTTGCCGCGTTGTCCTCCTCTGCTGGGTAACGGTCGGGGAAAAGCTCGGCCGGAGTCGTGTCGACAGCATCGGCAAGGGCCCTCTCGATTTTCAAAGACCTGCGCAGGCCTTGGCTGACCAGCGTAACTGTCGAACGCAGAACCTCCAGCTCGCGGGCGACTGAGGCGATGGATTTGCCACGTAGACGTAGCTCCATTTTCAGGCGTTCATGAGCTGGGTTCACTGTGTGTGACATTGACGCTGTAACCATGATTGCTGGGACTTCGTGATCCGGAGGGAATCAGCTATCAACGAATCAGTCAAGGATAACTGTTTAGAATCATGTGGTTAAAATCTGCGGCAAAATTCTCATGATGGATGGCGTTAGAATTTCACCGGAGTTTTTAGTCAGAGGAAGGGTCTATGGCCGAAGCAAAACACTATCTGGAGGTTTCTGGCGATTTCGTCATCATCTTTGCGGATGGCGACGGTCAAGGCGTCCATCATTCTGAACTCATCGAACTAATGACGCTTAGCCGGTCGCTGGCTGAGGTTCGGAAACGTTTCGTCGGCAGTCGGACCAATCTGATCGAGACGTTGGAGCACTTCGGCTATGATTTCGACGCGCTGCTCCAATCCCAGTTTCGGGAGGGTTATCGCGACACGACCCTGGCGAAGCTACATCGCGTTGATCCGAAATGGATCGCTCGTAAGCGGGAGGCACTGGGCTTTCCGAATACGCCAGGACGGTCGCGTGTGGAGTTCCCGGCTGATCAAGTGAGAATGGCGTATGATGCCGCTGGCAGCTTTGTCGGTGCCGCAAGGCTGATGGGCATCGATCGGCGGACGTTCAGAGAGTTATACGCCCACGCGACCGAGCAAATGGGGCCGGGGCGTGATGACACCTTGGACCGGCCTCTGGAGAATGAACGTCTCGCAAGGGCGCGAGCGGCAGCTCGCTGCGTCGGACCCAAGGTTTATTCTTCTGAGGATGAGCTGAAGAGGTTCTTCGACGAGGAATGGGGGGAGAGTTGATCGCGACATACTGTGGCCAGTGAAGAGCGACCCTAGCAGTCACAATGACCAGAAGTGGCTAGCCGGTCGCGTGATGCTAAGGTTGGAATGGGCAGGAAGCAGACATGCCACTGACTCTGGAAGTCCTGCTGCAGCTGATACTAACGACCAAAACTAGCCTTTGGTGTCGGGCACGGCAGACGATCGGTGTAAGCCACTCAGCTGTATAAAGCTGATGCTGAGCAGCCAGATTTCTGCCATGCGAGAAGGTGTGCGGATCACCTCTATTAGGTGCGAGGCGCTGGATTTCAAGACGCACGGCGGCCAAGTTCTATTCAATAGAAGGCAAGCGCGACCGCGTCGTTCGTGGTGAATATCGCGCTGCGGAATGGATCAAGGTCAGATTCGACGGGCCGGAGGACAGTTACAAACCTGAGGGATCGGTCAAGGAAATGGATACGCTCCATCCCATACTGCAACCGGCGTGTGGTGACAGTATGGGTCTATAATGCAATAGCACTATACCATCGTGCTCAGCCTAGTCCAAAAGGCATTGCCGAAAGCTACAGTCAAGCAATAACCACTAATCGGCATCAATTGTGCCGTTGCTAAAAAAATCAATTCTGAGGGAAGTCTGTGAATAGGGATCTGATCGTTAATGTCGATGCGTCGTCTTGGCCGCCCCCGGGAAATCACCCTGTCTTTCCGAGCGCTTTTCACAGCGGCATTGCTACCTGGGATATGAACTTTCCGGCGATGCTACTCATGATCGGGTATTTGACCACCCCCACGACGTCCACTGGTGTCTCTCTGAGCGAATTTTGGGCGTGGGTAAGATACCTATCGG
The DNA here is from genome assembly GCF_037949285.1 of Thioclava sp. GXIMD4216. Classification (NCBI taxonomy): domain Bacteria; kingdom Pseudomonadati; phylum Pseudomonadota; class Alphaproteobacteria; order Rhodobacterales; family Paracoccaceae; genus Thioclava; species Thioclava sp. GXIMD4216. The sequence goes on from NZ_CP149926.1 coordinate 661,592, forward strand.
CAATCACGCCGGATCCGGACCTCAGGCTCACTGGCAGCTTCTCCGAACTTGATGCCCACCAGAAGACAATCTTGAGCGACGATTTTGGTATGGGGGCTCCCCTCCTATGGTTGAGCGAACGCTTTGACTTGGATCGTATTGTGGATGGTCGATATTTCGTCGAATACTTGGCACCGAGATTGGGGGCTACACAACGAAGAACGGCCAAGCGCGGCCCGAATAAAACTCCAGATTTTGTGGCCCGGGATGTAAGTGGTGTATGGCATGTTATCGAGTGTAAAGGAACGCAATCAGGCTCGGAATACAGCGCCCGACAGTTGGGGCATGTAGGCCCTCCGCCAACTGGAGGTGTTGCGCAAAAACGTTCTATCGTCTTCCCCTCCGGATACAGCGGACAGCGCCTAGTCAGTGGACTTCAGATTGGTGTCCCTCACGGAGAGCCTAGCCGCCTCACCATCATCGACCCGGAAGCAGAGAAGCCATTTCAGATCTTAGAGACTGAGATGGCGATGGCGGATGACGCGGCAACCAGATGTGTCGTTTCAAAATCCTTGCGGCAAGCGGGCTATGAAGTCGCGGCAGAGGCGATTTCCATGCCGTATGATGATGTTTTCTTTATGGAACGCCGCGCAACCGCAGGGCTCTCGGATGATGAGGGCACAGCTGGCCTACGCGATGAACGCGCCCGAGAAGAGTTGGGGAGTCGAGAGCGGACTGTCCAGTTCGCAGAAAAATATGTCGGGCGTGAAAGGCAGTTTATGCTGCCGAGACCCGTGTTCGTTAATGATAAGCCCGTCTATCGCGTGATCTTGAGGCAAGGGATGCATAAGGAGGCCCTCGACGAAATGCAGTCGGATCCGAGCATAGTGGGCCCTTTGTCAGCATCCAGCGCCGATTGGGTGGCTGGTCTAGGGAAGAGTGTAAGCAAAGGCAGAGAAGGCTTCGCATCAATGACGATTGGTAACATTTTTCGTTCAGAGATAATTCTGGAAGAATAGCTGATTGGGTCGATGCTTTGAAGACCTGGCTGGCAAATGCGTTGCTTGGCGGTCCGAACCCATAGGTGGGTCTGCAAAGGCCGGGATGGCACGGAAACCCGCCTTTGGTGTTGGCGTTTAGCGTCTTGCGTGGATGTTGCAGAAGGGCCGCCGACGGCCCTAGCCGTGCCTCGCCTTGAATGCGGCACTGAGGAATACATCCAAAGGAATCCGCTTTCCTCATTTCGACGAAAATGCGAGCGTCACCACAACGCTCGAGCCACTCTTTACACTTCGTGTGTTTTGTTAAGAGTTGATCAAGGCCAACCCTTGCTCGGCAGAGACTTGTGAGAGGCACCAGAACCATGCCCACCCGGCGAAGTGTCAAGAGTGACGATGACCGCGCGACCCATGCCCATATCCGGAGCCGGGACTACCTTGGTCAGCCGGATATTGACCGGCTTCTCGCTGCCGCCAAGAAGAGCCGCCACGGGGTTCGCGATCGCCTCTTGATCCTGATGATGTTCCGGCACGGCCTGCGCGTCTCCGAAGTGATCGCGCTTCGACGGCGAGATGTGGATCTCGCGCAGTCGCGGATCTGGATCACACGGCTGAAGAACGGGCTCAGTGTCGAGCAGCCAGTCGCTGGCGACGAGCTGCGGGCTATCAAGCGCTGGCTCGCGCGCAGGGACGATGCACTGCCCTGGCTCTTCGTCTCCGAGCGTAAGCTGCCGCTCACACGGCAGGCCGTGAACTACATTGTCGGGACCGCCGGCACCCGTGCCGGACTCGAGCGCGTCCATCCACATATGCTACGCCATTCCTGCGGTTTCGCGCTAGCCAACAAGGGCCGCGATCTGCGAGTCATTCAGGACTACCTCGGCCACCGAGATCCCCGACACACAGCGCATTACACGCGGACGGCGGCGCACCGGTTCGACGACCTCTGGTAGCCGGAAGCTGCAGTGCCTGAGAAGAGGAGGAAGGGCGGAGAGCCGACCTTCGCCGCAGGCTAGCAAGAAACATCTAGCCACGGAGAAAGCCGACCTTCGTAGTAGACCAGAACGACGGCATGCCTCTGTACAGCCTTACATAAGAACGAAGAGGTTCTGCTGGCGATCGCCCCCTTACGCTTAAGCGGTTTCAACAGCGAACCGCATTACCCTTCGTGATTGCAATTCTTAGCGGAATAGCTGCTATGGAATGCGGATGAAGCGAGTGCGAAATCAGGCTAGGGTTGCGCCAGCGCCTGCTGCAAACGGCAGAAACCGGAAATCACAATCGAAATATATTTCTTCTTATAAAATCACAGTGGTGTGGAGAACATGAGCTTGAAAACGATCGGAATAATAGATCCTGATAGACTTCAGAACATTCCAAAAAAGCACTGGGCAGAGCACGAGTTTTGCTTTCACCTGCATGACCTTATGGCGCGACTGCTTGTGCAAATGGAAATTCAAAAAGCAGGACATATTCAGTTTGAGATCGAGTCCGAAGCTGATCGCCATCTGTTGGCTAGCGGAATTAACATTTTGGATTTTCTTGATAAATCCGGACGCGGGGACTTAGAACGGCGGGCGGCAGTAAATCACGTCTGCAATGCGCTATTTTCAGACATGCTCCACTTCATCTATGAAGCTCTACGGGCATTGGAAAAGCGAAAATTCACTGTCGCTTTTTCGCTCCTACGCAAGCCCCTGAAAGAAGGCATGTTGATCGTTGCTCAAATGTGCGCGGACGAGGGGGCATTCTTTGATAAGCTGAAATCTGACGCAAAGAACCTGCTCAACCGGAAAGACTTGGATGAAGCAGGTATTAAAGCCTTACTAGCCTCGGCGATGAAAGAGAGCCAAGGGTGTAGCTTCACAAATGCTGATGCAGTGTATGATACACTTTTCAACTTTCAAAATGACCTTGGCTTTGCAGGCCTTTTTGATAAGGCAACACATCTGGTGACGGAGTTTAGAAGAAACCAGACGGAAGATTACAATCTGAATTTCATCTTCAAAAATCCCATGGATGACGACATCTATGCCGGTGGGACATATAGCCAACTCGCAATGTTAATGCTCTTTCTCCATGTCATGCAGATTGAACTGTATGGTCGAATGAGAAAGCCCAGCAAGAAATATCAGAATTGGATGCTGTTCACATCGCTAGGCTCATATGAAGCGCTCTTTACGAGGGGGCGCTCCCGACTGACTAATTTTGTGAACTCGAACTTCGCCGAGCTTATGCGGTGTCCGGTGTGCGAAGCGCGGATTCGTATTAAAAAAGTAGATGCTCCGCGTCTATTTATCGGAGAACGCCTAAACTGCGACCAATGCTTCACCGACCAACATTTTCCCTTTGGTTGGCTACTCAATCAATTCGATTTAGACCTTTTCAATGAGTAAGATGCCCACGTTTGCGTCGCGTTTTTTGCACATGGAACAGCATCTGGAACTCTGAACTTAGAGCAGGCACTAGCCGCGCCTTCAACGGGTGTTATGTCGCCTACTGCGGGCCCTCATTATCTAAACTTTCGGCGTGATGTCACGAATGGCGGCTTCGGAGAAGCCGCGCTGCAGCAGAACAGAACCTGGCGAATGACCGCAGAGGGTCGTCACACTAGGTACAACCAGTTGGACAGGTGATTTCTGGCTAGTGTGGTGATTTGCAGAAAGCCACGAAGCGATGACCAGCTGCCGTCAATCGGTCGCCAAGGAGGTCGAGCCCTTGCGAGGCTGTCATCGTATGGAATATTGACTTGTCTGTGTTGAGGAAGCCAAGCTGGTAAAGGTCTCCGAATGCACCTTTGATCGACTCAATGCCCACGCCTGGAAGGGCAACTGGCATGAAAGAAGACAAGCCTCCGCGGAGCTGCCCTTCGGGTATTTCATACGCGAACAAATATGTCTTCGGATCAGATAAAAAAGCCAAGATTCTCAAATGCAATGCAGACAGCCTTTCAACCAAGTTGAGGTAATATTCCCGTTCATCCGAACTGACCTTCGATCCAACCGCCGAGTTTATCAGAATACCTCGGAACGCCTGCAACTTCTCCATTTGGTAATTTTCTGCCGCTCCGCGGAAACATCTCTCCAAAACGAAAGCAAACTCATCTGTCCGAATTGTTTTTTCGTCTATGCGGTTTTCAAGCGCTTGCAGGTCGCACGCAATTCCTTGGACGAAGTCTTTTAGGCGCTTTTCCTTCATAGATGGGATGTAGTCTGTCATTAGAGATGCGATGCCTCCACCGAACGGCGCCGTCGACAGAGCGGCTTTGACGATGTGAAGAAGGTGCTCCCTTGGCCTCATCTGGCTGTCAATTTCTTGGATAGGTGAGTGCTGCTCTTTGTCGTTCATGTGCTCTACCTTCTTTTGGCTGCCCCAAGTAATCTAGCGCAAAGCTCAGCATCTCCGGAACAAACTATTTCTTACGCAATCTAAGATAGGTCGATCCTAGGTCGCTGCAGTGCGGCTCTCAATTGTGCTCTCAACGGCCGCTTTGGGCCGGGTGCATTGGTCATCTCGTCGTCGTTGCGAGGGGCGGGAAGTTGCCGTTCGCTGCTCTTGCAAACTTGATCGCGACTCTAAACCCAAGGGACTTCGGTGACCGGATGTCTCCACATTCTTGCTGCACAAGGTTGCGGCGAGTGCTAGCTTCGAGAAAAACATAGGAAATCTCGATTTGAGCAGTGAGATCGCAAGCCAGGGCAGCCTTTTTACTTCCGACTTTTTGACCGATTCCATTCAGGACGTTTCGGAGTGGAACACGCTTGGCGATGCTGATCCTGAAAAGTTTGGTGACAGCATTCGCTGCCATTCTGACAGCTTCCCAAACCGCGACGCGGAGATCAAGTTATGAGTGTAGAAGAGAAGGTCGTTGAAAGGATTGCAACCGTAGCCCAAAGTTGCATCCAGCGACATCCGGTCCTCATTTTGGGAAGTGGGGCATCGGTCGTTCACGGTCTAAGAGGCATGGGTGAGTTGGCCCAGTATCTTCGAGATCACATGCAACCTGACGAAGGCGAGGAGACCGATGCTTGGCTGCTAGTTAGAACGGCTTTGGCGAAAGGTGATGGCCTTGAGGAAGCTCTGTTAAAAACTGCTGCACCGCTCAGTCTCGTCGAGAAGATTGTAGCACTTACCTGGCAAGCCATTGCAGAGGATGACCTTGCCTTGATGGCGAGGGCAGCACGAGGGCAGGAGCATTTTAGCCTGTCTGACTTGCTTCAAGGAATGTTTAAGACCACTCACATGGTCACAAATATTGTGACACCAAATTATGACCGTGTGGCTGAGTATGCGACTGACATAGCGGGGTACATTCACGTTACAGGTTTTGCGCCAGGGATCATTCGAAGCCGTGAGGGCAGCGATCTAGTGTCAATTCGACGTGGAGCGCATGCGGCAAGGACGGTCAGAATCTGGAAGGTTCATGGTTCGCTCGATTGGTTCGTGGATAACACCGGTCGCGTCGTATCCTTGCCGATTCCAGAACGGTTACCAGAGGATTTTAGTCCGCTAATCGTGACACCAGGTGTCAGCAAGTATGAGCGAACGCATGACGAACCTTTTCGGTCTGCCATCCAAGGAGCAGACAGAGCGTTGGATCAAGCGGCTTCCTTTCTCTGTGTCGGCTACGGCTTTCGTGATCGGCACATTCAGCCGAAAATCGTCGATAGGTGCAGGCAACGGAATGTTCCAATCGTGATATTGGCGCGCACACTCACAGATGAAGCTAAACGGTTCCTCGCCGATAGCGCAGGGCAAGCATATATGGCGCTTGAGAAGGACGGCGAAGCAACTCGTGTGTTTCTACCAGAGCATCCCGAAGGAATGAGCATCCCTCTGCCCGATCTCTGGTCGTTCGATAATTTTAATAAGATGGCTTTGTGAGGTTTTAGATGGCAATTTTTGACTACGATGATGGTGAAGCGTTAGGGAAGATTATAGCCGTTGATACGGCAGTAGTCGTTGTGAGAGTTGATGAACTTGAGCGCCTAAAGCGAGTGCAGGTCAATCGACTGGTCGCACTTCAGAGCAGTAAGGCAGGGCAACATTTGGTTGGTGTTGTTTCACGGATCACACGTAGAGCGCCCGAAGTTACGCCAGACGAGTCGGAGGCTGATCCAGATGAAGTCACTGAGTTGCCAGAGAATAACTTGGTGCGAGTTTCGTTGATTGGCACTTTGATCGACAAACAGGGTATGCTCAAAAATATTTTCAGAAGAACACTTGAAACCGTACCTGAAATTGATGCCAATTGCTTTGCTCTTGAAGGCAAGCGTCTGACAGACTTCATGCAAGTAATCTCGAACGTAACAGGTGACGGCCCGCAGTTAGAGCTTGGAAAATATACCCTTGATGAAAATGCCACCGCGTTTCTCAACGGGAACAGGCTATTTCAGCGCCATGCGGTGATTGTAGGCAGCACCGGTTCAGGTAAATCATATACGACAGCGCGTATGTTAGACCAAGTTGCCGCTTTAGATCAGGCCAACGCCATCTTGTTCGATATACACGGTGAATATAAGACGCTTGACGGTGAAGAGTTTCGACATTTGCGCGTAGCTGGCCCAGGTGATTTGGAGCACGATCAAGGGCTTGATGATGGCGTCCTCTATCTACCATATTGGCTTCTCGGTTATGAAGCTATGGTTTCGCTATTTGTTGATCGCTCTGATCAAAACGCCCCAAACCAAGCAATGGTCATGGCCAACAGCATTACCGATGCAAAGCGTAAGTATCTTCAGGACGGTAAACATGCAGAGGTTTTGGCGAATTTTACCGTTGATAGCCCTGTACCATTTCCACTTCAGGCTGTGCTTGAACGTCTAAGTTTTCTCGATACTGAACGCGTCCCCGGCGCGAAGGCCAACACTGACAAAGCGGGCGACTTCAACGGAAAGTTAAGTCGTTTGATTGCCCGCTTTGAGGCTAAGCACATGGATCGCCGCTTAGGTTTTCTTTTTCAGCCTCATTCGGAATGTATGGAAATGGACTGGTTGCCAAGGTTGGCGCACGCGCTGACAGCAAGCAGAGGGACGCAACAAGACAAGAAAGGCGGCATAAAGATCATTGATTTCTCGGAAGTCCCATCCGACATACTGCCTTTGATGGTCAGCCTACTTGCGAGATTGGTTTTCAACATCACTCAGTGGACTCCAGTGGAGAAGCGCCACCCCATTGCCTTGTTTTGCGACGAGGCGCACCTTTATATTCCCGAGCGAGCGGGGCGTGATGGGGTCGATGACATATCCGTAGGCATCTTTGAACGTCTGGCCAAAGAAGGCCGGAAATATGGTGTTGGGCTCGTGGTCATTAGCCAGCGTCCTGCGGAGGTGAACAGGACAGTTCTAAGTCAGTGCAATAATGTGATCGCCATGCGCCTGACGAATGGCGACGATCAGAGTGTTGTCCGAAGGCTTTTGCCAGATAGCCTTGGCGGGTTTGGAGATCTGTTACCCGTTCTCGATGTTGGGGAAGCGTTGGTAGTTGGTGACGCGAGTCTTTTGCCGACCAGAGTTCGCGTAGGAGAGCCGAGATACAAACCAAACAGCGCAACCATCGACTTCTGGGATCGTTGGGCGGGTGAGACGCCGGAATCTGATATTACGGGGGCAGTGTTGTCTTGGAGGCGTCAAAGCGCGAGATAGTGACGCGAGGAATGCGTGCATAGATCAAGACTTATGCACACCCGCACTGCGTTAGCGTTTTCAATCGCTTCGAGCGTGCAAAATTCACGGTCGGAATTTTGTTTGCAACGCATGAATGTCGGCTTGGCAGGCTGCAACAACAGCAAGTTGGCTGGTCGGCGAATGTCCGGTTAGGGCCGTCGGCTTCAGGTAGTAGGAGGCAGGAGGGAGCTGCGCGGTTTGTCCGCTCCAGTAGGTTCTCCGTCCATCTGGAGAAGCCGGTCAGAGCGCTAGTTGCGCAGAGACAAAATCAGCGCGTGATGCGATGTCGGTGCACGGCAGTTCCGTGATCTCATATCCGAGCGCGGTGTAGGTCTCCCGCATGACGGCGCAGGTCGCTTCGGCCTCGGTGCGGGTCTGCGTGCGTTCGGTGTCCTGTGTGAAGATCTCGTCCCAGTAGGGCGTCAGGAAGACGCGGGCGTTGTAACGGACTGCCTTGGCCGTAGCGGCGACGTGGGGCGCCACGGGGAGGCCGCAGAGGGTCAGGTAGCCCATTATGTCGGGAATGCCCCGGTCGAAGATCACGGGGCCTGAGAGTGCCTGTGCGTCCTCGTAGGCGCGGAGGTCGCGCTCAAGCATCCGTTCGGCATAGGCCATGCGGTCCGCCCAGGGGAGGGCGTCTCCGCCGCTCTGCATTTCCTCGCGAATGACCGCGCGACCGGATTCGGGGATCGTATGAAAGCCGCGGCGGGAGAGCTCGGTGATCAGGCTGGTCTTGCCCGCACCAGGGCCGCCCGTCACGACGAAGAAATGGTCGCTCATGGGCCATCCTCGGGTTTGACAGGGGAAGGGCTGCGCAGCGATCGACGCGCCGAAAGGTGCGGATCAAGGCAGCATGGATTTTCGTAGGGAAAACAGCACCGGTCTGCGCGGCAGAGGCAAATCCTCTGACAAGAAAGGCAGAACTATCTGGTGCTTTTCACAATGATATTTGGTGGAGCCTAGGGGGATCGAACCCCTGACCTCTTGCATGCCATGCAAGCGCTCTCCCAGCTGAGCTAAGGCCCCGTCAGCAAATTGCTTTGCTTGAGCATCTCTTAGGGGGGAATTCCGGTAGGAGCAAGAGAAAAAGATCGTCGATCTGCTTTTTAAATTGTACACAATGTACGACTGATTCTGCCTCTCGCAAAACTGCTCCCTGTAACTGAGAGTCTGCGTCAGTTCTGAAGGAGCAAATGTATGCAAAAAATCCGCATCACCTAGGTGCGGAGGATGTCTGTCGCGAACCGTAGCGCATTTGCGCGGCGCGCCTTGGCACTTTTCCATGTGACTGACGTGGAAGTCGCCCACGCATATGAGATACGGCGCTGTCCGTTCTTCTCTGATGAGCATCCTAAAGCTTGTGGTGGAAAACAATTCCCACTAAGTTCAAGGAACTTCCTCACACAGTGTAGCCGATCTTCACATAATTCCGAATTAGATCATATATTTTAGAATCGCGCGGAAAAACTCGATGCATTTTGAAGCAGTGTTAAGGCTATGGAACTTGAGCTTGTAGCGGTACTGCCATTCATTACTTGCTCTCGTAACAGGTAGTATTTTATGAGTTTTTCGACATTTTCACTGTCTGTGAACTGAGATACATCGTCAGAACCAAAAACCTGCTGCGCTTTCTGTTTATAAACGGTCAACTGTTGATCAACATCGAGAGAAGCAACGCTTTCTGGTAAACCCAAACCAGTCCGGACGACAGTTGCGAGAGCTTCATTGCCAATAATTGTGTACCATTTCGTATTCTCAGATCCGTCTTCTGCGGCTAACTCTGGGAGTTCACGCTGTACATTGAGAGCAAATCGATAAGTCTCATCACTATCGCCAACCGCCAACTCAAACTGGCGGTCCTCGTATTGCGTTAGGATTTCATCCGAGAAGCTACTCAGGGCTGTATTCGGAGGCGTAAAATCAAATCCGAATGCGCTTGCAAGGTCGGAATAGCGACTATCCGTTAGCTTATTGGCAAAAGCATCCTCGCTAATTGTGCCTTCTTCGAGAACTTTCTTGATAAAGAACTTGTTCTGAATATCATCATCAAGACCGAAAGCGCCAAGAGCAACCTTCAATAGCTTGTAGTCAGACACCAATTCTTCTGCGGAAGAAATATTTCCGATGTTTTCTCGGAAATATTCTTCATCACTTTGAACCGTCGCAGAGGCAGTAAAAGCTGCCTTCTGCGTCTCCATTGTCCGCGTCAAGACTTTCCAGCCTGCATAACCGCTTAATGGGACAATGGGTTGATAGGTCATTGGCGTGCGGCGGCCAGAAGCCGCTCCTCCCTTGGAAGCAAGCTACGCAGCGCTTTAAGCGCTTGATAATGCTGTTCTTCAAGAACAGATTTCGTAGCGATTGCAAGTTGCGTACGACTGTCGTGATCCGTGAGGACCTGACTCAGTTGCTCAATACCTCGCAGAAGTTGCATTCTTGTTTCTTCCGGATTGTTATCTCCGGAGAGCACGAGCTGGGCAACATAGCACACACGCCGCACAGGCGTATTTGCCTCTTCGGGATGGATGGCATCGCGCAGGCGCAAAATGTTTGCATTGGGCGTCATAATAGCCAGACGAGACCGTCGGTCACCATTTTCGATCACGGCACCGTTGATGAGGACACGCTCTTTGGGAGCGAGTTTTAGAACCAAACCACTCACTTAGCGCCTCCAGTCGGTCGAAGGCCACGCATGATGGCAGTGTTTATTTCGATGAGAGGGGCAACCGACGCCTTGCGCGCCAGAACCTTCGAGCTATGCGCATCGGTGAATTTTTGGAGGAAAAGAATCCGTGCACGCAGCAGGTCAGGCAAACCATTTCCTGAAGTTGCAACGTCTTCCGCAAGAATTTTCCAGAGCTTGCGGTTGCGATTAACCGCGTCAGCGAGATCCGGGAATTTTTCGAGCTCTTTGCCCAACACGCCGCGAAGACGGCTTGTTATGCGCGCGATGGCTTCGTATTCGATATCTCGGTCGGTACGAATAGCCTGATTTGGAGTGGAATAGGCCGTTTTGGCCTGAGCATAAGCGTTCACGAGAAGCCCTTCCTGTGGCTGCAAGTTTAAAACCCCGGCATTTTGCCAGGTGGTTGAGGGGCGCATATGCTGCGCCCCTCAGATGCTCATTAACGGAACAGCGACAGGAGCTGTTGGGGCGCCTGATTGGCAATCGACAGAGCTTGCGTGCCCAGCTGCTGCTGAACCTGCAGAGCCTGCAGACGCGCAGAGGTCTCTTCCATATCGGCGTCGACGAGCGAACCGATCCCCGAGGTCACCGAGTCAGACAGCTTCGAGATGAAGTCTTTCTGATCGGTAATACGGGCAGACGATGCACCCAACTTAGCGGCTTCGGCCGTTGCGGTGTCGATAAATGCCTCGATCATCGCCAACGACTCATCAGCTTTGGCCGAAGTCGTCACATCAATGTTAGCCAGCGTCACACCGGTAGCCGTGCCGACGGTAATACCACTGGTCGTGAATTTATCGGTGAAATCCGCGGCTGAGACACTGATATTCGATGCCGTCACTTTACCGGTATTGTCGCGATCAAGCGATGACAGGACGGTGATACCGTTGGTAGCAGAAGTACCGGTAGTTACCGTCGAGCTGTCGAGCAGGTTCGCACCGTTGAACTGCGAAGCACCAATGATCGAGGTGATCTGACTCTTCAGTTCTTCGACTTCGCTCGAGATCTTGTCATTATCGACATTCTCGCCGGTTGCCGAAACAACCTTCTCTTTGATCTCTTTGAGCTTTTCGACAATCTGCTCTGCCCCGGTGGAGGCAACAGCAACGGTCGATTCGCCAAGAGACAGGGAGTCTTCGATTGCGTTGTAGCCGGCAACATCCGACTCCATCACTTTCGAAATTGCCCAAACGGACGCGTTATCTTTTGCCGAGTTGATATCCTTACCGGTCGAGATGGCCGACTGGGTATCATTCAGCGAGGAGTTGATCGACTTCAGGGTTTGAAGTGCAACCATTGCGCCATTGTTGGTCAGAATGCTGGACATAGTTTTGGGTCCTCAGATATGTGCGCTTTTGCGCGAAGGTGTCTATAAACCGCCCGACATCTTGTCGGAGCGAGTGCACAGGTCCTTCTGACACATGCGTCCCGGTTCCCGGAGCGCGCCACCCATTCACTGGATGCAGGGGCATATTTGCACTATCTCCCCTAACGAAATGCTAAGGCCGGCACTGTGGCCGGCCCTAGATAGATTGCATTTGATTAAAATGGTTTACGCGCGCTTCTCTATAGATCCCTGCGTGCCAACAATCCTCTGCGGACGACCAGATTTATCGTAGCTTCCGAAACTATGCGCCGCTTTCTGGATCGCCGAGAGACGAATCTGCGCGGCCCGTATCCCTTTCAGTGCCGCCGACAGCAGGCGCTGATTCTGCCGCGACATCTCATGTGCACGCCGCAGTTTTTGCGCTGGAATATCTTTCACCTGTAGCAGGAGCGATTCTTTGCGCGCGGCGATATCCGCCATCGCATCAAATTCTGCCTTCCGGATTACGTCACGCTCGATTCGCAGAAGATCAATCAGCTCTTCAATCACGGCATCATCTTTCTCAGCCATTCTGGGCCCTCTTCAGCATTGCATTGAAAATTGTTTCGGCAAGGCCGATTCCACCAGCCTTCGCCATCTCCTTGGCTTGTTCTTCCCGCAGGAAAGACGAGAATTGTTCTTCACCGACTCCCCCTGAAAATTCAGACTTATTTTCGCCCAGGCCGGTATATTTCAGCATTTCGGACAAAAAGCTCGCTTCCAGCGCCTGCGCCGTTTTGTGCATCTTCTCTTGTGTTTCAGCACTGACCGCACGGGGCGTCTGGGAACTCTCTATAGAGAGGGGCAATCCTGTCTGTGTGACTTGCATGGGATTCTCCGCATCATTCGCATTCACCCCTTTTTGCCAGCTTGCGGTAAAGAAGCGGTAACCTCATTGAGGCAATATGCAGATCATCATAGGCAGAAGTCTTGAGGATCATGACCAGTTTTGACTCATTAGCAGCGCAGTTCCCCTTTGCAGCAAAGGGACAAGCAGCTGGCACCGATTCGGCCCAGGCCGCAAAGACAGAAGGCGGCTCCGAGTTTTTCGCAGAATTTTCAGCATATGCCCAAGGTGGCGGTGCTCCGGCAGAGGCCGCAGGGGCGCGTGCAAAAGATATGACCACTCTAGCGCAAGGCAAAAGTCAAAGCGCGGATGGCACCGTGACTGCGGTCAGAACCGATGTCCAGCCAATGTTGCGCGATGCCTCCGAGCCTTCTGCGCAAGTGCTGCCCGAACCAAAGACAGAGATTGCAGAACCGGCCTCTTCTGCTCTTCCCGCTCAGGCGGAAGATGCGGCAGATACGGACGCTTTGGAAGCCGCGCCGTCCGGTGACGTGATTGCCCCCGCGCCCGTTCTGCAAGTCAAACAGGCGGCACCTTCCAAGACATTTAATGCGGAAAATGACCCTGATCCAAAGGGGGCAGAGCCGCAGAAAGCCGCATCTCTGACCACGCAGAGTGATCTGGTCGCGTCCGAGCAAACGATGTCCATGCTGGGCTCAGTTTCAGGGGCGGACCAACAACCTGCCAATGCGTTTGGGGACGACGATAGGGCAGTCGCTCTGACGCAGCCAGAGAGCGCTCCGCTCCAGAATATGTCCGTTCCCCATCACGAAAAGCAGGCGACGATTGCCGCGTCAGATAGCACTGATGTGCGCCAAGCTCCTGCGCAGAGTGCGAATGATCCTGCCTCTGGGGGGCGCGCGCGACTTTCGGACGTTAAAGCCGCGTCCGAGACCGTGCCCTTCGCTGCTATGCAAGGAGAGGATATGCAGGAAGCATCTCGAACCGCAGCCGCGTTCCCACGACACGCGACCGAGGCTTCGCATATCTCGCAATCTGCAGCCTCTTTGTCTGTTATGTCGAGCCCGGCCCAGGCTACGTCGCAACTCGCTACGGCTCAAAATCCGCAGGACGGCAGCGTCGCCCTTCCCGATGGGATGACCCTTTTGGAGGTGCCGGAACGTATCGAGCTTGCGCAGGTGCCCTCGACAGGAACAGACCAGGCAGCACCCGAGGGGGAGGTGAAGATCAAATCCGGTGCTCCGATGCGGACAGCCGGCCCCGCTACCGCGCCGCAGGTCGCGTTAGAGGCTGCGCAAGCGACGGGCGATTCGCAGGCGGTAGGCGATATCGATGCTCGCACGGCAGATCTGACGCCGCAGGCACAGGCCAGCACAGCCGCCGTTACGCAGCCGTCGCTTGCCATGCAAACCGCGGCTCACGTGCAGATGGGGGCCGAAAAATATGTTACGGCCCGGAAGGAGATCCGCGAGCAAACCCATGCCGACAGTGTGCAGACATCAATGACGACCGGCGCGCCGGCAACCGTCAAACCTGAAACCGCCTTCGCGGTCACCAGCGCCTCGGCCGCCACGGCCGCGCCACCGGCAAGTCTGCAAAATGCAGCGGCAGAGATGCAGGTGATCTCGCCAGAGGGGGCTGAGGCGACGGAAGACGAGCAACTGCGCTTCACCCTGTCCGCCACCAGTACGCCCCATCTGGCGTCGGGTCCCGCAACCGCACAACCTGCATTACAGCAAGCCACGGCGCACAACATTTCGCAGCAACTCACCCGCGCATTGAGCAATAGTTCGGACGATTCGGTCGAGCTCACTCTTGCGCCTGAAGAGCTGGGGAAAGTACGCATGGTCCTGCATCATAGCGATCAGGGCATGTCCGTCATGATCTATGCAGACCGGCCCGAGACCCTCGATCTGATGCGACGCAATGCCGATATGCTCAGCCGCGACCTGCGGGAGCTTGGCTATACCGATGTAAATCTGAATTTTACCGATCAGGGGCAGGGTGGGAAAAACTCCCAAGAACTTGCCGAGCAAGTCGACCGTATCCGTGCTGAACGCGGGACACAGACAGCGTTCACGATGGGACCTGTTTCAAACGATCTTAATCCCTCACGCACCTCCGGCTCGTTGCTGGGGGGGCTGGATCTCAGAATGTGACAGAGGATTTTTCATGACAACCGTAACAAGCGCGACGTCCTCGACAACGTCGACAAGCAGTTCGACCACGGCGAGCGCGGATACATTTGCAAGCACGGACTATCAGACATTTCTTGAAATGCTCACGGTCCAGATGCAGAACCAAGATCCGCTTAACCCGATGGACAGTACAGATTATGCTGTGCAACTCGCCACCTTCTCGGGGGTAGAGCAGCAGGTTCAGACCAATCAGTTGCTGGAAACGATTGCCGGTTCGATCGGACAGATGGGCATTTCCGAACTGGCCAATTGGGTGGGTATGGACGGCAAGACGGAAGAGCCTGTCTATTATTACGGCAACTCGGTGGTTGTCGAAACCGATCCGGCAAGCGGTGCGGATTCTGCGGTGCTGACGGTGAAAGACAGCTATGGAAACACCGTCTATAGCGGTGCCGTCGATATCACCAATGACTTTGTAGAATGGGACGGCACGCAATCGGATGGCACAACGGCCGCATATGGCAATTATAGCTTCCAACTGAAAAGCTATTCCGGCAGCGATCTGATCGCGACCGAAACGGCTCCGGCTTATGGGCGGATTGTCGAGGCCCGCGTCACCGATAGCGGCACGGAACTGGTCATGGCCTCTGGCGCAACGGTTTCCAGTTCCGATATCACCGGCCTCCGGACGCCATCCAGCTGATCAGGCAATCAAGCCTATTGCCACCCCCCCGACAAAGACCGCCGCAACTATCCCTGCCCAAATGGCGGGGTGCAGCGGTTTATCGGCGGGGGCGGCATCCTGAGGTTCGGAATGCCGTTCGATCGAGGCTTTCAACATGTCGGGGAAGCGCGAGCTGTAGCGCGTAATGACTTTTGCGGCCCGTTGTACATCCTGCAACGCAGCCTTGGGGCCAAGGTTTTCGCGGATATAGGTTTCGACTGCAGGCTTGGCCGCCTGCCACATATTCAGCGACGGGTTGAGCGAGCGTGCCACCCCTTCCGCAACCACCATAGACCTCTGGAGCAAGATCAGTTCCGTCCGCGTCGGCATCCCGAAACGTTCTGTTACTTCAAATAGATAGGCCAGAAGTCGCGCCATAGAAATATGGCTCGCATCCATCCCGAAAATCGGCTCGCCCACCGCACGGAGTGCCAGTGCGAATTCGTTCACATCGCGATCTGCGGGCACGTATCCCGCTTCAAAATGTACCTCTGCCACACGACGGTAGTCGCGCTGGATAAACCCGATCAGGATCTCGGCATAGACACGGCGGGTATATTCATCGATTTGCCCCATGATCCCGAAATCATAGGCGACGATATCACCGTTTGGCGCAACTTTCAGGTTGCCCTGATGCATATCGCCGTGGAAATACCCGTCGCGCAACGCGTGGCTTAGGAAAAGCTGCAAGATCCGTTCCGACAGACCCACCAGATCATGCCCTGCCGCCTTGATCGCTTCGGGGTCGCCCATCGGCACGCCTTCGGCCCAATCCAGCACCATCACACGACGGCTCGACATATCCCAAATGGGTTTGGGCACCGAAAAGCCTGCATCACCTGCCGTATTGGCGGCAAATTGCGACGCACGCGCGGCTTCCATACGTAGATCCAGCTCGCCCATCACGGTGCGTTCGAAATGCTTCACCACATCCGTCGGACGCAAACGGCGCGACGCGCGCGAAAAACGTTCGATGAAATTTGCCACAAAATGAAACGCATCCAGATCACGGCGGAAAGCTTTTTCGATTCCGGGACGCAGGACTTTGACCGCCACTTTCTCGCCATTACGCAGCAACGTTGCCTGATGGACCTGCGCAATCGACGCGGCCGCTACCGGCTCGGAAAATTCTGCAAACATCTCGGAAATCGGGCGCTCGAACTCTTCCTCGATTGTCCGCTTTGCCAGCGCGGTCGAAAACGGCGGCAGACGGTCTTGCAACACACGCAGTTGGGCGGCCATTTCCGGCCCGACAACGTCGGCGCGTGTCGAAAGGATCTGGCCGAACTTGATATATGCGGGTCCAAGCGCCGTGATCGCCCGCGTGACCGGGGGGAGGTTTGGATCCCCTTTATAACCAAGCCACGCAAAAGGAGCCGAAATCGCATAGGCCGCTGCCCGCAGACGTGGCGGCGCATCCATCGCCTCCAGCACGGTATGCATGGCGCGCGAGCGGATAAAGGTCGCACCCGTACGGATCAGGCGCCAGATATTGATCGGCCCCCGCATCTCAGATCTTCCAGCCCGAATGCAGCGCCGCAATGCCCATAGTCAGGTTGCGATAGCTGGCCTGTTCGAAGCCCGCCTTGCGGATCATCGACAGGAAGGTGTCCTGATCGGGGAATTTGCGGATCGATTCGACCAGATATTGATAGCTGTCGCGGTCATTGGCCACGATCTGCCCCATGACCGGAATGATGTTGAAGGAATAGAGATCATAGACCTTCTGCATCAGGTCATTGGGGATCTGGCTGAATTCCAGCACCATCAGGCGACCGCCGGGTTTGAGGACGCGATAGGCTTCGTTCAGTGCCTCCTGAACGCGGGTCACATTGCGGATGCCAAAGGAAATCGTGTAGACATCAAAGGCGTTATCCTCGAAGGGCAGGGCCATCGCATCGCCCACGATCCAGTCCAGACGCTCGGCCATATCCTCGGCCTCGGCGCGTTTCTGGCCCTCGATCAGCATCGATTCGGTCATATCGCAGACGGTTGCCGTGGCCCCCGGCGCGCGGCCAAGGAAACGGAAGGCCACATCGCCGGTGCCGCCCGCCACATCCAACAGCTTCTGACCCGGGCGCGGCGCAAGCCAGTCCATCATCGCATCCTTCCAGATACGGTGGATGCCCATGCTCATCAGGTCGTTCATGATATCGTATTTCGACGCCACGCGCGAAAATACGCCATGCACCATTCCGGCCTTCTGGCTTTCATCCACGGTCTGAAAGCCGAAATGGGTCGTTTTGCTTTGCTCTGCGGTCATCTGTCCCGTGGCCCCTTGAGGTTCGTCTGATCTATCCCTTCTTATAGGGGCGGTTTCAGAAGTGACAATGCGCGAGGGGGATCACAATGCCCGAACTTCCCGAAGTAGAGACTGTCCGACGCGGACTTCTGCCTGCAATGGAAGGCCGCATAATTGAAAAGGCCGAGGTGAATCGTCCGGATCTGCGCTGGCCGCTGCCCGAGAATATGGCCGCGCGGCTGACCGGCGCACGGGTGCTGCGGTTGCGTCGGCGGTCGAAATATATCCTTGCCGATCTGGACCGTGGCGAGACGCTGCTGATCCATCTCGGCATGTCGGGGCGGATGCTGGTCTCGGGCGTGGCTTTGGGTGACTTTGTCATCGACCACCCGACGCCCCAGAAACACGACCATATCGTCTTCCATATGGAGGGCGGCGGGCGCGTCACCTTCAACGATGCACGGCGCTTCGGGGCGATGGATCTGTTTCCGACCGAGGCCGAGGATAGCTATTGGTTGCTGGAAAAACTGGGGCCGGAGCCCTTCAGCAACCAGCTGAGCGAGGATTACCTGACGACCAAGCTGCGCGGACGGGCCAGCCCGATCAAGACGCTCTTGCTGGATCAGGCGATTGTCGCGGGGCTTGGCAATATCTATGTCTGCGAGGTTCTGTTCCGCGCAGGCATAGATCCGCGCCGTCAGGGGCGCCAGATTGCCGAGAAGCGGCTGCGGCCTCTTGTCGCAATCATCCGCGAGGTTCTGGCAGAGGCGATCGACGCGGGCGGCTCATCGCTGCGCGACCACCGGCAGGCGGATGGGGAGCTTGGATATTTCCAACACCGGTTCAAGGTTTATGGCCGCGAGGGGCAGCCCTGCCGCAGTTGCGGGCAGCCTGTGCTCCGTATCGTGCAATCGGGGCGATCCAGCTTTTATTGTGCGCATTGCCAGCGCTGAACCCATCACGGGCGTGAGAGTTGACTTGATATATGGGCCGGTTTTGTTAGGACTTCGATCTGATGAAAAGGAAAGGCGCTGCCACATGGCCTACCAGACGCTGATCGTCGAGATCGAAGATAATGTTGCCCTCGTCCGGCTGAACCGACCGGAGGCGCTGAATGCGCTGAACTCCGTTCTGCTGGGGGAGCTGGGCGACGCGCTGTCGAGCCTTGACGCGAATGACAAGGTCCGCGCCATTGTCATCACCGGCTCCGAGAAGGCCTTTGCCGCCGGTGCCGATATCAAAGAAATGTCCGAGAAGGGCTTCGTCGGCATGTTCAAGGCCGATTTCTTCGGCGATACGACCGAGGATTTCCTGCGCACCCGCAAGCCGGTGATTGCGGCCGTGTCCGGCTATGCCTTGGGCGGCGGCTGCGAATTGGCCATGATGTGCGACTTCATTATCTGTGCCGATAATGCGAAATTCGGTCAGCCCGAGATCAATCTCGGCATTTGCGCCGGTATCGGCGGCACCCAGCGTCTGACCCGTTTCGTCGGCAAATCCAAAGCGATGGACATGCATCTGACGGGGCGCTTCATGGATGCCGAAGAAGCCGAGCGTTCAGGGCTGGTCAGCCGCGTGGTGCCTGCCGCCAAACTGGTTTCCGAAGCGATGGCCGCCGCAGCCAAGATCGCCGAAAAATCCCAGATTTCCGCAATGGTTGTCAAAGAGGCGGTCAACCGCTCTTACGAAACCACGCTGCGTGAAGGGCTTCTGTTCGAAAAACGCATGTTCCACGCGCTCTTTGCAACGGAAGACCAGAAAGAGGGCATGGCGGCCTTCCTTGAAAAGCGCGAGCCGCAATTCCGCGACAAATAAGAGCGGCCATTCGTTCCTGAAGCCGGGCCTCTGGGTCCGGCTTTGCATTTGGGGCTTCCCAAGCGGACAGAATTGCCTTATAGGCAGCCTTCACATGCGCGTGGAGCCCGCTTAGGCTAGAATCGACCGGTTCACTGGTGTGCCCGGGTTTTGTCGTGCAACAGATATTGTAACAAACCCGAAAGTGGAAACACACATGGCAAATACGCTCCAGTCCAAAAAGCGCGCACGTCAGAACGAGCGTCGCAACGACATCAACAAAGCCCGTCGTTCGCGCATCCGTACCTTCATCCGTAAAGTCGAGGAAGCTATTGCTTCGGGCGACTACGCAGCGGCTCAGGAAGCTCTGAAAGTGGCGCAACCGGAACTGATGCGTGGCGTTGTCAAAGGCGTGGTTCACAAGAACACCGCCTCGCGTAAAGTGTCCCGTCTGGCGGCACGCGTGAAGGCCCTGAACGCCTAAGCGATTCCCTTTTCAAGACAAGATAAAAAGGCGCCATTTCTGGCGCCTTTTTTGTTTTTCATAATGTTTTCAAGGTCATGATATGTCCGAAATGCAACATGACATCTTTATGGAAGATTCGATTCACGCAATCAGGAGTCAAGCGTGAAGTTCTGTTGCGACTCGTTAGCGGGGCGGGGTAGTTTCACTGAGCGATCAACGTCGCCTCGGGGGACTGACGCATCTTAACCTAGCCGGACCGGACAATAACGTCTGCCACGACAAGGATAACAACCGGACGATACAGGCTGGAAAGATGCGATTCCGATGCTGGAGGACTGCCACCTCCCACATTTCGACTCTGTCGAAGTCTGCGTTAGCGGGCCGGGTAGCTTTGTCCTAAGTGCAGAAAATGCACCACGCGCCAAAATGTGTTTGGCGTGTTGGGTCGTATTTTCCGAGAGAGGTTGGTCTAATGGTGTGATAAAAATGGGCAAGAATGATGACCGAAGATACTTGGGGGCGGGTCTGTGATGAACTCCAGAAAAGCGTTGGGAAGAACAACTTCCTCACCTGGATTGCACCGCTAAAGGTCATTGAAGTCGAAGACGGCATCGCTGCCTTTGAAGCACCGACGAAATTCATGCGTGACTGGGTCCAGCGGAACTTTTCCGAAGCGATCCAGAACGAGCTGCGCAAATTCGGGATCATTGTCGAACGTATCGATCTGCGCGTGTCCACGGCACCGATGATCCGTCCGGCCAATTCCGCCAATCCTGTTGCGCAGGCCACCACTGTCAGCAATTCGCCCCGTATTGCCTCGATCAAGCCGCGTCTTGCCCAGACGCAGGACGATGATCTTCCCGGTGCACCGCTGGATCAGCGCTTTACCTTCGACACATTCGTGGTCGGCAAGCCGAACGAGCTGGCCCATGCCGCGGCCCGTCGTGTGGCCGAAGGCGGCGTGGTGACCTTCAACCCGCTGTTCCTTTACGGTGGCGTCGGTCTTGGTAAGACGCACCTGATGCATGCCATCGCCCATGAGCTCCAGACCAAGCGCCCCGATCTGCGCGTGCTCTATCTCTCGGCCGAGCAATTCATGTATCGTTTCGTGCAGGCCCTGCGCGAGCGTCAGATCATGGATTTCAAGGAGATGTTCCGCTCGGTCGATGTGCTGATGGTGGATGACGTGCAATTCATCGCGGGCAAGGATTCGACCCAGGAAGAATTCTTCCACACGTTCAACGCGCTGGTCGATCAGGGCAAGCAGATCGTGATTTCCGCCGACCGCGCGCCGGGCGAGATCAAGGAACTGGAAGAGCGGATCAAATCGCGCCTGCAATGCGGCCTTGTGGTTGACCTGCACCCGACCGATTACGAACTCCGCCTTGGTATCCTGCAGACCAAGACCGAAAACTACCGCCTGCAATATCCGGGCCTGATGATTGCCGATGGCGTGCTGGAATTCCTCGCGCATCGCATCTCGACCAACGTGCGCGTGCTGGAAGGCGCACTGACCCGTCTGTTCGCCTTCGCCTCGCTGGTGGGCCGCGAGATCACGCTGGATCTGGCTCAGGAATGTCTGACCGATATCCTGCGCACCTCGGACCGCAAGGTCACCATCGAAGAGATCCAGCGCAAAGTGGCCGAACATTATAACGTCCGCTTGGCCGATATGATCGGGCCGAAGCGCGTGCGCACCATCGCACGTCCGCGTCAGGTGGCGATGTATCTGTCCAAGCAGCTGACCACCCGCTCGCTGCCCGATATCGGGCGTCGGTTCGGTGGCCGTGATCACACGACCATCATGCATGGTATCCGCAAGATCGAAGAGCTGAAGGGCGATGACCGCCAGCTGGCCGAGGATATCGATCTTCTGCGCCGTCTTCTGGAAAACTAAGCAAAATCTGCGGGAAAACGGGCGGGTCTCTTGACCTGTCGGGCTTTGCGAGTGATTGTCGCAAAAAATCTTGTGTCCGGTGTCTTAGATGGTAACGTCACGGTCCGGACAGCCGTGAGGGATTGAAATGAAGATCAGCATCGAACGCGCAGAGCTGTTGAAAGCCGTCGCGCAAGCGCAATCGGTTGTCGAGCGCCGTAACACGATCCCGATTCTGGCCAATGTGCTGATCGAGGCCGAGGGAAGCACGATCTCTTTCCGTGCGACCGATCTCGATATCGAGGTGGTTGACCGTGCTCCCGCGCAGGTCGAAAAGGCGGGTGCTACGACCGTTTCTGCCGTGATGCTGCATGAAATCGTGCGCAAACTTCCCGATGGGGCGCTGGTGACCTTGATGGATGATCCGGCGTCTGGGCGTCTGGTGATCGAGGCGGGCCGGTCGAGTTTCACGCTGGCGACGCTGCCGCGCGAGGATTTCCCCGTGATGGCCAGCTCGGATTACACCGCGAATTTCACCGCCAAGGCGGGCGAGCTGAAGCGCCTGTTCGAGAAGTCGCGTTTCGCGATCTCCACCGAAGAGACCCGCTATTATCTGAACGGCGTCTATCTGCATGTGGCCACCGCCGAAGAAGGCCAGATGCTGCGCGCCGTGGCGACCGATGGTCACCGTCTTGCCCGTATCGATGCGCCGCTTCCTGCGGGTGCCGAGGGCATGCCGGGGGTGATCGTGCCGCGTAAGACCGTGGGCGAACTGCGCAAATTGCTGGATGATGAAGAGACCCCGATCGAGGTGTCTGTCTCGGAAACCAAGGTGCGTTTCGCCACGCCGCGCATCACGCTGACCTCCAAGGTCATCGATGGCACCTTCCCCGATTACACGCGCGTCATCCCGATGGGCAATACCCGCCGTCTAGAAGTGGATGCGAGCGAATTCGCCAAGGCGGTGGACCGTGTGGCGACTGTGTCGTCGGAACGTTCGCGTGCGGTGAAGCTGACGCTGGATGCCGATAAGCTGGTGCTGTCGGTCAATGCCCCCGATGCCGGTGCCGCCGAGGAAGAGCTGGTCGTGGCCTATGCCGACGAGCGTCTGGAAATCGGGTTCAACGCGAAATACCTGCTGGAAATCGCCAATCAGGTCGACCGCGAGAATGCCGTCTTCCTGTTCAATTCCTCGGGCGACCCGACCCTGATGCGCGAAGGTGGCGATACATCGGCGGTCTATGTCGTCATGCCGATGCGTGTGTAAGATCCGCGTTTTTCAAGAATTCCCGCGATGCTATCGGACCTGAGCCTCTATCAGTTCCGGTCGCATCGTCGTGCCGTTCTGACCCCTGATACACGCCCTGTCGCGATTTTCGGGGCCAACGGGGCGGGCAAGACCAATATTCTCGAGGCCATTTCTCTGCTGTCTCCGGGCCGTGGGCTGCGCCGTGCGCAGGCCCCTGACCTGATGCGCCGCGCAGAGGCTGTCGGCTGGAAGGTCACCGCGCAGCTTTCCGGTCACGATATCCTGACAGAAGCCGCCCCCGCCCAGCCGCGTCAGGTGCGGGTGGATGGGAAACTTGTGCCGCAGACGGCCTTGGGGCGGCTTGTGCGTATCCAGTGGCTGGTGCCCGCGATGGACCGTCTGTGGATCGAGGCCCCCGAAGGACGGCGTCGTTTTCTGGACCGGATCACCCTGTCGTTCTTTCCCGATCATGCCGAAGCCAGTCTGGCCTATGAAAAGGCCATGCGCGAACGCAATCGTCTGTTGAAAGACGGGGCAGGGGATGCCCATTGGTATCAGGTGCTTGAGGCCCGTATGGCCGAGGCCGCAGCCGATATCCGTGGCGCGCGGACCGCCGCGCTGGCTCGTATCGCGCAGGCCCAGGACGCGGCGCAAACGGCCTTTCCTGCCGCCGATCTGTCGATTACTGGCGATGATGTCGGGGATCTTCCGGCTTACTGGGCCGAAACCCGCCGCCGCGATATGGCTGCCGGACGCACGCTGGAAGGCCCGCATCGCGCCGATCTTCAGGCGATCTATAGCGCCAAATCCATGCCAGCCGATCAGGTCTCGACGGGCGAGCAGAAGGCGCTTTTGCTGTCTTTGGTGCTGGCCAATGCCCGTGCCATCGAGGGAGCGACGGCCATCGTTTTGCTGGATGAGGTCTCGGCCCATCTGGACCCTGCCCGCCGTGCGGCGCTTTACGATGAAATCTGTGCGCTGAAGGCGCAGGTCTTCATGACGGGCACCGAGCGCGCGCTGTTTGACGCTTTGGGCCCGCGTGGGCAGTATTTGCAGGTCTCGGAGGATGCCGCGACCTCGATTCTGGAGGAAGTGCCATGACCTACCCCCTGCAGCGCGTCACGCTGATCACCTTGGGCGTGGCAGACCTTGCCGCGTCCTGCGCCTTTTACGCGCGTCTTGGCTGGGTGCCTGCCGCGCAGCAGGAGGGCGTGGCCTTCTATCAGATGCATGGTCAGGGGCTTGCACTCTTCGGGCGCGATGATCTGGCCAAGGATCAGGGCCGCGAGGGCGCCTCCTTGGGCACGGGCGCGGTCACTTTGGCCCAGAATTTCGACACAGAGGCGGATGTGGATGCGGCCTTCGCCGCCGCTTTGGCCGCAGGTGCGACCGCCCTCAAACACCCCGAAAAGGTCTTCTGGGGCGGCTATTCCGGCTATTGGGCCGACCCCGATGGCCATGTCTGGGAAATCGCGATGAATCCCTTCTGGCCGCTTGAGGCCGATGGCAGCCTGAGACTGCCTGCATGAGCATCACCCTGCAACAGGCCCTGTTCTATTCGGGGGCGCTTCTGGTGGTCTTCCTGACGCCCGGCCCCGTCTGGCTGGCCATGCTGGCGCGCACGGTTTCGGGCGGGTTTGCCGCCGCATGGCCGCTGGCGCTGGGTGTGGCGTTGGGCGACGCCTTCTGGTCCATCCTTGCCCTTGTCGGCATGAGTTGGGTGGTGGGCCATGTCACCGGCTTTCTCGACATCCTGCGCTGGGTGGCGGTGGGGATGTTTGGCGTTATGGGCTGCCTGATGATCCGCCATGCCAAGGCAGGCATCTCGAAAAACAGTACTCTCACCCGACCCGGCCGCTGGGCGGGCTTCCTTGTGGGGATCGTCGCCATTCTGGGCAACCCGAAAGCGATCCTGTTCTATATGGGCGTCGTGCCGGGCTTTTTTACGCTTGATGCGCTTACGGCGCTGGATGTGGCCGCCATCGCGCTGTTATCGGCCCTTGTTCCCATGATCGGCAATCTGATCCTCGCGGCCTGTGTCGGGCAGGTGCGCAGGCTGCTTTCGAGCCCTCGGGCAATGGCCCGCCTGAACCGCATTGCCGGCAGCCTGATGATTGTCGTCGCCATCGTGATCGCCTTTCTCTGAAGCCCCTGCATCCCCCGTAAGAAAGCCCCGAAACTTGAGGCTAAGGCGTGACATTGTGGCCCGAAACTTCTATAAATCATGCACGTAAATAAGGACGAGCAGGCATGACCGAAGAACACGTCAAGAAATCCGAATATGGCGCCGATTCCATCAAGGTTTTGAAGGGGTTGGAAGCTGTGCGGAAACGCCCCGGCATGTATATCGGGGATACGGATGACGGGTCGGGCCTGCATCACATGGTCTATGAGGTCGTCGATAACGGCATCGACGAGGCTCTGGCCAATTATGCCGACTATGTGCATGTGAAAATCCACGCCGATAGCTCGGTTTCGGTGCGCGATAACGGGCGCGGGATTCCGGTCGATATGCACCATGAAGAGGGCGTCTCGGCGGCCGAGGTCATCATGACCCAGCTGCATGCGGGCGGTAAGTTCAACAACACCGATACCGACGGCAATGCCTATAAGGTTTCGGGCGGTCTGCATGGTGTGGGCGTGTCGGTGGTGAACGCGCTTTCCGACTGGCTGGAGCTGACCGTCTGGCGCGATGACAAGATCTATAAGGCCCGTTTCGAAAAGGGCGAATGCGTCGAGCATGTCCATGTCGTGGGCGAAGAGGTCGGCGGCCGCGGCACCGAGGTGCGCTTCCTTGCGTCGAACAAGGAAACCGACCCCGAGGGCACCTTCTCGAACCTCGATTACAGCTTTGAAACGCTGGAAAAACGCCTGCGCGAGCTGGCCTTCCTGAATTCCGGCGTGCGGATCATCGTCGAAGACGAGCGCCCCGCCGAGCCGCTGAAGTCCGAACTGCATTATGACGGTGGCGTGCGGGAATTCGTGAAATATCTCGACCGCTCGAAGACCGCTGTGATGGATAGCCCTGTCTATATGATCGGTGAGGTGAACGGCATTGGCGTCGAGGTCGCGCTGTGGTGGAATGACAGCTACCACGAGACCGTGCTGCCCTTTACCAACAACATCCCCCAGCGCGATGGCGGCACCCATATGGCGGGCTTCCGTGGCGCGCTGACCCGCACCATCAACAATTACGCGCAGTCGTCTGGCATCGCCAAAAAGGAAAAGGTCAACTTTACCGGCGATGACGCCCGCGAAGGCCTGACCTGCGTGCTGTCGGTGAAAGTGCCGGACCCGAAATTCTCCAGCCAGACCAAGGATAAGCTGGTCTCCTCCGAGGTCCGGCCTGCGGTCGAGAACCTCGTGAACGAGAAGCTGGGCGAATGGTTCGAAGAGCATCCCGCCGAGGCCAAGCAGATCGTTGGCAAGATCATCGAGGCAGCCCTTGCCCGTGAAGCCGCCCGCAAAGCGCGCGAGCTGACGCGGCGCAAGACGGCGATGGATGTCGCCTCGCTTCCGGGGAAACTGGCGGATTGTCAGGAAAAAGACCCCGCTCTGTCCGAAGTCTTCCTCGTCGAGGGGGATTCCGCAGGTGGTTCGGCCAAACAGGGGCGCGAGCGGAAAAATCAGGCGGTGCTGCCGCTGCGTGGTAAGATCCTCAACGTGGAACGCGCGCGGTTTGACCGGATGCTGTCGTCGGACCAGATCGGGACGCTGATCACTGCGCTTGGCACCGGCATTGGCCGCGATGAATTCAACATCGACAAGCTGCGCTATCACAAGATCATCATCATGACCGATGCGGATGTCGACGGCGCCCATATCCGCACCCTGCTGCTGACCTTCTTCTTCCGCCAGATGCCGGAACTGATCGAACGCGGCTATCTCTATATCGCGCAGCCGCCGCTGTATAAGGTCGCACGCGGCAAGTCCGAGGTTTACCTCAAGGACCAGAACGCGCTGGAAGATTATCTGATTGCCCAAGGGGTTGAGGGGGCTGTGCTGAAGCTGGGCACGGGCGAAGAGATCGTCGGCAATGACCTGCAGCGTGTGGTCGAAGAGGCTCGCGTGATCAAGCGTATCCTTGGCACCTTCCCGACGCTTTACCCGCGCCACATCCTTGAACAGGCCGCAATCGCCGGTGCGATGGTGCCGGGCGTGCTGGATAATGACGCGCAGGGCACGGCGGATGCTGTGGCCGCCCGTCTGGATCTGGTCGCGCTGGAATACGAGCGTGGCTGGCAAGGCCGTCAGACCCAAGATCACGGGCTGCGCCTGACCCGCATTCTGCGCGGTGTCGAAGAGGTCCGCACGCTGGATGGTCAGGTCATGCGCGCCGGTGAAAGCCGCCGCCTTGGCGCGCATACGAAGGCGCTGCAGGACATCTATGGCAAGCCCGCCCGCCTGCACCGCAAGGACCGTCACCAGCTGATCCACGGCCCGCTGGAACTTCTGAACGCGATCCTGCAAGAGGGCGAAAAAGGTCTGTCCTTGCAGCGCTATAAAGGCTTGGGCGAGATGAACCCCGAGCAGCTTTGGGAAACCACGCTGGATCCCTCGGCGCGGACGCTGTTGCAGGTGAAAGTGGATGATGTGGCCGAGGCCGATGACATCTTCACCAAGCTGATGGGCGATGTGGTCGAACCCCGCCGCGACTTTATCCAGCAAAACGCGCTGAACGTTGAAAACCTTGATTTCTAAATAAAAAGCGGCCTCTCGGGGCCGCTTTTTTGGTGTTCTCAAAGGGAAGGGCCGGAAGATCCGGCCCTTTGTTTTACCCCAGTTCAGCCAAGCGTTTGACGGCTGCGGCAATCTTATCCGCTTCTTCCTGACGGAGCGCCAGATTGCCGCGGGTTTCCTCGATCACCTCGGCATCGGCTTTCTCGAGGAATTTCGGGTTCTTCAGGCGACCCTCCATCCCGCCGATCTCTTTCTGGATCTTGGCCAAGGCTTTCTCCAGACGGGCTTTCTCGGCCTTGACGTCGATCACCCCTTCCAGCGGCAGACCAAAGAGCGCGCCATGCGCAGGGATCGAGATCGCACCTTTGCCGATCGGCCCTTCGGTGATGCTGTCGATACGCGCCAGCTTGAGGATCAGCGCCTCGTTATTGGCCAGCGCCGCACGGGCAGGGGCGTCGGCCTCGGCCAGAATCATCGGTAGTTTCAGCCCGACCGGCACGCCCATTTGTGCCCGCGACGAGCGGATTTCCTCGATCAGCGCGATCACCCAGTTCATCTCGGCATCGGCTGCCGGATCGACCAGATCTGCCGCCGTGTAGGTCGGCCAATCGGCATGGGCCAGAAGCTTCGCGCGCTCGCCGGTCAGCTCCCACAGCTCTTCGGTGATGAAGGGCATGATCGGGTGCAGCATGACATAGGCCTGATCCAGAACCCAGCGCATGGTCTCGCGGGTTTCCTGCGCATGCTCGCCGTCAAACAGGGGCTTGGCGAATTCGACATACCAGTCGCAGACCTTGCCCCAGACAAAGCCGTAAAGCGCATTGGCCGCATCGTTGAAGCGATAGGTGTCAAAGGCCGCATCGACCTCTTCGCGGACCTTGGCGACCTCGCCCACGATCCAGCGGTTCACCGTATGGGTGGGCGCGGGCATCGCCACCGGCGCACCCTCGAAGACGCCATTCATCTCGGCAAAGCGGGTGGCGTTCCAGATCTTGGTGCCGAAGTTGCGATAGCCTGCGATACGGTCTTTCGAGAGCTTCAGCACGCCACCCAGAGCCGCCATGGACGCATTGGTAAAGCGCAGCGCATCGGCGCCGAATTCGTCAATGATTTCCAGCGGGTCGATGACATTGCCCGTGGTCTTCGACATCTTCTTGCCCTTCTCGTCACGGACAAGCTGGTGCAGGTAGACGGTGTGGAAGGGCACCTGATCAACCACGGCCAGCTGCATCATCATCATGCGCGCGACCCAGAAGAACAGGATGTCAAAACCGGTGACCAGAACATCGGTCGGGAAGTATTTCGAGGTGCTCTCGTCCCAATTCGGCCAGCCCAGCGTGCCGATCGGCCAGAGACCCGAGGAAAACCACGTATCCAGCACATCGCCATCGCGCCAGACCGGATAGACCAGATGGGTCGGGTCCTGAGAGACGTTATATTCGGCCAAGGATACCGCCAGCGTCTCCATCGCCGCCTTACGGTCGGCGACTTCAACGACACGCGCCGCCGACAGAGGCACGGGCAGATCGGCATTGGCATCGCGGAAGAGTTCGGTCACCGCATCGAAATCGGCGGCGCAATGGTGGATGTCGCCACGGTGCAGCATGCCGCCTTCATTCAGCAGGCGCCCCAGTTCGACCTCGTCCAGATCGCCATCGCCCTCGTCATCACGGAATTCCGGCGCCGAGAGGTCAAGCCCGTACCACACGGGGATCTGGTGACCCCACCAGAGCTGACGCGAGATGCACCACGGCTCGATGTTTTCCAGCCAGTGGAAATAGGTCTTCTCGCCCGACTCGGGCATGATCTTGGTGCGGCCATCGCGCACGGCGTCCAGCGCCTTGCCCACGATCTTTTCGGCATCGACGAACCATTGGTCGGTCAGCATCGGCTCGATCACCACCTTCGAGCGGTCGCCGAAGGGCTGCATGATCGGCTTGTCCTCGACATAGGGCACCCAGACGGCGGCTTCATTGCCCTCGTCATCGGTGATGATCTTCTCGATGGTCACCGCCAGACCTGCGGCGTTGATATCGTCGATCACCGCCTTGCGGGCCTCGAACCGGTCCATGCCACGGTATTTCTCGGGCACGAGGTTGAGGCTGTCGATCTCCATCTCGGAGGCCGTGGCCCCTGCCGCAATCTCGCGGGCGCGGGCTACGCAGTCGTCATAGGACAGGCCATCGGCCCGCATCGCACCCTGCATATCCATCAGGCGATACATCGGCAGATTGCAGCGTTTGGCGACCTGATAATCGTTGAAATCATGGGCGCCGGTGATCTTCACCGCCCCCGAGCCGAAGTCCATATCGGGATATTCATCGGCCACGATCGGGATCAGACGGTCACAGAGCGGCAGATGCACCATCTTGCCGACGATGGGCGCATAGCGCTCGTCCTTCGGGTTCACGGCCACGGCGCCATCGCCCAGCATGGTCTCGGGGCGGGTGGTCGCAATGGAGATGTAGTCGCGGACCTCCTCGAAGGTGACGTTCCCGTCTTCGTCCTTTTCGCGGTAGGTATAGGTCTCGCCGCCTGCCAGCTTGTATTTGAAGTGCCACATATGGCCCGCGACTTCGATATTCTCGACCTCGAGGTCCGAGATCGCGGTTTCAAAATGGGGGTCCCAGTTGACCAGACGCTTGCCGCGATAGATCATGCCCTTGTTATACATATCCACGAAGACCTTGATCACGGCGTCGTGGAAATTGGGGCTGTTCTCATGGCCGGTGCGCGGGTCCCCCGGTGCGCCTGCCATGGTGAAAGCATTGCGCGACCAGTCGCAGGACGAGCCAAGGCGCTGCAGCTGGCCCACGATGGTCGAGCCGTATTTGCCCTTCCAGTCCCAGACCTTCTCGAGGAATTTCTCGCGGCCCAGTTCGCGGCGGCCCGGTTGGCCGGTCTTGGCCAGTTCTTTCTCCACCATCAGCTGGGTGGCGATGCCCGCATGGTCCTGACCCGGCTGCCAGAGCGTGTCAAAGCCGCGCATCCGGTGCCAGCGCACCAGAATATCCTGAATGGTATTGTTGAACGCATGGCCCACATGCAGCGCGCCGGTGACATTCGGCGGCGGGATCATGATGGTGAAGGTTTCGGGGCGCGAGGCATTGGCGCCTGCTTTGAAGGCGCCTGCCTCTTCCCATTTGGCGGAGATGCGGGGTTCTGCTTCGGCGGCGTTGAAATTCTTTTCCATCGGCATGGGTCTGATCCTTTTAAGGCTTGGCCCTCTTTAACGTGGGGCAGGCGCGAGGAAAAGCCTTTGACGCAGGGCAAATGTGTCAGAGCGTGATGCGATAAAGCGCAAATCCCCCCTCGGCCTCGCCCGCATACGCGATCTGCACGCCTTTTACCGCCTCCATGAACGCGCGCCCTGCCGGACCGGAGGCAAAGGTGACTGTGGTGTCAGCCATCGGCGCAAAGCCCCAGTTGCTATCGGCCGAGGGGTTGATCGTGCCTTCCTTCTGGATAAAGCGCAGAAGGATGTCGCGGTTGGTATCCGGCCCCTCGAAGATGATTTTCGAGGGTTCGATGCCCGGAAAATTTCCGCCGCCGCCTGCACGATAGTTGTTCGAGGCCACGATAAACTCCTGGTCAGGGTCGATGGGTTTGCCGTTGAACATAAGGTCTTTGATGCGCCCACCCTCGCTGATCTGCTTGCCGTCGCTGTCGAATTTCGAGGGCTTCGAGAGGTCAATCCTATAGCTCACCCCATCCATCACGTCGAAATTATAGCTGGGGAAATCAGGATTCAGCAGCGCTGCGTCCTGAGCGCCCGCCGTGATCTGGTTGAAGGCCCCAGCCGAACGCTCCAGCCAGTCGGCCACAGTGGCCCCCGTGACCTTCAGCGCGCGGAAAGTATTGGGATAAAGATAGAGGTCCGCCACATTCTTGATGGCCACGGGGCCTTTGGCGACATTGGTATAGTAGTCCGGCCCGCCGCGCCCGCCGCATTTGAAAGGCGCTGCCGCCGAGAGGATCGGCAGATCCTTATAGGCGGTTTCCTTCAGCATATCCCTAGCATACCAGCTTTGCGCCTGTGACACGATCTGCACCGAAGGATCATCGGCCACCTGCGCGAAATAGCTGTAAAGCGGTGCCGAGGTCTTCCCCACGGGCGCGCGGATATAGGCCAGCGTCGATTCATGGTCGGCCTCGACCGCATCAAGGATGATCGGCAGGCTCCCGACAAGCGCCACCGCCTTGCGGTCTTCGCGCTTGTAGATCGGGCGCGCTTCCGAGGTATGGCTCACGATCTGCCATTTGTCGCCCTGCTTTTCGAGCATCAGATCAATCAGCCCCATATGCGAGCCCCAGAACCCTGCCATCACGGCAGGCTTTCCGGCCAAGGTGCCTTTCTGGGCGTCCACCCCTTCGATGCCCTCGTAATCGGGGCCGGGCAGGACGCGGTGCTGATGTCCGGTCAGGACGACATCAATGCCCTCGATCTCGGCCACATACAGCGCGGCGTTTTCCATGCCTGCGGTATAGCCGCCGCCCTCGATGCCGGTATGGGCCAGCGCGATCACCAGATCGCAGCCTTCGTCCTGCCTGAGCTTGGGCACCCATGCCCGAGCCGCCGCAACAATGTCTCGTACCGACACGCGGCCTTTCAGATTGGCCTCGTCCCATTGCAGGATCTGGGGCGGCACAAAACCGATGACCCCGATCTTGACCTCATGCACCTCGCCCGCCCCGTCCACAAGTCCGCGATCCATGACGTAATAGGGCGGAAAGAGGGTCTCGTCCTGCGTCGGGATCTGCCCCAGTTCGGGGCCGACCACCACATTGGCGCATACGAAGGGAAAGGCGGCATCGGCCAAAGAGGCCTGCAGGAACTCCAGCCCGTAATTGAATTCATGATTGCCCAGGGTCGCGCAATCATAGCCCAGAATATTCATCGCTTTGATCATCGGGTGCACGTCATCGCCCACCCCTTTCCGATGCGCGATGTAATCCCCCAGCGGATTGCCCTGCAAAAGGTCGCCATTATCCAGCAGCAGGGTGTTCTCGGCCTCGTCCCTGAGGCTTTCGATCAGGGTCGCCGTGCGCGCCAGCCCCTGCGTGTCATCGGGCTTGTCCCCGTAATAGTCATAGGGGTCGATGGCCACATGGATATCGGTCGTTTCGATGAGCCGCAGATGGATCTGTCCGGCGGCGGCTTCGGCCTTGAACGGGTGGACCAGATAGGCTCCGGTTGCGGCGCTTGCCGCCAGAAAATAACGGCGAGAAATTCCGGTCATGGCGGGTCCTTTCGTGATCTTGCCCTTAAACTGGCGCAGTTTCCCTGCGGTTTCACGACAAATGCGCGCTGCACGTGGCGTCAGCGGGCGCGCGCCCGTCGCGATGCGCGAAAATTAGACCGCCCGATCCAGCTTTGTGGTCAGATGGATCAGGCTTTCCGAATTGAGCACGCCCGGAATCTCGCCGATCAGGTCCAGCACACGGTCAAGCTGCATTGTGGTATCGGCGGCGATCTGTGCCATCAGGTCGATCCGGCCCGAACAGGTCACGATGCGCTCGATCTCGGGGATGGCTTTGAGGCGTCCCAGAATGGCCTGTTGGACCTTCAGATCAATCTCCAGCAGGGCGGTGGCGCGCAGGCGCTGGCTGCGGGCGGCTTCCCCCAGTTTGACGGTGTAGCCCACGATCACCTTCTCGGATTCCAGCCGCTCGAGCCGCGCCTGCACGGTCGAGCGCGCCACCTTCAGCCGCCGCGCCACGGTCGAGAGGGAAAGCCGCGCATCCCCCGAAAGAAGCCCCAGAAGGGCACGATCCAGCTCATCCATCGCATGCCTGCCAATTTTGTCGTGAAAGCCGTCAGTTTAACGAAGATAGGCTACAGATTTGGTCTTTCCATGACAAGGTTTTGGCCCCATATGGCGCGACACAGAGGCAGGCGGAGCCTTGCGAGAGGCCCGTCTGGTTGGATAAACCGCGTAAGCGCTTTCCCAACCCATGCGGGGCCAAAGGCCGCGCGCAGGGCAAGAGGTGGCTGCCACTCATTGTGCGAGGAAAGCCGATGGGCGTGTCGAAGACAATCTGGAGCAATCCGTCCGAAATCATCCGTGTGAACAAGCCCGATCATCCGGTCTTGGTGTTTTCGCCCGCCATGTTGCAGCAGACGGCGGTGCGTTTCATCCGCGGCTTTCCGGGGCTTGTGACCTATGACGTGAAATCCAACCCTGCCGAGATGGTGATTGAAAACCTCGCCGCAGCGGGGCTGCGTGGATTTGATGTGGCCGCGCCCGACGAGATCGACCTGATCCGCCGTCTCGCGCCCAACTGTGCGTTGCATTACCACAATCCCGTGCGGGGCCGCGCCGAGATCGCCCATGCCGTTGCGGCGGGCGTCAGGGCGTGGTCGGTCGATAGCCGGAGCGAATTGACCAAGCTGGTCGCGCTGGTGCCCTATGAGAATTGCGAGATCTCGGTGCGGTTCAAACTGGCCGATGAGGCTGGCAATTACAACCCGACCGCCAAGTTTGGCGCGACGCAGGAACTGGCGGTTGATCTGCTGCGCGAGGTGGAGGCGGCGGGGTTCAGGCCCTCGCTGACCTTCCAGCCCGGCTCGCAGGTGACCGACCCGATGGTCTGGGACCGCTTCATCCGCGCGGCGGCCGCTATCGCGGGGCAGGCGGGCGTGCGGCTCTACCGGCTGAATGTGGGGGGCGGCTTCCCGAACCACCGCAAGGCCGGCCCGGCCCCCAATCTCGAGGCGATCTTCACCACGATCGGGCAGGCGACGGGCGAGGCTTTCGGCGAGAGCCGCCCCGCGCTGGTCTGCGAGCCGGGCAGGGGGCTGGTGGGCGATGCTTTCACCCATATCACCCGCGTGAAAGCCCTGCGCGATGGCGGCGATGTGTTCCTGAATGACGGGATTTACGGTGGCCTTGCCGAATTGCCTCTGGTGGGCAATATCGAGCGTCTGGCCGTCTATGATCCAGAGGGCCGCAAGCGTGAGGGCGCACCTTTGCCGCGGATGATTTTCGGTCCGACCTGCGACCCTGTGGACCGCCTGCCGGGCAAGCTGGCACTGCCCGACGATCTGGCCGAGGAAGACTTTATCGTCTTCCACGGCATGGGGGCCTATAGCGCCGTGACCAACACCCATTTCAGCGGCTTCGGCAAAATGGAGATCGTCACGGCCCTGAGCTTGGTGTGATCAGGCTTTCAGGCTGGTGGTGACGTAATTCACCGACAGATCCCGTGCCGAGGTGGACCAGCGCCATGTGATCGGGTTCAGCACCATGCCCTTGCGGTCGACCATATCCAGCTGCGCGTTCAGGACCATATCCTCCAGCTCGTCGGGCGTGATGAACTTGGCCCAGTCATGCGTGCCATTGGGCAGCCATTTCAGGATCCGCTCCGCGCCGACAATGGCGAACATATAGCTTTTGGCATTGCGGTTGAGGGTCGAGACAAACATCATCCCGCCCGATTTTACCAGCGCCGCACAGGTGTCGATGAACTCCTGCGGCACGGCCACATGTTCGACGATCTCCATCGCCAGAACCACGTCGAACGCTTCGCCCTCGGCGGCCAGCGCCTCGGCGGTGCCGTGACGATAGTCGATCTCCAGCCCCGACTGCTCGGCATGCAGACGCGCCACGGGCAGGTTGCCCTCGGCGGCATCCACCCCCACTACCGTGGCACCCAGCCGTGCCATCGGTTCCGACAGGAGCCCGCCGCCGCAGCCGATATCGAGGATGCGCAGCCCTTCAAAAGGGCGTGCATCGCGCAGGTTGCGGCCGAATTGCGTGGCGATCTGCGTGGTCAGATAGTCCAACCGGCAGGGGTTCATCTGGTGCAGCGGGCGGAATTTGCCGTTTGGATCCCACCATTCGGCGGCCATAGCCTCGAATTTGGCAACTTCGTCAGGGTTGATGGTCGATTTCACGTCTGACATGGCTTACCTCGAAATATCTGCCTCTGCCCCGTGGTGGAGCACCGTTTTGCGCTATATAGTCTGATCATGGATAGAACTGCAGGTCAAAAACGCCAACCGACGTCTTATCTTTACCCGCCGATCGAGCCTTTCGACCGGCGTATGCTGGACGTCGGCGATGGTCATCAGCTGTATATCGAGCAATCGGGCAATCCGCATGGGGTGCCCGTGGTGGTGTTTCACGGCGGGCCAGGGGGCGGATGCAGCCCT
Organism: Thioclava sp. GXIMD4216; assembly: GCF_037949285.1. NCBI lineage: Bacteria > Pseudomonadati > Pseudomonadota > Alphaproteobacteria > Rhodobacterales > Paracoccaceae > Thioclava > Thioclava sp. GXIMD4216. Next base: position 697,418 of record NZ_CP149926.1, read on the forward strand.
GCGATGCGGCGGTTCTTTGACCCCGCGCATTACCGGATCGTGTTGTTTGACCAACGCGGCTGCGGGCTGTCCAAGCCGCAGGCGTCGGTCGAGAATAACACGACATGGCATCTGGTCGCCGATATCGAGGCGATTCGGCAGGTTCTGGGTATTGAACGCTGGATCGTTTTCGGCGGTAGCTGGGGGGCGACTCTGGCGCTGATCTATGCCGAGACGCATCCCGACCATGTGCGCGCACTCGTGCTGCGCGGAGTGTTTCTGGCGATGGCGCGCGAGATCGACTGGTTCTATGGCGGGGGAGCGGGGCAGTTCTTCCCCGATCTGTGGAAACGGTTTTGCGAGCCGATCCCCGAAGAGGAGCGGGGCGATATGGTGGCCGCCTATCACAAGCGGCTCTTCAGTGGCGATTATGTGACCGAGGCCCGCCATGCCCGTATCTGGACGATGTGGGAGAACGCGCTGGCCTCGGTGGATACCGACGGCCATATGGGCGAGGCCCCTGCCGATTACGCTCGTGCTTTTGCGCGGCTGGAAAACCATTATTTTTCCAATCAGGCGTTCCTTGAGGAAGATGGCCAGATCCTGCGCGACCGTCACAAGATCGAGCATATCCCGACGATGATCGTGCAGGGCCGTATGGATATGATCTGCCCGCCCTATTCGGCATGGCGTCTGGCGCAGAACTGGCCGCTGGCCGAGTTGCAGATGGTGTCCGCCTCGGGACATGCGTTGTCGGAGCCGCGGATTACCCAAAGCCTTGTGGGGATCATGGACAGGCTGCGGCGCTGAGCGTGACGATTGTAAGGCGTATGTGCGGGGGCTTGCGCGAAACGCTTGCAAACAAGCCCGCGATGGGTTATAGACTTGCCCAACAGCGGCGTGTCGGGCTTGGCTCGGCATCCACCGAACCTATGCAACGGGCCGCTTGGCCCGTTTTTCTGTTTTCGGGTCAAGGCTTTCAACGAAGGACGGACATGACCGACCTCATCGCAAAGACCGCCATCGACCGGCGTCTGGCAGATATTGTTCAGCCCACCATCGAGGGGCTGGGTTTCGAGTTGATTCGTATCCGCCTGCAGGGCGGCAAGACGGCAACGCTCCAGATCATGGCAGATCGCCCCGAGGGTGGCATCATCGTGGATGATTGCGCCAAGATCTCGACGGCTGTCAGTGCTGTGCTGGATGTGGAAGACCCGATCGAGGATAATTACCACCTCGAAGTGTCTTCCCCCGGTATTGACCGCCCACTGACACGTCTGAAGGATTTCGATGTCTGGGAAGGCTATGAGGCCAAGGTCGAGACGTCGGAGATGATCGACGGGCGTCGCCGCTTCAAGGGCTTCATCCGCGGGACGGAAGGGGAAGAGGTTCTGCTCGAGATCGAAGAGCAGGGCGAGCCGGTGACCATCGGCTTGCAATTCGACTGGCTGTCGGATGCGAAACTTGTGCTGACCGACGAGTTGATTGACGAGATGCTGCGCCAGAAAAAGGCCTCTGGCGCAATTGATGAGACCGAATTCGACGAGATCGAAACGGATACGGATGCTTCCGACGAGGAGAAAGAGTGATGGCAATCACCTCTGCCAACCAGCTTGAACTGCTGCAGACCGCCGAGGCCGTGGCCCGCGAAAAGATGATCGACCCCGATCTGGTGATCGAGGCGATGGAAGATTCGCTGGCCCGTGCGGCAAAGTCCCGTTACGGCTCGGAAATGGACATTCGCGTCCATATCGACCGCAAGACCGGTCGTGCGACCTTCACCCGTGTGCGCACCGTTGTGGCGGATGAGGAGCTTGAGAACTATCAGGCAGAGCTGACCGTCAAGCAGGCCAAGCAATATAAGGCCGAGCCCGAGATCGGGGACGAGATCATCGACGAGGTTCCCCCTGTCGATCTGGGCCGTATCGCCGCGCAATCCGCCAAGCAGGTCATCCTGCAGCGCGTGCGCGAAGCCGAGCGTGACCGCCAGTATGAGGAATTCAAGGATCGCAAGGGCACCATCATCAACGGTGTGGTCAAGCGCGAGGAATATGGCAATATCATCGTCGATATCGGTCGTGGCGAGGGCATCCTGCGCCGCAACGAGAAGATCGGCCGTGAATCCTACCGCCCGAGCGACCGTATCCGCTGCTATGTAAAAGACGTGCGCCGCGAGACCCGTGGCCCGCAGATCTTCCTGTCGCGTACCGATCCGCAATTCATGGCGGAACTGTTCAAGATGGAAGTGCCGGAAATCTATGACGGCATCATCGAGATCAAGGCCGTGGCCCGTGATCCGGGATCGCGCGCGAAAATCGCCGTGATTTCCTATGATAACTCGATCGACCCCGTCGGCGCTTGCGTCGGTATGCGCGGGAGCCGTGTGCAGGCCGTCGTGGGCGAGCTACAGGGCGAGAAGATCGACATCATTCCGTGGAACGAAGACACCGCGACTTTCCTTGTGAATGCGCTGCAACCGGCAGAAGTGTCGAAAGTGGTGTTCGACGAGGAAGCCCAGAAGATCGAAGTGGTTGTGCCCGACGAACAGCTGTCGCTGGCCATCGGTCGCCGTGGTCAGAACGTGCGTCTGGCCTCGCAGCTGACCGGTCTCGATATCGACATCATGACCGAGGCCGAGGAATCGAGCCGCCGTCAGGCCGAATTTGCAGAGCGCACCAAGCTGTTCGTGGATGCACTTGATATCGACGAGTTCTTCGCCCAGCTTCTGGTCGCGGAAGGTTTTGCGAACCTCGAAGAAGTGGCTTATGTCGAAAGCGACGAGCTGCTGTCGATCGAGGGGATCGACGAAGGCACCGCCGAGGAACTTCAGGCCCGCGCGCGTGACTATATCGAAGAGCTCAATCGCAAGGCCATCGAGAGCGCCCGCGCGCTTGGTGCCGAGGACAGCCTGTTCGAGGTCGAGGGCCTGACCGCACCGATGGTCGAGGCACTGGCGAAAGACGGCGTGAAGACGCTGGAAGATTTCGCGACCTGCGCCGACTGGGAGCTGGCCGGTGGCTGGACCACCGTCGATGGCAAGCGCCAGAAGGATGACGGCCTGCTGGAATCCTTCGATGTGTCGCTGGAAGATGCGCAGAATATGGTGATGACCGCACGTGTGCAGCTGGGCTGGGTTGACCCGACCGAGCTGGAAGCACAGGCGGATGCCGCAGAAGAAGATGCGGCCGAGGGCGAAGAGCCCAAGGCCTAAGAGAAGGGGATCAGACCGATCATGAGCCGTGGTGGGCGAGACAAAGTAAATGACGAGCCGGAACGGCGCTGCATCGTCACGCAAGACGTGCAGCCCAAGGCCGGGCTTGTGCGTTTCGTGCTGGGGCCGGACGGTCTGATCTATCCCGATGTGGCAGAAAAGCTGCCAGGTCGGGGTATCTGGGTGACCTCGGATCGCGAGGTGATCGAGAAAGCTGCAACCAAGGGATTGTTCTCCCGCGGGGCAAAGGCCAAGGCGGAGGTGCCGGATAATCTGGCAGATCTTGTCGAAGAGGCCCTTGCACATCGCGTGGTTGAGCTTATCTCCTTGGTCAGGAAATCTGGCAAAGCCGTTTGTGGCTTTGAAAAGGTCAAGGGCTGGCTCGCGGAAGGTCGGGCAAAAGTGCTCTTCCAGGCCTCCGATGGATCGGAGCGCGGGAAGGGTAAGCTCTGGACCCCCGAGGGCGGCCGATGGTTCGGCTGTCTGACCAGCGCGGAATTGGGTTTGGCTTTTGGGCGCGATCGTGCAATACACGGCGCGCTTGGTTCTGGTGGACTCACTCCGCGTGTCATAACAGAAGCGGCAAGGCTTGCGGGGATGCGCAGGCAGGACGGCGGCAAAGCGGCAGCCAGTAAGGATACGAAGACGGCATGAGCGATACGGACGGCAAAAAAACCCTCGGTCTTGGTGGCGCACGCCCCGGTTCGGTGAAGCAAAGCTTCAGCCACGGGCGCACCAAGAGCGTGGTGGTGGAAACCAAGACCAAGAAACGGGTCGTGAACAAGCCTGCGGCCGCGGCGGCCGGTGGCAAGCCCTCCGGCTCGCGCCCGAATCTGGGCGACCCTAAAAAACGCCCTGCAGGCATCTCGGATGCCGAGATGGAGCGCCGCCTGAAGGCGCTGCAGGCTGCAAAAGCACGTGAGGCCGAAGAGGCCGCTGCCCGCGAAGCCGAGGAAAAGGCCCGCGAGGAAGAGCGCGAGCGTCGCCGTGCCGAGCAGGAAGCGAAAGAGAAAGAAGAGCGTGAGCGTGAAGAAGCGCTGCGCCTGAAAGCGGAAGAGGACGAGCGTAAAGCACGCGAGGCCGAACTGCGCGCCAAGAAAAAAGAAGAGGTCCGCAAGGCACCGAAGGCCGACGCACCTGCCGCGCCGCAAGACCGCGCTGCGGCCGAAGCAGCCGCAGCCCGTGCCGAGACCAAGGGCGTTTCGGCCTCGGGTCCGCGCAAGACCGACCGCGAGCGTGATCGCAACGAGCGGGATGCACGCGGCAAGGCGGCCAAGGATAACAGCCGCCGTGCAGGCAAGCTGTCGCTGAACGAAGCGCTTTCGGGCACCGAGGGGCGTCAGCGCTCGCTCGCGTCGATGAAGCGCAAGCAGGAACGTCAGCGCCAGAAGGGCATGGGCACGCAGCGCGCCGAGAAACAGGCGCGTGATGTCCAGCTGCCGGAAACCATTCTGGTGGGCGAACTGGCCAACCGTATGGCCGAGCGCACCGCGGATGTTGTCAAATCGCTCATGAAAATGGGCATGATGGTGACCGCGAACCAACCGCTGGATGCCGACACCGCAGAGCTGGTGATCGAAGAGTTCGGCCACCGCGCCGTCCGCGTGTCGGATTCGGATGTGGAACAGGTGATCGACACGGTTCAGGACAAGCCGGAAGACCTTCAGCCGCGTCCGCCGATCGTGACCATCATGGGCCACGTTGACCACGGCAAGACCTCGCTTCTGGATGCGATCCGCAATGCGAATGTCGTTTCGGGCGAAGCGGGCGGGATCACGCAGCATATCGGTGCCTATCAGGTGACCACCGAGCGCGGGTCGGTTCTGACCTTCCTTGACACCCCCGGCCACGCGGCGTTCACGTCGATGCGGGCGCGCGGTGCGAATGTGACCGACGTGGTCATTCTGGTCGTGGCGGCGGATGACTCGGTCATGCCGCAGACCATCGAGGCGATCAACCACGCGAAAGCGGCGAATGTGCCGATGATCGTGGCGATCAACAAGATCGACAAGCACGAGGCCAATGCGCAGCGTGTGCGCACCGAGCTTCTGCAGCATAACGTTGTTGTCGAAGAGATGGGCGGCGACGTGCAGACGGTTGAAGTGTCGGCCAAGACCGGTAAGGGGCTTGATACCCTGCTGGAGGCCATCGCGCTTCAGGCCGAAATTCTGGAACTGCAAGCCAACCCGAACCGTCAGGCGCAGGGTGCGGTGATCGAGGCCAAGCTCGATGTGGGCCGTGGTCCGGTCGCGACCGTTCTGGTGCAGCATGGTACTCTCAAACGCGGCGATATCTTCGTTGTGGGCGAGCAATGGGGTAAGGTCCGCGCGCTGATCAACGACCGCGGCGACCGTGTTGATGAAGCCGGCCCTTCGGTTCCGGTCGAGGTGCTTGGCCTTAACGGAACGCCGGAAGCAGGCGACGTGCTCAACGTGGTTGAAACCGAGGCACAGGCCCGCGAGATCGCGGATTACCGTATCTCGGCGGCCAAGGACAAACGTGCCGCAGCCGGTGCCGCCACCACGCTGGAACAGCTGATGGCGAAAGCCAAGGCCGATGAAAGCGTTTCGGAACTGGCCGTTGTGGTCAAGGCCGATGTGCAGGGCTCGACCGAGGCTATCGTTCAGGCGCTTGAAAAGATCGGCAATGACGAAGTGCGCGTGCGTGTCATCCATTCGGGTGTGGGCGCGATCACCGAATCCGACATCGGTCTGGCCGAAGCAAGTCAGGCACCGGTCATCGGCTTCAACGTCCGTGCAAATGCGCCGGCACGCAGCTCGGCCAACCAGAAGGGTGTCGAGATCCGTTATTACTCGATCATCTATGATCTGGTGGATGACATCAAAGCGGCCGCATCGGGCCTTCTGTCGGCAGAGATCCGCGAGAACTTCATCGGCTATGCCGAGATCAAGGAAGTCTTCAAGGTCACCGGCGTCGGCAAGGTCGCAGGCTGCTTGGTCACCGAAGGCGTTGCCCGCCGTTCGGCTGGCGTGCGTCTGCTGCGCGACAACGTGGTGATCCACGAAGGCACGCTGAAGACGCTCAAGCGCTTCAAGGACGAGGTCAAGGAAGTCATTTCCGGTCAGGAATGCGGTATGGCGTTCGAACGCTACGAAGATATCCGCCCCGGCGATGTGATCGAGATCTTCGAGCGCGAAGAGATCGAACGCTCGCTCTGATCGGCGGTCTGACATCCAAAAGAAAAAGGCGGCCCGCGTGGCCGCCTTTTTTATGCGCGTGGATCCGGTGGCAAAGGCCGTTGCGAGGCCCCGTCTGTTGCTCAGGGGCGGGGCAGGCCCGATGCCCGCCAGCCCGAAGAGTACCTATCGGGAAGCGGATGCGAAACGGGCCTGCTTTGGGTCTCACCATGCGGCAGATTGGCCCGCCTTGCGGTTCGCGCGGGGCTTAAAGCCCCAGCACATCCATCATGTCATATTGACCGGGGTCTTTGTCCTGCCCCCAGAGCGCGGCCTTCACCGCGCCACGGGCAAAGATGCCGCGGTCGGTGGCGATATGGCGCAGCACGATCCGTTCGCCCATGCCGGCAAACAGCACGTCATGTTCGCCCACGATATCGCCGCCACGAATGGCCGAAAACCCGATGGCGCCTTTCTCGCGCGCACCTGTAATGCCGTCGCGCCCCGATTCCTTATGGTCGGCAAGCGTGATGCCACGGCCTTCGGCGGCGGCCTCACCCAACATCAGCGCAGTGCCCGAGGGTGCATCGACCTTGCGGTTATGGTGGGCTTCGATCACCTCGATATCCCAATCCTCATCCAGCGCCTGAGCAACCTTTTTCGTCAACTGGGTCAGCAGGTTGACCCCAAGGCTCATATTGCCTGCGCGCACCTGCACGGCGTGGAAGGCGGCAGGCTTCAGCGCCTCGAGCTGGGCGTCGGTAAAGCCCGTGGTGCCGATCACATGGGTCGCGCGGGCCTGGGCTGCCAGTTCGGCAAATTCCAGCGTGGCTTCGGGCGTGGTGAAATCGATCACCGCCTGCGCCTTGGCAAAGGCCTTAAGCGCATCGTCGGTCACCACGACGCCGTGGCCCACGCCCATCAGCGCGCCCAGATCGCGGCCGGCCCAGTCATGGCCCGCCCGCACGACCGCGCCCACAAGGCGCGCCTTATCCGACGCCACGACGCTGCGGATCAGCATTTGCCCCATACGGCCCGACGCGCCGGTGATGACGATGCCCGGAAGTTCACCCATGGTTCTCTCTTTCGTTATTGGCCTTTCAGTTGGGCTCTTGCTTATCCTGCGGGCAGGGGCTTGGCAAAGCCTCATGCGACCTTGCGCCGCGCACAGGGGCCACGCGGCCATTGCACGAGACGCGGCAAATGAGTATGTGCGGAGTATGGCAAAGAACCGCTTCACTTCGGCCGAAGGGCCCTCTCAACGGCAGCTCCGCGTGGGCGAGCTGATCCGTCGTGCATTGTCTGACATCCTGCTGCGCGGCGATGTGCATGATCCCGACCTGTCCGGCGTGTCCGTGACGGTGGGGGAGGTGCGCTGTTCGCCCGATCTCAAAGTCGCGACCGCCTATGTTACCCCTCTGGGCGGCAAGGGCGAGGAGGGCCTGATCAAGGCGCTGGCCCGCAACAAGGGCGAGATCCGCCATATGGTGGGCAAGAGCCTGACCCTGAAATTCACCCCCGATCTGCGGTTCCGTCTGGACGAGACCTATGACCGCATGGATGAAACCCGCCGTTTGTTCTCGGATGAGAAGGTGCAGCGCGATGTGGCCCGTCACGATGACGAAGATGACGAAGATCTGGACTGAACTCGCCTTTCTGGGAGTTCTGGCAATGGGGGCGGGGCCGGTTCTGGCGGCCTCCGATGACCCGTGCCATCGGGTCGAGTTCGACTCGGCCGTCTTTACCGTCTGCGAGGCGGAGGCTGGCGATGATCTGCGGCTGTGGTGGAATGATCCGCAGGGCGCGCTGATCGGCACGCCCGACCGCCTGACCGAGCAGCTCAAGCCGGACGAGGTTCTGGCCTTTGCGATGAATGCGGGCATGTATCATGCGGATCGCCGCCCCGTGGGACTGTTCGTGGAGCAGGGGCGGGAAGAACGTCCGATTGTGACCTCCGAGGGGCCGGGCAATTTCGGCCTGCTGCCGAACGGGGTTTTCTGCATCGGCGAGGACCGGCTGCAGGTTATCGAATCGCGCAGCTATCGCGACAATCCGCCCGCGTGCAAATACGCGACGCAATCGGGGCCGATGCTGGTGATCGACGGGGCTCTGCATCCGAAGTTTCTGCCCGACAGTGATAGTCTGAACATCCGTAACGGGGTGGGTGTGTCTGCCGATGGCCAGCACGCGTGGTTCGCCATTTCCGAAACGCCGGTGAACTTCCACCTGTTCGCGCGCCTGTTCCGCGACAAGCTGGGCGCACGCAATGCGCTTTATTTCGATGGCAAGATCTCGCGGTTGGTCGATCCGTCGGAAAACCGCGCCGATTTCGGTGTGCCGATGGGGCCGATTGTCGGGCTGGTGCGCGCGGCCAAGCCTGCTGCATCACAGTCTGAATAAGGGCCGGATAGGGGCCGGTTGACCATCCGTCCCCCTTCGGCTAGCAGGACGCCTTGCAAACGGGCGCAAGCGAAGGGCGGACAAGGCAATGGCACGTAAAAAAGGTCGCGATGTTTCGGGCTGGCTGATCATCGACAAGCCTGCGGGGATGACCTCGACATCCGTTGTCAACAAGGTGCGTTGGGCGCTTGGCGCGAAGAAGGCGGGCCATGCGGGCACGCTGGACCCTGCGGCAACGGGGGTTCTGGCCGTGGCTCTGGGCGAGGCCACGAAGACTGTGCCCTATATTACCGATGCCGATAAATGCTACCGTTTTCAGGTGCGTCTTGGGGCGGCCACGAATACCGATGATGCCGAGGGCGAGGTGATCGAGACCTCCGAGACGCGCCCGAGCGATGACGAGATCCGTGCCGCTCTGCCGCAATTCACCGGCGATATCATGCAGGTGCCGCCGCAGTTTTCCGCCGTGAAGGTGGATGGCGAGCGTGCCTATGCCTTGGCCCGTAAGGGCGAGGAGATGGAGCTGGCAGCGCGCCCCCTCTGGGTCGAGAGCCTCGAACTGGTCTCGCGCGTGGATGCCGATACGATCGAGCTTGAGATGGTCTGTGGCAAGGGCGGTTATGTGCGCTCGATCGCCCGCGATCTGGGGCAAGTGCTGGGGTGCTTGGGCCATGTGCTCTGGCTCCGGCGCGAATGGTCCGGCCCGTTCGAGGCGGCGCAGGGGGTCAGCCTTGACGAGGTTGACCAGCTTGCCAAGACGCCCGAGCTTGATGCCAAGGTCCTGCCGCTGGAGATCGGTCTGGCCGACCTGCCCGAGCTGAAATGCACCCCCGATGGCGCGGTCCGTCTGCGCAATGGCAATCCGGGCATGGTTCTGGCCTCGGCCTGCGAATATGGCGACGAGGCTTGGGTGTCCTATGAGGGCGTGCCCTTGGCCGTGGGGGTCTACAAGGCGGGCGAATTGCACCCGAGCCGCGTGTTCAACCTGTAACCTGACGGGCCGGTGGATCTCCTCCGGCCTTTTCCTTGGCGAGAGGATGCCCCATGATCACGCGTGAATTCCTGAAAGGCGATGCGGCCTCGGTGGCGGTCTATTCCGACGACGAGCAGTATCGTTATCTTCTCACCCGTGTCTGGGACCCCGAGGGGCCGAGGGCGCTGTTTGTCATGCTCAACCCCTCGACCGCGACCGAGGTGCAGAACGACCCGACCGTCGAACGCTGCGAGAGGCGCGCGCGGGTTCTGGGCTTTGGTGCCTTTCGGGTGACCAATATCTTCGCCTATCGCGCGACCGATCCCAAGGTGATGCGCGCCCAGCCCGACCCTGTCGGCCCCGAAAACGACCGTGCCATTCTGGAGAGCCTCGACTGGGTGTCCGGCCCGCAGGACCGTGTGATCTGCGCATGGGGGGCGCATGGGGCGCATCTGGGGCGCGGAGCGGCGGTGGAGGCGCTGCTGCGCGGGGCGGATCGGGCGCTCTATCATCTTGGGTTGACGCAGGCCGGTGCGCCGAAACATCCGCTCTATATCGGTTATGCGCAGCAGCCGGTGCTCTGGGCCTGACTTAACCATCCGTGTATTTTTCATCACCACCGCTTATTTTGCCCTTAGGGAATCCGCGGGTGTTGCTGTAATGTTCTCGCGCGCAGGTGCCGCGAGGAGAATGGGATGTTGTTCTTTACAGGGTTGGTCGGTCTGTTGATGGCCGGTGCAGGGGCGGCTTTTGTGGGCAGTCACCGTTCGGAGGACACGGAGGAGGACCATCTTGCCGCTCCCGAAGCGGACGAGGCTCTGGCCGATGCGGTGGCCGAAGACCAGATCCTGTCCGGCAGTGCGGAGGATGACCATGTCAGCGGGGCCGGGGGCGATGACCAGATCAACGGCTATGGCGGGAATGACAGCCTGTATGGCGGTGCGGGCGACGACCAGCTTTGGGGCAGCGAGGGCGATGACGCCCTTTGGGGCGAGGCGGGAGAGGACACTCTGTCGGGAGAGCGTGGCGATGACAGCCTGCGGGGCGCGGACGGGGCGGATCTTCTGCGTGGCGGGCCGGGGCAGGACACGCTGTCGGGTGAGGCGGGCGAGGATTGTCTGCAGGGCGGCGAAGGCGATGATCTCCTTTCGGGGGGCGCGGGCGATGATGTCCTGCAAGGCGGGGCGGGGCAGGATACGCTGCATGGCGGGGCCGGTGCGAACGAGCTGGATGGCAATGGCGGCGATGATCTTCTGATCGGTGCGTCCGATCCCGAGGAGGATCAGGATGGCGCGGATTATCTGAATGGCGGCACGGGGGCCGACACGCTTGTGGCGGGCAGCGGCGACAGCCTCTCTGGCGGGGAAGATGCGGACAGTTTTGCACTCGGGTCCTGGATTTCAGCCGATCGCCCTGCCGTGATTTCCGATTTCGATGCGCAAGAGGACCGTCTCCTTGTGGTCTATGATCCGGCGCAGTCGCTTTCGCCCAGCCTGACACTGGAAGAGGATGCACAGGGCACATGGGTGACGCTTGACGGCCAGCGCGTGGCGCAGGTGCAGGGGGCAGAGGGGCTCTCGCTGGAAGATCTGCAACTGGTTACCCGCGCTGTTTTCGAACAGCAGACCGGCTTTGGCTGATTGCCCCTTTATTTTTGAGCGGATTCGGTGTAAAGGCGCCCATCGCTTTTGCAAGAGAGCGTGTTTTATGGACCCTGCTGGACGACATCCCGGCTTGTGCCCCCACCCTTAACCAAGGAGATTCCGATGTCGATCACCGTCGAAGACAAGAACGCCCTGATCAAAGAATATGCAACCAAAGAAGGCGACACCGGTTCGCCCGAAGTGCAAGTTGCAATCCTGACCAAGCGTATTGCCAACCTGACCGAGCACTTCAAAACCCACAAGAAGGACAACCACTCGCGTCGTGGCCTTCTGATGCTGGTTGCTCAGCGCCGTAAGCTGCTGGACTACCTGAAGGGCAAAGAAGAAGCACGTTACCAATCGCTCATCGAGCGTCTGGGTATCCGTCGCTAAGCGCCTCGCGCTGGTCTGTAAGGATCGGGACGCCCGCTGGTTTCAGCGGGCGTTTTCTTTTTGCGCGGTCTGGCGAATCATTATGCAAAGATATGCTGAAAATTTTGGCATTTTGACAAAAGTGCAAATCGACCAAATCAGCCCAATATCTGATCATAATGACCAATATGGATGTGTCATCTGGTCTATTTGACTTATTTGCATGATCTGGCTGTGTGTTATGTCTTTTTTCTTCGTTTTTTGGCTGGTCCGTGCAAGAGACCCGTAACGAAAAACAGAGGGGGAATTGATGAGTATCGGTATCTGGATCAGTCTCATCGCCTATTTTGCATTGATGCTGGGCATCGGCGTTTACGCATGGCGTAAATCCACATCGAATTCCGAAGAGTATATGCTGGGTGGCCGTGATCTGCCGCCGTCGGTTGCAGCCCTGTCGGCGGGCGCTTCGGATATGAGCGGCTGGCTCCTGCTGGGGTTGCCGGGCGCACTTTACGCATCGGGTCTGGTCGAAGCCTGGATCGGCATCGGCCTGTTCATCGGGGCGCTGTTCAACTGGATCATCGTGGCACCGCGCCTGCGCGAGCAGACCGAGCGCTATTCCAACAGCCTGACCATTCCGGCTTTCCTTGCCAACCGCTTCCCGACCCATGCCACCGCGCTGCGCATGGTGTCCGCGATCATCATCGTGGTGTTCTTTGCGGTCTATACGGCGTCGGGCCTTGTCGGCGGCGGCAAGCTTTATGCCAGCGCCTTCGGCGGTGACTATATGGTGGGCGTGTGCATCACGCTGGGCATCGTTCTGGTCTATACGGTCATCGGTGGCTTCCTTGCGGTGTCGCTGACCGACTTCGTGCAGGGCTTCATCATGATGCTCGCGCTGATCATCATGCCTGCCGTGATCCTGTATATGGGGCAGGGCAATGGTGTCGATCAGGCTGCGGCACGCCTGTCGGATATGCAGGAGGGCTATCTGTCGATGACGCATGGCCTGACCGCGATTGGCTGGCTCTCGGCGATGGCATGGGGGCTGGGCTATTTCGGCCAGCCGCATATCATCGTGCGGTTCATGGCTGTGCGCTCGGTCGCGGATGTACCGAAGGCCCGTAATATCGGCATGGGCTGGATGGCAATCTCGCTGCTGGGGGCGATCGGCGTGGGGATTTTCGGCCGCGCCTATGTAGAGCGTAACGGCATCACTGTTGATGACCCCGAGACCATCTTCATCCTGCTGTCGAACCTGCTGTTCCATCCGCTGGTCACCGGCTTCCTCTACGCAGCCCTTCTGGCGGCGATCATGTCGACCGTGTCCTCGCAGCTTCTGGTTTCGGCCTCGTCGATCTCGGAAGATTTCTACCGCATCGTGCTCAATCGTACCGCCTCCGACCGCGCTCTGGTGAATGTCGGGCGTCTGGCGACGGTTCTTGTCGGCGCGGTCGCGATCTGGATCGCCCGTGATCCGGGCTCCGAAGTGCTGGGGCTTGTGTCCAATGCCTGGGCCGGTTTCGGTGCGGCCTTCGGCCCGCTGGTGATCCTTGCGCTGACTTGGCCGCGCATGAACGGGGCAGGCGCGCTGGCCGGTCTGGTTGTCGGTGCCGGAACGGTGATCTTCTGGATCTATTCGGGTCTGGCGGCGTCGACCGGTCTTTACGAGATCATTCCGGGGTTTGTGGCGGCTTTCGTTGCTATTGTCGTGGTGACGCTGATCACACGGGATGCCGGCGAATACCGCGCAAAATAAGGCGCGACGCAGAAAAAGGAAAAGGCCGCGGCATTTGCTGCGGCTTTTTTCATTGGGGCAATGTTTCACGGGGAACGTTGGCAGCCGCCTTTCCCGAAGAGCGGCAGAGGGCATGCAAGGATTGCTTTTCATAAGCCGCATTTTCCTGTATGAGGCGAGGCATCTGAGACGTGACGCCCGAGCCCCCGGGGCACATGCACAGGATAGAGGGGCGGCGGCAATGGGGCCGCCATGCAAACGGGAGCCCACGGGATACGCCTGTGAGGTTTCCAGACAGGATACGCTGAATGTTCAACGTTACGAAAAAATCCATCCAGTGGGGCGAAGAGACCCTGACGCTGGAAACCGGCAAGGTGGCACGTCAGGCCGATGGGACCGTGATCGCCACGCTGGGCGAAACCTCGGTCATGGCCAACGTGACCTTCGCCAAGGCACCGAAGCCGGGTCAAGATTTCTTCCCGCTTACGGTTCACTACCAAGAGAAATATTACGCAGCCGGTAAGATCCCGGGTGGCTTCTTCAAACGCGAAGCACGCCCGACGGAAAAAGAGACGCTGACCGCGCGTCTGATCGACCGTCCCTGCCGCCCGCTGTTCGTTCCGGGCTTCAAGCATGAAGTGCTGGTCATGTGCACCGTGCTCAGCCACGATCTGGTCAACGAGCCCGATATCGTCGCGATGATCGCGGCCTCGGCGGCTCTGACCATCTCGGGCGTGCCCTTCATGGGCCCGATCGCGGCAGCGCGTGTTGGCTTCGTGGATGGGGAATATATCCTCAACCCCGAATGCGAGGACATGACCCAACTGCGCAACAACCCCGAGCAGCGCCTCGATCTGGTTGTCGCAGGCACCAAAGACGCCGTTATGATGGTGGAATCCGAAGCTTACGAGCTGTCGGAAGAAGAAATGCTCGGCGCGGTCAAATTCGGCCATGACGCGATGCAGCCGGTTCTGGACCTGATCATCGATCTGGCCGAAGCCTGCGCGAAAGAGCCCTTCGACTTCGTTCCGCCGAACTATGACGAGCTCTATGGCAAGGTCAAAGCGGCTGGCGAGACCCAGATGCGCGCCGCCTTCGCGATCAAGGACAAGCAAGAGCGTTCGAATGCGATCTCTGCTGCCGTGACCGCAATTAAAGAAGCGCTGTCGGAAGAAGATCGCGAAGACGCGAATCTCGGTTCGGCGATCAAGAAGCTGGAATCGGGCATCCTGCGCGGTGACATCATCAATGGTGGCGCCCGTATCGACGGTCGTGACAAAACCACCGTGCGTCCGATCACCTCGGAAGTGGGCATCCTGCCGCGTACCCACGGTTCGGCTCTGTTCACCCGTGGCGAGACCCAAGGTCTGGTCGTGACCACGCTGGGCACCGGCGATGACGAGCAGATCATCGACGCGCTGGAAGGCAACTACCGCTCGAACTTCCTGCTGCACTATAACTTCCCTCCCTATTCGGTGGGCGAAGTTGGCCGCGTGGGTTCGCCGGGCCGTCGTGAAATCGGTCACGGCAAGCTGGCATGGCGCGCGCTGCAAGCGGTGCTGCCGGCAGCAACCGACTTCCCCTACACCATCCGCGTTGTCTCCGAGATCACCGAATCGAATGGTTCGTCCTCGATGGCTTCGGTCTGCGGCGGCTCGCTGTCGATGATGGATGCGGGCGTTCCGCTGAAAGCTCCGGTGGCAGGCGTTGCGATGGGCCTGATCCTTGAAGACGACGGTCGCTATGCGGTCCTCACCGACATCTTGGGTGACGAAGACCACCTTGGCGATATGGACTTCAAAGTGGCGGGTACCGAAAACGGCATCACCTCGCTGCAGATGGACATCAAGGTTGCAGGCATCACCCCCGCGATCATGGAGCAGGCTCTGGCGCAGGCCAAAGACGGCCGCATGACCATTCTGGGCGAGATGAACAAGGCGCTGTCCGCGGGCCGCACCGAGTTCTCCGAGCACGCACCGCGCATCGAGACGATGCAGATCCCGACCGACAAGATCCGTGAAGTGATCGGCTCGGGCGGTAAGGTCATCCGCGAGATCGTGGAAACCTCGGGCGCGAAAGTGGACATCAATGACGACGGCATCATCAAGATCGCCTCGGCCAATGGTGAAGCCATCAAGAAGGCCTATGACATGATCTATTCGATCGTGGCAGAGCCGGAAGAAGGCAAGATCTACACCGGTAAGGTCGTGAAGCTCGTCGATTTCGGCGCCTTCGTGAACTTCTTCGGCAAGCGTGACGGCCTCGTCCACGTGTCGCAGATCGCCAACAAGCGCCTGAACCACCCCTCGGATATCCTCAAAGAGGGTCAAGAGGTGAAGGTCAAACTGCTGGGCTTCGACGATCGCGGCAAGGTGCGCCTTGGCATGAAGATGGTCGACCAAGAAACCGGCGAAGAAATCGCGCCGGAGAAAAAAGAAGAAAAAGCAGACTGATCTGCGCTTTTCGATGATTGTGAGGGGCGTGGTTCATGCCCCTCATTTACTATTTCAGGCCCTTTGCCCCGCGCGCTTTCGTGCAATGGCCTGTGGAGCAGGACAGTGACGCAGACATCCTATTTGCCGCCCAAGAAAACCCCCTCGGAAAAATTTGTTCGTGAAATAAAACGGCTCGGGCGTCAGATTTATTTCAAGTTCATGCCCTATTGGGGGCATGTGACGCGCATGATCTGTGATTTGCAGCGCAGTCGTAAGGTCCATGTGATCGAAGGGCAGCAGGTCGCAACGCAGGATGTGGTCGTTTTGCTGGTCTATCAGCCTAAAGGCATTCTGGCGTCGACCTATTGGCAACTCGACTGGCTGGCCAAGCAGGGGCTGTCGGTGGTTCTGGTCTCGAATACCAAGATCTCCGATGCCGATAAGGCAAAGCTTTCCCCGCTGACCCGTCTCATCGTGGAGCGCCCGAATATCGGCTATGATTTCGGTGGCTATCGCGAGGGCGTCTTGCAGGTTCTCGACCGCAAGATGGCCCCGCGCAACCTCTATGTCATGAATGACAGTATGTGGTTCCCGCTTTCGGAAGACTCCGATGTGATCGACCAAAGCCGTGCTGCGCCCGAAGATGTCTGGGGGTTGTTTGTCGATCTGGACTGGCGGCACCGGAAGGCGGGAAACCATCACCGGACCCATGTGCAGTCCTATTTCTTCCGCTTCTCGCAGAAGGTTGTGCAGGACCCGCGATTTGACCGGTATTGGCGCAAGATGTCGATCGTTAATGACAAGCGCCTTGTGATCAAGATGCGCGAGTTGAAACTTGCCAACCATTTTGCGGATCTCGGTTTCAGCGTTGGCGGGTTGCATAGCTGGGCAGAGGTGCGCGATTTCCTGATCAATCTCGACGATGAAGAGATGATGGACGCGATTTTGCGCCTGCAATGCAGCGTGAAGCGCCATGATGCGCGGATTATCCAGCCGCTTCTCGAGCGGGGGGATATGACCGCGCTTCAGATCCGTGATGCGCTGAGCGACAAGATCGAGGCAACCAATCTTTTTGTCTTTTCTACGGCGCTGCATCCCTATGTGATGCGGTCTCTGGGCTTTCCTTTCCTGAAAAAACAGCGGGTGGCTGAAATGATCGGGGCACGGGCCAAGATCCTTGAACTGGGGCTGGAAGCCGAGTTTCCGCCCGCAATCCGCGATGAGGTCGCGGTCTGGGACAAGAACTGAAATCTCTAGGGAGAGCGGGATGACCGATCCGGTGCTGATCCTCACCATGAAATGGGGCACGCTCTATGGTCCCGAATATGTCAACCGGCTGGCGGCGGGGGTGCGGCAGCATCTGGGCCGCCCGCACCGGTTCATCTGCTTTACCGATGATGCCTCGGGGCTGGACAGCCGGATCGAGGCGTTGCCTTTGCCCGAGTTGGGCTTGGCGAAGGGCAAGACCGACACCCGTTGGCGCAAGCTGGCGCTGTTTCGCGAGGATCTGGCAGGGCTATCGGGGACGGCGCTGTTTCTCGACCTTGATCAGGTGATCGTGGGGCCGCTCGATGCGTTTTTCGAGCTGGACGGCCCCTTCCGCATCATCCGCGACGATGATCTTTTCCGGCACAAGCCCCTGCGCAAGGTGAATGCCGAACGCGATGCCTTCCTGCATTCGGTCGGCAACAGCTCGGTCTTCCGTTACGAAATCGGCGCGCATAGCTATATCCTTGACGCCTATCTGGCCGATCCCGAGGCCGCGACCCGTGATTACGAGATCAGCCAGCAGTTCCAGTCGGCGCAACTGGCAAAGCATGGTCATCTGGCCTATTGGCCCAAGGGCTGGTGCGTGAGTTTCAAGAATGATTGCGTGCCGCGCGGGCTGAAAAGCTATCTGGCCGATCCCACGCTGCCGGAGGGCGCCAAGATCGTCTGTTTCGCGGGCAATCCCAAAATGACCGATGCGCTGAACGGGCGGGGCGGAAAATGGTATCGCCGGATCGGGGATGTCTCTTGGCTGAAACAGGCATGGGAGGCCCCGAATGGCTGAGCCGAACTGGTTTCGCTATC
The DNA here is from genome assembly GCF_037949285.1 of Thioclava sp. GXIMD4216. Lineage (NCBI taxonomy): Bacteria > Pseudomonadati > Pseudomonadota > Alphaproteobacteria > Rhodobacterales > Paracoccaceae > Thioclava > Thioclava sp. GXIMD4216. The sequence continues at coordinate 715,379 of NZ_CP149926.1, forward strand.
TGAAATGGCGCAGGCGCGTGGCCAAGGCACGGCGCGAGGTTCTGTCTCGCAAGGGGCAGGGCAGGCCGCATGGGCTGGCGGGGCGCCTGATCGTGTCGCTGACCAGCTATCCGCCACGTTTCGGCTCGCTGGAGATCACGCTGCGCTCGATCCTGACGCAGAGCGTTGCTCCTGACGAGGTTATCTTGTGGCTGGAACCCGGCCATGAAGAACAACTGCCGCCTGCTATCCGTGCCTTGCCGGGACTAAGTATCCGCAGCCACGAGTTCCTGCGCTCGTATATGAAGATCATCCCGACGCTTCTGGCCTATCCGGAGGCGACCATCGTGACCTTCGATGACGATGTCTATTACCCTCGCGACTGGCTGGAGCGGCTGGTCGAGGCCGCCAAGGCGTCTCCGCGCCAGATCATGGTGCACCGCGCCCATCGGTTTACGGTTAGGGACGGGCAGCCTCTGCCCTATGGCGCGTGGCAAAAGAATATCTCGGAAACGGAAAGCGCCGCGGATGTGTTTCTGACGGGGGTGCATGGGGTGCTTTACCCGCCCCATAGCCTGTATAAGGATGTGACGCGCAAAGAGCTGTTCATGACGCTCGCGCCGATGGCCGATGATGTCTGGCTTTACTGGATGGCACGGATGCAGGGCACGCTGATCCGGCATGTCGGGGGGCGGACGCGGATCATCGAATGGCCGGGCTCGCAGGAGGTCAGCCTGAAGTCCTTCAATATCAACGAAGAGACGCGGGGCAATGATCAGGCAATCGCGGGCATGATGGGCCATTACGGCCTGCCCGAGCCGCGCAGTTGAGCCAAGCCCATAAAAAAAGCCCGCATATCGATGCGGGCTTTTTCAAACCATGTGCCGTGTTTCAGTTCTGCTGTTTTGCGAAACGCAGATAAGGCAGCTTGATATCCAGATCGCCGTATTTCGCTTTGGCATCGTCATCCGACACCGAAAGCGCCACGATCACGTCCTGCCCCGGCACCCAGTTTGCGGGGGTGGCAAACGGCACGCCATCGGTTGCCCGAACGGCATCCAGCGCGCGCAGGATCTCGGCGAAGTTGCGGCCCACCGACATCGGGTAGGTCATCGTCAGGCGGACCTTCTTGTCCGGCCCGATGATATAGACGGTACGCACGGTCGCGGTATTGGCGGGGGTGCGGTTGGCTTCGGGCAGATAGAAATCTGCGGGCAGCATGTCATAGGCTTTCGACACGGTTAGCGAGGTGTCGTCGATGATCGGGAAACCGGCTTTCGCGCCCGAGAAGGACTCGATGTCGTTTTTCCATTTCACATGCTCTTCGACCGTGTCCACCGACACACCGATAACCTTGGTGTTCCGCTTGGCCCATTCATCGGCCAACTGTGCGACAGCGCCGAATTCGGTGGTGCAAACAGGGGTGAAGTCACGCGGATGCGAGAACAGCACGACATAGCCATCGCCGATGTAATCGTGAAACTTGATCTCGCCTTCGGTCGAAGGCGCGGTGAAATCGGGGGCGATATCGTTGATGCGCAGTCCCATAGAGTCCTCCATCTGAAATCTCTGCCCCAGATATAGGCGCAGCCTCCGGCTTTGCCCAGCCTGTGCCATTGAATTGCGCAAATTTGCACGGCTCTATTCCCGCTTTGCATGGCGGAATGCGCTTTCGGTCCCTTGCGTCTCTGGCCGCTTTCAGACAGGCTGCGCGCGAAATAGGAGTCTGCTCATGATCGAGAAACGTCAGTTTTACATCAATGGTGAATGGGTTGCGCCGCTGGCCCCGCGCGACCACGACGTCATTGATCCGTCCACCGAAGAAGCCTGCGCCATTATCAGCCTTGGCACCAGTGCCGATGTCGATGTCGCCGTCAAGGCCGCCAAGGACGCGCTGCCTGCATGGCGCGCGACGCCCCCCGCCGAGCGTATCGCCTATGTCGAGCGTCTGCTCGAGGTCTATAAGGCCCGCCAGCAGGAGATGGCCGAGGCGATCAGCCTTGAAATGGGCGCGCCGATCGATCTGGCCTTCGCCGCGCAGGCCGGAGCCGGTATCAGCCATATCACCAACTGCCTGACGGCGGCGAAATCCTTCGAGTGGCTGCACCCGCTGGGCGATGGCACGCCGGGCGCGATGATCGGCTATCAGCCGATTGGCGTTGTGGGTCTGATCACCCCGTGGAACTGGCCGATGAATCAGGTCACGCTGAAGGTGGCTCCGGCGCTTGTGGCGGGCTGCACCATGGTGCTGAAGCCTTCGGAAGAGGCGCCGCTCAGCTCGATGCTCTTCGCCGAATTCGTGCATGAGGCAGGCATCCCCGCAGGCGTGTTCAACCTTGTGAACGGCGATGGCATGGGCGTGGGCACCGCGCTTTCGGGCCATGTGGATATCGAGATGATCTCCTTTACCGGTTCCACCCGCGCAGGCCGTGCGATCTCGAAAAATGCCGCCGAGACGCTGAAGCGCGTCGCGCTTGAGCTGGGTGGCAAGGGCGCGAACCTTGTGTTTGCCGATGCCGATGATGCGGCTGTGGAACGTGGCGTGAAGCATATGTTCAACAACTCCGGCCAAAGCTGCAATGCGCCCTCCCGTATGCTGGTCGAGCGCGCGATCTATCCGCAAGCGCTGGAAATCGCGAAGAAAGTGGCCGAGGAAACCAAGGTCGGCAATCCGCGCGAGCATGGCAAACATATCGGTCCGGTGATCAACAAGTCGCAATACGACAAGATCCAGGGGTTGATCGAGAAGGGCATTGCCGAGGGCGCGACCCTTCTGGCCGGTGGTCCGGGTCTGCCCGAGGGTGTGAACCGTGGCTATTACGTCCGCCCGACGGTCTTTGCCGATTGTACGCCGGATATGAGCATCATGAACGAAGAGATCTTCGGACCGGTGCTGTCGATCATGCCCTTCGATACGGAAGAAGAGGCTGTGAAAGTGGCCAATGACACCGAATACGGGCTGACCAACTATGCGCAGACCCAAGACCCTGAGCGTCTGCGCCGCATGGCCATGCAGCTTCAGGCGGGCATGATCGAGCTGAACGGTCAATCGCGCGGGGCGGGTTCGCCCTTCGGCGGGATCAAGGCCTCGGGTCGTGCGCGCGAAGGCGGGCGCTGGGGCATCGAAGAGTTCTGCGATGTGATCGCGATCTCGGGCTATGCTGCCGAATAATCCGGCCGGATATCTGGTCTGAAAAAGTGGAAAGCCGGAGCCTCATGCTCCGGCTTTTTCTTCAGGCGGGTTTGACTTGGGCGACGGCCTCTAGCAGAGCCTCCGAGATGAACTCCAGATCGGGCTGCGTCAGCCGCGCCGGCAGGCGGATGTCACAGGCGCGCATCAGCATGGCGCGGGTCTTGGGCAGCTCGGGCAGCTCGCCCAAAAACTGCCAGTTCCAGAAGGCGCGGGCATTATCGGTCGATAGCCCGAAGACCGAAACCGACACCCCCCGTGCTTTTGCCTCGGCCTGAAAGGCGCGGGCCTCGTCGTCGCTCCATTCCCCAGCCAGCAGGAATTGCAGCGAATCCGGTGCGCGGGTTTCAGGCGGCAGGGCAGGCGGCACCTTCAGCCAGCGGCTTTCCCCCAGACGGGCGGCCACATGGTCATGGTTGCGCAGCCCATCGCGCGCGCGGCGGGTGATCTCGCCGATCTGCGGCAGCAGGATCGCCGCCGACAGGTTCTGCATCCGGCAGTTATAGAGCGGCAGTTTGTTCTGCCACGCCTCGCAGCGCGTCATCAGGCCCGAGTGCTTTTTCCAGTTATGCTCATAGGCGCCTGACATGATGATGGCGCGTGCGGCCAGATCGGGGTCATCGGTGATCATCACCCCGCCTTCACCCGCGTTCAGAAGCTTGTAGCTTTGGAAGGAGAAACAGCCGATGCGCCCGATCGTGCCGATCTTGCGGTTGTGCCAGCGGGTGCCAAGACTATGGGCGGCATCCTCGATCACCGGCAGGCCATGCGCCTCGGCCTGTTCCATGATGGCATCCATATCCGAGGTATGGCCCCGCATATGGCTGATCAGCACGGCATCGGCGCTGGCGATCTTGGCGGCGAAATCCTCAAGGTCGATGCGGAAATCCTCGCCCACCTCGACCAGAACCGGCACGCCGCCCGCATGAATGATAGCCGAGGGCACGGCGGCAAAGGTAAAGGCCGGCACCAGAACCCGCGCGCCCAAAGGCAGATCCAGCGCCTTCATCGCCAGAAACAGCGCCTGCGAACAGCTGGACACAGCCACCGCATAGCGGACCCCCATATGGGCGGCGAAGGCCTCTTCGAGCCGCGCGACAGGCGAACCTTCGGAGGTATAGCGGAACAGGTCTCCCGTGGTCAGCAGGCGGTCGATCTCGGCGCGGGCGGCTTCGGGGATCGGCTCGGCGTCATAGCAGTTGGGGGCGATCTGTGCATCGCGTGGCATGAGGGTCTCCTGACACAATTTGCAGCTTCATTGCCCGAGCAGTATGCTAAGGCCAAGTGAAACTAATGTGTCAACCCGTGTGTAGGCTTACAAGAGCCGCAGCAAATTCCCCTACTGGCCGGGGGGCGTTTCTGGTGGGGCCGTTACAGGCCCAGCCGGTCGCGCATCGCATACCATGTCATCGCGGCTGCCAGAAGCGGACTGCGCAGCATCGCGCCACCGGGGAATTTCGGAACATTCAGGGATGCGAAGATGTCGAATTTCTCGGCCTGACCGCTGATCGCTTCGGCCATGATCCGCCCCGCCAGCACCCCCATTGCGACCCCATGCCCCGAAAACCCCGAGGCCGACAGGATGTTATCGCCTGCAGGGCGGATGAAGGCGGGCATGCGGTTCATGGTAATTGCCAAAGTCCCGCCCCACGCATAGTCGATCCGGATATCCTTGAGGCCGGGATAGACCTCAAGCATCGGTTTGCGCACGGTTTTCACGATGTCGGGAAAACGGTAGCCATAGCTTTCGCCGCCCCCGAACAGCAGCCGGTTATCTTCCGAAAGCCGCCAGTAATTGACCACGAATTTCGTATCGGCCACGGCGACATGCTCGCGCAGCACCTCCGAAGCCCGCGCGCCCAATGGCTCGGTCGCGACGATGAAATTGTTGATCGGCATGACGCGGGCCGCGACCTTGGGCTTGAGATCGCCCAGATAGCCGTTGCAGGCCAGCACCAGATACTCCGCCCGCAGCACGCCGTCATCGGTGGTGATGGTGACCTCTGGCCCCGTTTCCACCGATTGAACATGGCTTTCCTCGTAAAGCACCGCCCCCGCCTTTTCGGCGGCAAGGGCAATCCCTTGGGCAAAGTTCAACGGATGTAGATGTCCGGCACCGCGGTCGATATCGCCGCCTTTATAGCGGTCGGAGGGCAGGATTTCCTGCAACTCGCTCTTGGTCAGCGGTTCGACCAGATCATAGCCGTAATCGCGGGAGAGTTTCTCGGCCATATGGTGGGAATGGCGGACCTCGTGCTTGTGCAGGCAGGCATGCACGATGCCCTCGTGGAAGGTCACCGGAATATCATGCGCGGCAATCAGGCATTTGACCAAGCCTTTGGCTTCCTGACCGAATTCCCACAGCCGATGCGCCATCTCGCGGCCATAGGCGGCCTCGAGATCGTCCTGTTCCAGCCGCTGACCGGAGCCGACCTGCCCGCCATTGCGCCCCGAGGCTCCGAAGCCCACCCGATGCGCCTCGACAAGGCGCACCGAATAGCCGCGTTCGGCCAGATGCAGGGCCGCCGACAGCCCCGTGAACCCGCCACCGATGATCGCGACATCCGCTTTTTCCGCACCGCGCAGCTTGGGGCGGCGTTTGTCGGAAAAAGCGGTGGCGGCGTAATAGCTGGGCGCATGTTCGCCCGTGGTATCATTGGCAAAAAGCAGGTTCATCGGGGGCCTTGTCAGACGTTCAGCAGCAGGTGTTCGCGTTCCCACGGGCTGATGACCTGAAGGAACTCTTTGTATTCATTGCGTTTGACGGCCTCGTAGACAATGCAGAACTCTTCGCCCAGCACATCGCGGATCGGGTCGTGACCGGCCAGAAGATCCAGCGCATCGCCGAGGTTGGCAGGCAGCTCGTCGGTGCCGGAATAGGCGTCCCCCAGATATTCGGGGCGGGGCAGCTGTTTTTCCTTCATGCCCAGATAGGCGCAGGCCAGCGTCGCCGCGAGCCCCAGATAGGGGTTGCAATCCATCCCTGCCAGCCGGTTCTCGATCCGCCGTGCAGCGGGGCTGGAGATCGGTACGCGCAGGCCCGTGGTGCGGTTGTCGCGGCCCCATTCAAGGTTGATGGGGGCGGCGAAATCCGGAATGTAGCGGCGGTAGCTGTTCACATAGGGCGCCAGCAACCCGATGACCGCAGGCAGGTGGCGTTGCAGCCCGCCGATGCAATGCAGGAAGGTTTCCGTCTCGTTGCCCTTCTCGTCCGAGAAGATGTTGTTGCCATTGGTGTCGATCACCGACTGGTGGATATGCATGGCCGACCCCGGCTCGCCCTCGATGGGCTTGGCCATGAAGGTGGCGAAACAGTCGTGACGCAGCGCCGCCTCGCGGATCATCCGTTTGAAGAAGAAGATCTGGTCGGCCAGCTCGATCGGGTCGCCATGGGCGAGGTTGATCTCGATCTGGCCCGCGCCGCCTTCCTGCAGGATGCCGTCAATCTCGAACCCCTGCATCTCGGCAAAGTCATAGATATCGTCGATCACCTTGCCATATTCATCCACCGCCGACATCGAATAGGCCTGTTTGGCCGCAGCGCGCCGCCCCGTGCGGCCCATCGGCGGGATGATCGGCTGGTTGGGGTCAGTATTGCGCGCCACAAGGAAGAATTCCATCTCGGGCGCGACAATCGGCGTCCAGCCTTCGGCCTTATACAGATCGACCACCCGTTTGAGCACATTGCGCGGCGCGATGGGCACCAGATTACCGGCCTGATCCTTCACGTCATGGATCACCTGCAGCGTCCAGTCGGCGGTCCAGGGCGCGGCCGTGGCGGTCGAGAAGTCGGGTTCCAGGATCATATCCGGTTCGGTAAAGGCCCCCGAGGGGTTATCCGTCCACTCGCCGGTGATGGTTTGCAGGAAGATCGAGTTCGGCAGGTAGAAATGTTTCTGATGCGCGAATTTCGAGGCAGGCATCGCCTTGCCGCGCGCAACCCCCGCGATGTCGGGGACGATACATTCGACCTCGTCCAGCCGCCGGCCTTCCAGATAGTCCTGCGCGGCCTGCGGGCATTTCTTGATCCAGTCGCTCATGCGGTTTTCCTTTTTTCTGCGGCAAGGAACATCTGTGCGATGCGGTCGGCGATGGCCGACGAATTCTTGCTTTCGTCCAGTTTTGTTTCGGCGGCGTCAATCAGCGCATTCGGGATCGGTCCGTCGCGGCGGGTGGCCAGCATATCGCCGATCAGCGCATCGTCGAATTCGGGATGCGGCTGGATGGTGAAAATCTGGTTGCCCTTGACCATTGCGGCATAGCGGCAGAAGTCATTGCTGCCCACACAGTCGAAGCCTTCCGGCATCTGCGTCACCTGATCCTGATGCCATGCGTTCAGCGTGACGGGGGTGCCGTCGATCAGGTAATGCTGTGCGCCCACGGCCCAGCCGCCTGCAAATTTCTCGACCTTGCCTCCCAGTGCCTGTGCGATGATCTGGTGCCCGAAGCAGATCCCCGCCATCGGCACGCCCGAGGCCGCGACCTTGCGGATGAACGCTTCGAGCGGCGGGATAAAGGCGTGGTCTTCATAGGCACCGTATTTCGAGCCGCTGAGAATCCAGCCATCGCATTCATCGGGACGGGCGGGCAGTTCGCCTTTTTCGTCCACATCATAGATGCGATAGGTGAAATCGTAGCGGGAGAAGAGGCGCTGGAACATGTCAGAATACTGGCCATGTTTTTCGCGAAGCGGCTCGGCCATAGGCCCGAGCTTGAGAATGCCGATCAGCATGTAGAAACCATTCATTGAGGCGATATCGCCGGTATCCCGAGCCTAGTGCTGCAAGACGGTGGCGGCAAGGGCTGTCGCGGGGGGCGTGTCTCGGGCATCGTTCTGATAATTGGCGGGGCAGGTGATCCGCCCGCGATATCCGCAGTTTTCGCGGCTTGGGCCTTTCTATTGCCGTCAGGCGCGTTACCTTCGCGCCATGTTGAGAATCACCGATACGATTTCGATTGCCGACTGGGAGATCACCGAAAGCTTCACCCGTTCCCAAGGGCCGGGCGGGCAGAATGTGAACAAGGTCTCGACGGCGGTCGAATTGCGCTTCGAGGCGGAGCGCTCGCCGCACCTGCCCGCGATGGTGAAGGCGCGGCTGAAAACGCTTGCAGGGCGGCGCTGGACACAGGACGGGGCGGTGCTGATCCGCTGCGAGGAAACCCGCTCGCAGGCGCGCAACCGCGAATTGGCGCGCGAACGGCTGGCCGAGCTGGTGCTGGCGGCCACCCATCGTCCGAAGCGCCGCATCGCAACCAAGCCCACCAAGGGCAGTCAGCGGCGGCGGCTGAAGGCCAAAACGATCCGTGGCGAGGTGAAGGCCCTACGAGGAAAGGTGGGTGGCGATGAGTGAGGTGGTCTCTCTGATCCGGCGTGATGGCCCTTGGGGCTGGGATGCGGCGCAGACCCGTTATCTCTGTTGTGACGGGCTTTATGGTGAGGAGCTGGACCGTAAGGGGGACGGGGCGGTTGCGGTGGACCCGCAGGTTCTGGCCTTTCTGGCCGTCCGGCTGGCGGCGCTGCCGTTTCGGGGGATCACGATTGACCCTGCACCGGCAGAGATCGGCCTTGTTTTCGCACCGCCGGACGGGGCGGAGAAGGCCCGACAGCTGCGGGCAGGCTTGCTGGAACACCTGTTGGTGCTGCCTGTACCGGAGGGGGTGCGGCTGTCCTTGCGCCCCAGCGCGGGGTTTTCCCTGCAGAATGCGGCGTTGCTGGTCGAGATGATCTCCGAGGTGCTGCTGGACATCGCGCCTGCGGGGGCCGCATGGTAGGGCGGCTCTGGCAGGAACCGACGCAAGCGGAAAGGGAAAAGTCATGATCCGCCGCCTGATGGATGTGCTGGGTAGCCTTCTGGGCCGTCGCCCTGCCGCCTTGCAGGTGGCGGCGCTGTGCACGCGCGGGCGCGGCGAAAAAACCGAAGTCCTGTTGATTACCTCGCGCGGGACGGGGCGCTGGGTGACCCCGAAAGGGTGGCCGATGCGTGGCCGGTCGCTTTCGGGGGCGGCGGCACAGGAGGCATGGGAAGAGGCAGGGGCCCGCGGGCGCATCACCGAGCGGGCGGTTGGCCATTTCACCTATGACAAGGGGCTGGATAGCGGGCTGGATATTGCTGTGGAGGTGGCCGTGTTCCATCTGTCGCAGGCAGAACTGTCGCCGGATTTCCCCGAAGCCGGAGAGCGCGAACGGCGCTGGTTTGCACCGGAAGCAGCGGCACAGGCCGTTGCCGAAGAGGGGCTGTCTGACATAATTCTGTCATTGACCAGTATCAAACGTTGATTTCTAGCCGCGTCCCTTTTATGGCCCGCCCCTGAATGTAACAGTTTTGTGGCGGATTCATGTCTTTGAACGAACAAGACGGCAAGGGTGTAAACCAGTGGAAGACGCTTGACCGCGATTTGAAGCGGCTCGGGCGTCTTGAGCATGGCGCACAGCATGTGTCGCGCAGTCTGGTTGCACCGGGAATTGCGCTGGCCTTTATCGGTCTGGCGGGGCTTGTAGCCGCGCTGCTGATGGGGGCCGGGCCGGGGCAGGGGGTTGTGGTCGTCGGGGCCGCGATCGGTGCTTATATGGCGCTGAATATCGGGGCCAATGACGTTGCCAACAACATGGGGCCGGCGGTCGGTTCCAAAGCATTGCCGATGCTGGGCGCGCTGGTGATTGCCGCCGTGTTCGAGACCAGCGGGGCGCTTCTGGCGGGCGGCGATGTGGTGAAAACCGTGGCCACAGGCATTGTGGACCCGCTCGCGCTGCAAGATCCCACAAAATATATCTGGGTGATGATGGCCGCGTCGCTGGCAGCGGCGCTGTGGCTGAACCTTGCGACATGGATCGGGGCTCCGGTCTCGACCACCCACTCGATCGTGGGCGGTGTCGTCGGGGCAGGGGCGATGGCGGCAGGGTTCCATGCGATCGACTGGACGATGATCTTCCGGATCGCGGCCAGCTGGGTGATTGCGCCTGTGCTGGGCGGGGTGATTGCGGCGGCCTTTCTTGCGGTGATCCGCCGCCAGATGCTGGATGTCGAAGAGCGCATTCAGGCCGCGCGGCGCTGGGTGCCGGTCTGGAACGGGATCATGGCGGGCGCTTTCGGGGCCTATATCCTGTATAAGGGCCTCAAGCATGTGTTTCCGATCCCGCTCAACGTCTCCTGCTTGCTGGGGGTCGGGTTTGGCGTGGCCTGCTGGCTGATCTCGATCCCGCTGATCCGGCGCCAGTCCGAAGGGCTGGAAAACCGCAAGAAGTCGGTCAAGACGCTGTTCTCCTTCCCGCTGATCGCGGCGGCGGCGCTGCTGTCCTTTGCGCATGGGGCCAATGATGTGGCCAATGCGGTCGGGCCGCTGGCGGCCATCGTGCATACCGTCGAGGTGGGGTCTATCTCGTCTTCGGTCGGTCTGCCGCTCTGGGTTCTGCTGGTGGGCGCAATGGGGATCTCCTTCGGTCTGCTGCTGTTCGGGCCGCGCCTGATCAAGCTGGTCGGCTCCGAGATCACCAAGCTCAACACGGTCAGGGCCTTCTGTGTGGCGCTGTCGGCGGCGATCACCGTCATCGTTGCAAGCTGGCTTGGGCTGCCGGTCAGCTCGACCCATATCGCTGTCGGCGGGATCTTCGGCGTGGGCTTTTACCGTGAGTTCCACGCTCAGCGTCGGGCCGCCCGTCCCGGTGCGCTGCAAAAGGGCAAGCCTGTGCCGCCCGAAGAACGCAAGCGCCGCCTTCTGGTGCGCCGCGCGCATATCCTGCAGGTGGCCGCAGCTTGGGTGGTGACCGTGCCCTTCTCGGCGGTCCTTGCCATCGGCATCTATCTGCTGCTGACGCTGGTCGCCTGAGCGCGGCCACAGCCTGAAACGCAAAAGACGCAAGCCCCGCTTGCGTCTTTTCCATGTGCGGGGCCAGAGCGTTCCTGTCAGAGCGTTCCGGCCAGAGTATTACGGCCAGACCCTGCTGGGGCGTGTGGCGCAGGCCGCTCAGGCTTTTGCAAGCGCCGCAAGCTGGTCATGCAGCGTCGTGACACCCAGGGCGGCCTGCGCCGCCTCGCGGCCTTTCTGCACGAAATGGTCTTTGTAGATCCGGTTGTGGTGGTCGGTTTCCTGATAGTGATGCGGGGTCAGCGAGACCGACAGGACCGGAACACCGGTTTCAAGGCCGGTGCGCATCAGGCCGTCGACCACGGTCTGGGCCACGAAATCATGACGGTAGATCCCGCCATCCACCACGAAGGCCGCACAGGCGATGGCGGCATAGCGCCCCGTTTGGGCCAGTTTCTTGGCGGCCAAGGGCAGTTCGAACGCCCCCGGCGCATCGAACACGTCAACCTGATCGGCAGGGATCAGTTCGTAAAATCCTTTCAGCGCCTGATCGACAATATCGGCATGCCACTGCGCTTTGACGAAAGCATAACGGGTGGGTGTCATCTGGATCTCCTTTCGCAACAACACGTCACCCAAGGCGATCACATGCCAGAACGCTTCGCGAAGGGCGCGCGCCTGACACATTCTCTTCCATCCGGACTATGACCGTCGGCTCGGGAATTGCACCCGATCTGCTGACCCCTCTTGGTGAGGGCGCTCGCGGGCTTGCAGACCTGCTGCTTACCGCCGGTGGGGAATTTCGCCCCGCCCTGAGAACAGCGCGAAAGTGGCGCGTTTCACGGGCGGGTGCAAGAGGCAGCTTGTGGCTGAATTGCACAGCCTGTCATGCATTTACGGTCAGACAATCACATCGCGCGCGATTTGCTGGCCGATGCCGAACACGCGGCGGTAGCGGTCGATCTCGGAGAGCGGGCCCATCGCCTTATTGGGATTGTCCGACAGTTTCACGGTCGGTTTGCCATTGGCCGAGATCGCCTTGCAGACAAGGCTGAACGGAGCCAGCCCGTCATCCGGCACGAAGCCGCGGAAGTCATTGGTCAGCAGCGTGCCCCAGCCAAAGCTGCATTTGACCCGCCCGTGGAACTGGCCATGCAGTTTGCGGATCTCCTCGACATCCAGCCCGTCAGAGAAGATCACCAGCTTCTTGCGCGGGTCTTCCCCTTTCGACTCCCACCAGCGGATCGCGGCCTCGGCCAGAGGGGCCGGATCGCCGCTATCGATACGGATGCCGGTCCAGCCTGCCAGCCAGCTTGGTGCATCGCGCAGGAAGCCTTCGGTGCCGTAAGTGTCGGGCAGGATGATGCGCAGGTTGCCGTCATGCTCTTCGTGCCAGTCCGCAAGCACCTTGTACGGGGCCTGCTTGAGCGCTTCGTCGGTATCGGCCAAGGCGGCATAGACCATCGGCAGTTCATGGGCATTGGTGCCCACCGCCTCGATGTCGCGGCGCATGGCGATCAGGCAGTTCGAGGTGCCGGTAAAGGCCCCGCCCGCCGCACTGTCGCCCAGACCTTCCAGCATCGCCTGCACGCACCAGTCCTGCCAAAGATGGCTATGGCGGCGGCGCGTGCCGAAATCCGCGATTTTCAGCCCTTCGAGATCCTTGAGCGCATTGATCTTTTCCCAGATGCGGGTCATCGCGCGGGCATAGAGCACCTGCAGCTCGAAACGGCGCATCTGGTTGACAATCGCGCGCGAGCGCAGCTCCATCAGGATTGCCAGCGCGGGAATTTCCCAAAGCATGACCTCATGCCAGCGGCCTTCGAAGGTCAGCTCGTACTGGCCGTCTTTGACCTGTAGGTCATATTCCGGCAGCTGGTAGTTGTCGAACCACTCCATGAAGTCGGGGCGGAACATCTGGCGCTTGCCATAGAACATATTGCCGCGCAGCCATGTGCTTTCCCCGCGCGACAGTTTCAGCGAGCGGGCGTAATCCAGTTGCATGCGCAGGACATTCTCGTCGATCAGCTCGGCCAGCTTGATGTCTTTCGAGCGGTTGATCAGCGAGAACCGCACCACCGTATCGGGGCTGTTGCGGAAGATCGACTGGCACATCAGCAGCTTGTAGAAATCGGTGTCGATCAGGGAGCGGATGATCGGGTCGATCTTCCACTTGTGGTTATAAACGCGCGTCGCGATATCGACCATACTTGGCCCCTCCCTCGTTATGGCAGGGACTAAACCGATAAATCAGGCACTTGGCAAGAGCCGGGGGTCAGGTAAGCCGAATGCCCGCCGCCTCCATCCGGCCCAGCGCCGCCGCCTGTGAACCGTCCAGATCGATGCCACGGCAGGCCGAATGCCGGACGCGGACCCCATAGCCCAGCTTTGCCGCATCCAGCGCGGACCAAGCGACGCAGAAATCCAGGGCCAGCCCGCAGAAGGTCAGATCCGTCACATCGCGCTCTTGCAGATAGCCATGCAGGCCGGTGGGCGTGGTCCGGTCATTCTCGAAAAAGGCCGAATAGCTGTCGATCGCGGGGCGAAAGCCCTTGCGCAGCACCAGATCGGCGGCATCCGTGGCCAGATCGGGGTGAAACGCCGCGCCTTGCGTGCCCTGCACGCAATGATCCGGCCACAGGACCTGCGGACCATAAGGCATGTGCGCCACCGAATAGGGATCGGCCCCGTGGTTCGAGGCAAAGGATTGGTGGTCGGCGGGATGCCAGTCCTGCGTCAGTACGGTCACGTCATGCTCGCCCATCAGTGCATTGATTTCTGTGACAATCTCGTCGCCTGCAGTAACGGCAAGTTTGCCGCCCGGACAGAAGTCGTTCTGCATGTCGATGACGATCAGGGCTGTGGTCATGAGAGGGCTCCGCTGTTGTGTCAGGCAGGCTAGGCGGCGCTGGGCCAAGGGTCAACTGGCACGGAAAAGCTGTGGCCGTAATACAGATTATATCAGGCTTGCCTGAAGCGGGCTCAAGGCAGTAAACGCAGGCGCATGTATATCGTAGCCGCACTCTATCACTTCACCCGATTCGATGATCTGGCCGCTATCCGTGGCCCGCTCTTGGCGCTGGCACAGGCGCAGGGCGTAAAGGGCACGCTTCTGCTGGCCCATGAGGGGATCAATGGCACCATCGCCGGCCCGCGCGAAGGGATCGATGCCGTGCTCGCCCATGTGCGCGCGCTTCCGGGCTGTGCCGATCTGGACTGGAAGGAAAGCACCGCCGAGGATGAACCCTTCCTGCGGATGAAGGTGAAGCTGAAGAAAGAGATCGTGACGATGGGCCAGCCGGACGTGGATCCGACGGCCTCGGTCGGCAATTACTGCACGCCGGAAGAGTGGAACGAACTCATTCAGGCGCCTGATGTTGTGGTGATCGATACGCGCAATGATTACGAGGTCGATATCGGCACCTTCAAAGGCGCGGTGGACCCCAAAACCAAGACCTTCCGCGATTTCCCGAAATGGTGGGAAGAGAACCGCGAGCGTTTCCACAACAAGCGCGTGGCGATGTTCTGTACCGGCGGTATCCGCTGCGAGAAATCGACCAACTATCTGATCGGGCAGGGTGTCGAGGATGTCTACCACCTGAAGGGCGGCATCCTGAAATATCTCGAAGAGATGCCCAAGGAAAACAGCCTCTGGGAAGGCGATTGCTTCGTGTTTGACGGGCGTGTGGCGCTGACCCACGGGCTGGAGCAGGGCAAGCACCGCGAGGTCTGCCATGCCTGCCGCCGCCCGCTTGCCCCCGAAGACCGCGCCCGCCCCGAATTCGAGCAAGGCGTGCAATGTCACCATTGCGTGGGCGAGTATTCTCCGGAAGACCGCGCCCGTTTCCGCGAGCGCGAGCACCAGATCCAGCTGGCGAAGGCCCGCGGCGAACGCCATATCGGTCGGGAAGAGGCCTCGGAGGTCTGATCCCCTTCCGGCCTCAGGCGGCCTTGGCCGCCCCTTGCGCCGCCCCTTGTGCCGCCTCGTAACGCCGCGCCCACGCCAGCCCTGTTTCCACGCCAAAGGCAATGGTCAGCGCCGCCCCGATATCGATCGAGGATTTTTCCACGGGTTGGAGGCTGTTGACGCCCAATGCGGCGATTGCTCTGTGAATAAGTTCGAATGGCGTGTCTTTGCTGACGAGGCCGAGAACGAAAAACACGACACAGATTGCTACAAAGCTTATTAGCCTGCGCCAGTTGGCAGCGCTGATCGCCGGATCGTCAAGCCGCATGATCGGGCTGAAGAAAAAGCCTGCATAGAGGCATAGCCAGAATGTCAGAAACAGGATGATGGCGATAGGGGTCGGGATGTCTCCCGTAAGATGGTAATAGGCGCTATAACCTATGCCGAGCGATATGCTGGCTAGGCAGATGCTCACGCCGCATGTCCCCAAGATACAGGCGACATCGGGGCGGCGGTTTGCGGCAAGCGTAAACGTTATCCCCGCAGCGATCACACCGGGCAAGGCGACAACGCCCAAGATCGCAACGACGGCCTCGCCAGGGCTGTTGAAATAATCGAAGTGATGCGTGAAATCGACCGGTAGCAGGCCTATCCCGATGGTGGTCGCAATGGCGACCAGCAACCAGACGCCAAGGCCGAGTGTCAAAGATTTCATCTTAAAATCCGTGGTTTGTTATGAAGCACGGCGTCTTTAGCACTCGACAGAGGGGCAGAGAAGGTAAAATAGGGCCTGTGAGGTTTTCGGTCTTGGCAAAGAACCGCGCCTCGCCTACCTTAGAACTGTTCTAAAGTTGAGGGCCGCATCCATGTTTTCCTTCCTCGGTAACCGTCGCCGCTTTTCGGACCTGAACGAGCAGGAGATCCTCGCGCTGGCGATTTCGTCGGAAGAGGATGACGCCCGCATCTACCGTCAGTTTGCCGAGCATCTACGGGCGGAATTTCCCGCCTCGGCCAAGGTGTTCGACGGGATGGCACTGGAGGAAGACGAACACCGCCGCCGTTTGATTGAAACACATCAGGCGCGGTTCGGTCAGGTGATCCCGCTGATCCGGCGCGAACATATCGCGGGGTTCTATTCGCGCAAGCCGGTCTGGATGGCAGAAACCATGTCGCTGGACGCCATGCGCGGGGAAGCGGCAGCGATGGAACGCGAGGCCGAGCGTTTCTATACCGCTGCTGCCGGACGTGCCACCGATGCCACGACCCGTAAGCTGCTGGGCGATCTTGCCGCTGCCGAGGCGGGGCATGAAGCCACGGCCGAGCATCTTGTGGAAGAACATCTGACCCCCGACGCCCGTGCCGAGGAAGACCGCGCGGCGCATCGTCAATTCGTGCTGACCTGGGTGCAACCCGGTCTGGCGGGGCTGATGGACGGGTCGGTCTCGACTCTGGCGCCGATCTTTGCCACCGCTTTCGCCACGCAGGACCCGAAGACCACGCTGCTGGTCGGGCTTGCGGCTTCGGTCGGGGCGGGGATCTCGATGGGCTTCACCGAGGCCGCCCATGACGACGGGGTGATCTCGGGCCGTGGCTCGCCGCTCAAGCGCGGTCTGGCCTCGGGAGTGATGACGGCTTTGGGCGGGTTGGGCCATGCGCTGCCCTATCTGATCCCCGATTTCTGGACCGCAACCATCATCGCGATGATGGTGGTCTTTGTCGAACTCTGGGCGATTGCCTGGATCCAGAACCGCTATATGGAGACCCCCTTCCTGCGTGCGGTCTTCCAAGTGGTGCTGGGCGGCGCGCTGGTCTTTGCCGCAGGTGTGCTGATCGGCGGCGGCTAAGCGCCAAGCAGGCTTATCATGGATAGGCTAGCGATTTTGCGAAAGCCGTGCTAGCGACATGCTATGTTCGCGATATTCCTGCAGCTGCTTCCGTTTTTCGCCCTGATCGGGCTTGGCTGGTCTGCCGGACGCATCGGTTTTTTCCCGCCCGCTGCAACGGCCTATCTGACGAAATTCATCTTCTTCTTCCCGCTGTCGGCGATGCTGTTCGACTTCACCTCGGGGCTGGAGATCGGCCATGTGTTTCAGGCCCGCTTCATGGGTGCCTATCTTGCGGGATCGCTTTGTATCTGGCTGATGGCTTTCGCGGTGGCAAAGCTGCGCGGCGAGGCCACCGATATGTCCACCATCGAGGCGCAGACCGCGATGATCGGCAATACCGGCTTTCTGGGGGTGCCGATGCTGGCCGCCGTGCTGGGGCCGGAGGCGGTGCCGGCCATCATCATGGTGCTCTGCGTCGATCTGATCGTATTCTCGGTGCTGTTTACCGTGGTGATCAGCGCGGCCCGCACGGGGCGGGTCGCTCTTTGGCCCCTTGCCTTGGGCGTGGTGAAAAACCCGATGGTGGTGTCGATGGCGGCGGGGCTTATCTGGTCGGCTTCCGGCCTGCCGATCCCCGAGTGGCTGTCCCAGACCGTGACCATGCTGGGCGCCGCCGCCACCCCAGGTGCGCTTTTCGCCATAGGGGCCAGCCTTGCCGCGCTGACGCTGAACCGGCTTGGCCCTGCGTCGTGGCTGTCGGTCTGCAAGCTGGCGCTACATCCCTGCATCATCGCGCTTTCGGCGTTTTTCGTCTTTGGCGTGGACCGTTTCGATGCGGGGGTGATGGTGGCCACCGCCTCCTTGCCTGTCGCGGGAAATGTCTACATGCTGGCGCAAAACTATAACATCGGCGCGCCGCGGGTCTCTGCTGCCATCTTCGTGTCAACGGCCGCCAGTATTCTAACGCTGCCAGTCATTCTGCACTGGGTCCAATAAGAGAGGGTGCCATGCGCATTATTTCCGAAAACCGCTGCTTCGAGGGCGTGCAAGGCGTCTATGCGCATGACTCCAAGGCCACCGGCACCGAGATGACCTTTGGCCTGTTCCTGCCCGAAGAGGCCGAAGACGGCCCCGTGCCGCTTTTGTGGTATCTGTCGGGGCTGACCTGCACCCATGAGAACGCGATGACCAAAGCGGGCGCTCAGGCTTGGGCGGCGGAACATGGTGTGGGGCTGGTTTTCCCCGATACCTCGCCGCGTGGCGAAGGCGTTGCCAATGACGAGGCCTATGATCTGGGTCAGGGCGCGGGCTTTTACGTCAATGCCACGCAGGACCCTTGGGCCAAGCATTTCCGCATGTGGGACTATGTGGCAGAAGAGCTGCCTGCGCTCCTACTGTCGGAATTCGCCATCGACCCCGACCGTCAGTCGATTACCGGCCATTCGATGGGCGGGCATGGCGCGCTGACCCTAGCGATGCGCCTGCCGGGGCGGTTCCGGTCGGTCTCGGCCTTTGCACCCATCGCGCAGCCCACGCAAAGCGACTGGGGCCGCAAGCAGCTGGGCGCCTATCTGGGCACCGATGAGGCCGCGTGGCTTGACCACGACAGCACCCATCTGATGACCGAACTGGGCTTTGACGGGCCGGTTCTGGTGGATCAGGGCGCGTCTGACCAGTTCCTCGAACTGCTGCGCCCCGAAGCGCTGGCCGGGGCCATGATGGCGCGCCGCCAAGAGGGCACCTTCCGCATGCAGAAGGGCTATGACCATAGCTATTTCTTCGTGCAAAGCTTCATGGCCGACCATCTGGCCTTCCATGCCGAGGCTCTGTGGAAATGATCAAGGCCGTCGTATTCGATATCGGCAACGTGCTGATCGAATGGCAACCCGAGCGCCATTTCGATACCCTCATGGACACCGAAGACCGCAAGCGCCTCTTTGCCGAGGTCGATCTGCACGCGATGAATGATGCCGTCGACAAGGGCGGCAACCTTCCCGAGCTTTGCGCGGCACTGGCCGAGCGCCACCCCGGGTGGCGCGAGCAGATCCTGCGCTGGAACGCCGACTGGCTGCAGATGGCCAGCCCCGCGATCCCGCAGTCTGTCCGCCTGTTGCGAGCCCTGCGGTCCAAGGGCATCCCCGTCTTCGCTCTGTCGAATTTCGGCATCGGCACTTTCGCCATGGCGGAAGAGAAATACGACTTCCTGCAAGAGTTCGACCGCCGCTATATTTCGGGCCATATGGGGGTGATCAAACCCGATCCGACAATCTACCAGATGCTGGAAGAGGATTGTGGCGTGGCCCCCGAGGCGCTTCTCTTTGCCGATGACCGCACCGATAATATAACGGCGGCCAAGGCACGCGGCTGGCAAACCCATCTTTTTACCACACCTCAGGGATGGGCCGACAGGCTGGTGGCAGAAGGGCTTTTGACGCCAGAAGAGGCGCGCTAAAACAAACGGCCCCGTGTAGGGGCCGTTTTCTTTCATCAGGCCCGCTTGGCCACGGAAATATCCATCATCTCCAAGACCTTCGCCTCGATCTGCGCGGCATTCATACCCGCCACCTGATACATCTTCTCGGGCGAGGCATGGTTGATGAAGTCATCGGGCAGCACCATCGACCGCAGACGGAACCCGCGATCAAACACGCCTTTTTCCATCAGGAAGTTCTGCACATGGCTGGCAAAGCCGCCAATCGCGCCTTCCTCGATGGTCAGAATAGCCTCATGCTCGGCCACAAGCTGCAAGATCATATCCTTGTCCAAAGGCTTGCAGAAGCGCGCATCGGCCACGGTCACAACGATGCCGCGCGCGCGCAGCGCCTCGCTGGCCTTCAGTACTTCCGACAGGCGCGCGCCATAGCTGAGGATGGCCAGCTTCGCGCCCTCCTGAATGATGCGCCCTTTGCCGATCTCCAAGGGCACGCCCTGTTGGGGCATATCCACGCCCATGCCTTCGCCACGCGGATAGCGGAAGGCCGAGGGACGGTCGTCAATCGCCGCAGCGGTCGCTACCATATGCACCAGATCGGCCTCGTCACCCGCCGCCATCACCACGAAATCGGGCAGGTTCGCCAGAAAGGCCGTGTCGAAGGCGCCAGCATGGGTCGCGCCATCAGCCCCCACCAGCCCCGCGCGGTCAATCGCGAAACGCACCGGCAGCTTCTGGATCGCCACATCATGCACGATCTGGTCATAGCCGCGCTGAAGGAAGGTCGAATAGATCGCGCAGAAGGGCTTGATCCCCGAGGCCGCAAGCCCCGCCGAGAAAGTCACCGCATGTTGTTCGGCAATGCCCACGTCAAACATCCGGCGCGGGAAATGCGCTCCGAATTCCTTCAGCCCCGTGCCATCGGGCATGGCGGCTGTGACGCCGACGATCTTCTCGTCGCGCTCGGCCTCGGAAATCAGCGCCTCGGCAAAGACCTTGGTGTAGGAGGTCGCATTCGACGGTGCTTTCTTCTGCTCGCCGGTCGCAAGGTTGAACTTCGCGGTCGCATGGCCCCCATCGGGGCGGCTTTCGGCAGGCGCATAGCCCTTGCCCTTCTTGGTCAGCGCATGGATCAGCACCGGCCCACGGGCACGCGCCTTCAGCGTGCGCAAGAGCGGCAGCAGGCTTTCCAGATCATGCCCGTCCACAGGGCCGATATAGGTAAAGCCCAGCTCTTCAAACAGCGTCCCGCCCATGGCCATGCCCTTGAGCATCTCCTTGGCGCGTTTCGCCCCTTCCTTGAAGGGCTCGGGCAGGAAGGCGCGGGCGGCACCCTTGGCGACCTCCTTGAGGTCCTGCAGGGGCGATTCCGAATACAGCCGCGTCAGATAGGTCGACAAAGCCCCGACAGGCGGCGCAATCGACATCTCGTTGTCATTCAGCACCACAAACATGCGGTTTTTCAGATGGCCACCGTGGTTGAGCGCCTCGAAGGCCATGCCTCCGGTCAGGGCGCCATCACCGATCACCGCAATCGCATCGCCCGTCTCGGCCCCCAGCTCCCGCGCGGTGGAAAAGCCCACAGCGGCCGAGATCGAGGTCGAGCTATGGCCCGCGCCGAAGGGGTCATAGGCGCTTTCCGAGCGTTTGGTAAAGCCCGACAGACCGTCCTCCATCCGCAGGGTGCGGATACGGTCGCGGCGTCCGGTCAGGATCTTATGCGGATAACACTGGTGGCCCACATCCCAGATGATCTTGTCGCGCGGGGCGTCAAAGACCGCATGCAGCGCCACGGTCAGTTCGACCACCCCCAGACCCGCGCCCAGATGGCCGCCGGTTTCCGACACGGCCGCAACGGTTTCACGGCGCAGCTCTCCGGCCAGCTGGATCAGC
This sequence comes from Thioclava sp. GXIMD4216, assembly GCF_037949285.1. Classification (NCBI taxonomy): domain Bacteria; kingdom Pseudomonadati; phylum Pseudomonadota; class Alphaproteobacteria; order Rhodobacterales; family Paracoccaceae; genus Thioclava; species Thioclava sp. GXIMD4216. The sequence goes on from NZ_CP149926.1 coordinate 736,408, forward strand.
TCGCGGTCGCTGAGGCCCTTCATATCGGCAGGCAGGCGCACACGGTCCAGAACGGGCGTGGTCGAGGCTTGGTTTTGCGGGAGGTCGCTCATCTGTGGCTATCCGCTTTCGTCAGTGTTTGCGCGCGATGGTGAAACGCGCGAGATCGCGTAGGCTATCGGCACCTTGCGCATAGGGGGCAAGGGCGGCAATGGCGAGGTCACAAAGCTCTGTGGCGCGGGTCTTTGCGCCCGCAAGCCCCAGCAACGACACAAAGGTCGCTTTACCGGCCTCGGCATCCTTATGCAGGCGCTTGCCGGTCAGATCCTCATTGCCCTCGATATCCAAGATGTCATCGGCAATCTGGAAAGCAAGGCCCAGAGCCTTGGCATAGGCAGCAAAAGGCGCAGGGTCCTTTTCGGCAAGCACGGCACCGGCCTTCGCGGCAAAGCCGATCAGCGCGCCGGTCTTGCCTTCCTGCAGCTCTATGATCTGTTCGATGGTCAGCGGGGTCGGGGCGGTCTCGGCGGCGATATCCAGCGCCTGACCATACACCATGCCCTCCGCACCAGATGCTTGCGCCAGATCGGCCACCAGCCTGATACGGGTCTCTGCCGTGCCAAGCGCAGGGCTGGTCAGCAGTTCGAAGGCCATTGTCTGGAGCGCATCGCCTGCCAGAGCGGCGGTGGCCTCGTCCCATTGCACATGCACCGTCGGCATGCCGCGGCGCAGGTCGTCGTTATCCATGCAGGGCATGTCGTCATGGACAAGGCTATAGGCGTGCAGCGCCTCGACCGCGCAGGCCGCAGGCATGGCTTTCTCGGTCGGGATGTCGAAAATGGCAGCCCCTTCCAGCACCAGAAACGCCCGCAGCCGCTTGCCGCCCTGCAGCGCGTAATGCATCGCGTCACGCAGCTGGCCTGCCGGATATTGCGCCACATGCGCGTCAAGCGCCGCTTGCACGGCGGTTTGGACATTTGTCAGACGGTCGGTGAACATTTACAGCCCTTCGGTCGGCACCGTGCCAGCGGGGGTGCCATCGGCGGCCAGCGTGATTTTCTCGACGCGCTCTTCCGCCGTCTTGAGAAGGGTGGCGCAGCGCTCTTTCAGCGCGGCACCGCGTTCGTATAGTGCAATCGACTGGTCAAGAGGCACATCGCCCCGATCAAGCTGGTTCACGACCTGCTCGAATTCCTTCATCGCTTCTTCGAAGCTCATTGCGGAAACATCGCGTGTCACGTCGGTCATCGCCCACTCCTTCGTTGGGCTTGGGATGCCACCAAATGCCGCGCGGGTCCAGCCCCCATAAGGGGAAAGCGGTGCGATGAGGGAAGGCGAGGGCGCTAAAAAGCAAAACCCCGCCCAAAGCAAAGCCTGGCGGGGAAGCAACTTGAAGGGCCGTCTTGAGAAAGACGGCCCCCGAGTTCTAAGGAGATGGTCCGGTTAGGGGTCTGAAGACGATCCGAAACGGAGCCCACCCAGGGTTCAAATTGCCTTAGGGATTGCCCTCAGGCCTCGGCCCCCCTGAATGTCCCGATACCTCTCTCCAATATCACTCTAGACACTGGATCACCTCCTTTCATTGCGTTACCGATAACTCAAAGGTGGCACAGATTTGGTTTATGACAAGTTAATTCATGCTGTTTTGGGTGATAGTTTCGTGACAGCTGCCTTAAAAGGCAGCAAGGCGATCAAAGATAAGGCAAACTTGAGCGAACTATCTGCAATCGCAAGCGAAACCCAAAGCGGTGCCATCGGTCCGACGCCCAAAACCGGCAGGGTCTCATTGGCCCATGAGACATCATCGGCAGGCCAGATGAAGGCGAGCTGGGTCGCGAAGGCCATCGAGAAAAAAATCGTGGAATCCAGACAGGATCCGATCAGCGAGGAGACAAGCGGTGCGCGCCACCAGCTGCCGCTGCGGAGCCGGTCGAAAATGGCGACATCCACCATCTGTGCCAGCAGGAAGGCCGACCCCGACCCGATGGCGACGCGCACCGAAACGAGCGGGCCGAACTGGCCTTCGATCTGGCTGCCGATCAGCGAGCACAGGACGCCGGTGACAAACCCCGCCAGAACGACGCGGCGCGCCTGTCGGGGGCCGTAGAAGCGGTTCATCAGATCGGTGACGAGAAAGGCGAAAGGATAGGTGACCGCGCCCCAAGTGAGCCAGTCGCCCAACAGGAACTGCACCAGAATATTGGAGGCCACGACAATGATGGCCATAGCGAGAACGCCAGGGAGGAAGTGTTTCATGATTTTGACCGTTTTTACATGGTAGCGGAGACATGGTCCGATGTACCGGACGATAGGCGCGCATATCGCCTCGCCGTCCTTGCGGTCAAGAAAAAACTTGGGTCATGCTTATTTGGGAAGACGGTATTCGACGATTTCCGTGCGCTGGAGCATGCGGAAATTATCATCCGAAATCATTGTCAGCCGGATGAACCCTTCTGTATCGCGCCAGACGGAAAGCCCTTCGAGATTGTCGTGATGGCCCGCTGTGGTCTGCAGCAGAACCTGTCCTTGGCCCAGCTTGCCATCCCTGACCTCGAATACCTCGACCCGTGTCAGGAAACCCAGAAGCCCCCAGAAATCGCGTTCGAGCAGATAGAAGCGCCCGTCCGGTCCGAAATCTGCGCCCACGGCCTGCCATTCCCCCTCGCGGGCGATGGAAAAGGGGCGCGACCAGCGGTTATCGGCCAGTTTGAACACCGGAAAGGGCCGCCCCGAGCGCCCCGACCGTTCGGGCAGGGTGTAAAGCGCGCCGCGTCCGTCGATCGCAAGCGCCTCCAGCGAGGCATTGGCCTGAAGATGCCGGAACTCGGCCGCCCGTGGCAGCGGCACCGCCTTGCTGGAGCCTTTGGCATAATAATCGATACGCGGCAGGTCGCCCTCGAAGGAGACATAGACGCCGCCATCGGGGGCAAGGGCCAACCCCTCGGAATCACCGCGCGAGACGGTCATCGGGCGGTCGTGATTGTCATGCAGGGTAAGCGGATTGGCACTGGGGCTGACCGCTGTGATCTTGCCTGATGCGTCTCGGGTGATCGTGGCACGCCAGAGGCTTGTCCGGTCCGACAGCGTGACCAGTTCGCGCCCGTCTTCGGTCAGTTCCAGCCCGGAGAACCCGCCGAATTGCGGGTGGTCGACTTTCCAGACATAGGTCTGCAGGAATTCGGCGGGCCCTGCGGTTTGCGCTTCTGCCGGCAAGGCGAGGCAAAGCGCGATCAGGGTGAAAAGGAAAGGTTTCATTGCGCAGATAGGATCGTCCGGCATTGGGCGGGAAGATCCGCCATCGTATAGGTTTTCGCCGTGCGCGGTGCAGGGCCTTTGGGCTTTTGCGGGGCGGCGGGTTTGGTCGGGTGCAGGGCTTCGGTCACCCACCAGTTCAGCGTCTCGTCACAGCCGTCGCCGCCTTTGGACAGCTGGGTCACGGTCGGCGTCTGGGCTTCGCAATATTTCGCACCGGGCGGGCATTTCAGCCGCACGTGGAAATGGGTGTTATGACCCCAATAGGGGCGGATTTTCTGCAACCACGCGCGGTCCCCACGCGGCGCCGCATTGCACATGGCGATCTTGGCTGCGGCGGCCACGAAGATCCGGTCCACCCGCGGGTCGGAGGCGGCGGCCTTCAGCAATGCCATATGGGCGGGGGTCCAGTTGCCATTGGTCCGCGTCTGGTCAGCGGTGCGGATGGAGATCGACGAGATTTTCTCGCGCTCGGCACGGCTGAGGGTCAGCCGTTTGGGCGGCAGCATCCAGATATCGGCATCCAGCCCTGTCTGGTGGCTGGCATGGCCGCCGGTCATCGGGCCACCGCGAGGCTGTGCGATATCGCCGATATAAAGCCCCGACCAGCCGGGCAGGGTGGCCGCATAGCGCGACAGATCCTGTAGGAAGGCCAGTGTTTCGGGCTGGCCATAATAGCGGTTGCGCGACAGGCGCATCATCTGCCATGTCGGGCCGCTTTCGGGCATAGTGGCCAGACCCGCAGCACATCCCTTGGAATAGAACCCCACAGCGGCGGGAGCTTGGGTGGTGGGGGTGGATTTGGCACCGAACAGCTGCCGTGCAAGCGGTTCGGCCTGCGCCATCTGGCCGGAGGCCAGAGAGATCCCCAGAACCAGTGGAAGAACCAGAACCAGTGGAAGAAGACGAGACAGTTGCACGGGCGGAATGTCCTGTTTTACGAACGAGAGGGGGCAGAGGCGGTGGCCGTCGGTCTGACCCAGCTTAACAGCACAAGCCCCGCCACGAAAAGTGCCAAAACCGGGGTGATGCCCAGAGATTGCTGCCCCGTCACCGAGGTCACGATTCCGATGGACAGCGGCGCGATAAATGCGGTGGCCTTGCCCGACAGCGCATAGATGCCGAAATATTCGGTCATCCGCTCGGGCGGGGACTGGTGCACCATCATCACACGGCTGGCCGATTGCAGGGCACCGCCTGCCCCGCCGATGACGCAGCCCAGAACGAAAAAGGCGATATCGGGGGCTGCGGACTCCGCTGTGACGGGCAGGCCGAAAACATGATCGGGGGTAATCGAGATGATGCCCAGCACCGCCGCGATCAGCATCAGCAGGCAGGCGATGATAACCGGTTTGGAGCCGAACCCGTCATCCGCGCGCCCGCCGAGCCATGCGAAGATCGCACCTGTGATAATCGAGAGAATGCCGAAGATGCCGATCTGCGTGATCGACCAGCCCAGCACGCCCGCCGCATAAAGCCCGCCAAAGACATAGACCCCGTTGAGCGCGTCGCGATAGAGCATCGACGCCGCCAGCCATGCCATCAGGCTCGGGCGCTTGGGCAGCGACCCGAGCGTCATACGCAGGTTGGGCCAGCCTTGCGCCACGGCTGCCCTGATCGTCAGGGCATCCGGCTTCGGGCGGTCTTTCACCCAGAGGAAAAACGGGATCATGAAGACCGCATACCACAGCGCCGTCAGGGGGCCTACGATGCGCGTATCCTCGCGGCTGCCGACATCCAGCCCGAAGATCGGGGCGCGCCCGATCAGGGTATGGCCGGTTTCGGGGCTGGCCTGAAACAGGGTCAGCATCAGGATCAGCAGGATCAGCCCGCCGACATAGCCGAAGGCCCAGCCCGCCCCCGAGATCCGGCCCAATGTGCTGCGGGGGCCAAGCTCGGGCAGGTAGGCATTGGTGAAGGTGGTCGCGAATTCCATGCCGATCAGCCCGATCGCAAAGCTCGTCAGGATAAGGAGCAGACTGTAATCCTGCGGAATGGCCCACCACAGGCCGGAAGCTCCCAGCACATACATCGCGGAAAACAGCCACAGGAACCGGCGTTTGGCCCCGCTTCTATCGGCGACCGCCCCCAGAAAGGGGGAGGCCAGTGCAATCACCACCCCTGTCGCGCCAATGCCATAGCCCCAGACGGCCTGCGCCGCACTGCCATCGCCCAGAAGCGTCTTCATATAGGGGCCGAAGGTGAAGGTCAGCAGAAGCGTGTTATAGGGCTGGCTGGCCCAGTCGAAGAAAAACCAGCCCCAGAGAGCTTTCCTGTCGCGCTGCATGAGAGACCTCTTGAATGGTAACGGGACTGCGTAAAGCGTCATGATACCGGCGATGCAAGCATTCTGCCCGGAAGAATTTACCGAAAATCGATATCACGGGCATGCGTTGCAAGGTTGCAAGATGACTGCGGCTCGCATAGGTAGTTACTCACCCAGCCGGAGGTCTTTTGCATATGGTCACGCTGTTTCAGGCGCTCAATCTTATACTGGATATTGTGTGGTTTGTGATGATTGTCCACATCATCATGAGCTGGTTGATCAATTTCAATGTCCTGAACCTGAACCAGCAGATGGTCCGCCAGATCTGGTACGGGCTGAATTCGCTCTTGGAGCCGATCTATGCGCCGATCCGCCGCATTCTGCCCAATACCCCCGGTCTTGATCTGGCGCCGCTGGTGGCTTTCGTGATCCTGATGATCCTGCAGCGCGCGCTGATCAATAACGCGGGCTTCTTCTACGGGTATTGATCCGATGGTCGAGGCCACGCTGCCCGACTGTCATGCAGTCCTGACCGATATCTTCGGGTTCCGCGAATTCCGTCCCGGACAGGAAGAAATCGTGCGCTCCGTCATGGCGGGGCGCAATACTTTGGCCATCATGCCGACGGGCGGTGGCAAATCGCTGTGTTTCCAGATCCCCGCGCTGTGCCGCGAGGGGCTGACGGTGGTGATATCGCCGCTGATTGCCCTGATGCGCGATCAGGTGCGGGCGCTGCGCGAGGCGGGGGTCGAGGCCGGTGCTCTGACCTCGGGCAATACCGAGGACGAGACCGAAGAGGTCTTTCGTGCCATCGACGAAGGCCGGTTGAAGATCCTCTATATGGCGCCGGAACGGCTGGCCTCGGGCGGGGCGGTGCATCTGCTGCGCCGTGCGCGGGTCGGGCTGATTGCCGTGGACGAGGCGCATTGCGTCAGCCAATGGGGCCATGACTTCCGCCCCGATTACCTGCGCATCGGGGAGTTGCGCCGCGATCTGAAGGTGCCGCTGGCCGCCTTTACCGCCACCGCCGATGAAGAAACCCGCGCCGAGATGGTCACGCGGCTGTTTGACGGCGAGGCGCCCGAGACCTTCCTGCGCGGCTTTGACCGCCCCAATATCCATCTGGCGTTCGAGCCCAAGAACCAGCCGCGCGGGCAGATCCTGCAGTTTGCCGCCGCGCGCAAGGGCCAGTCGGGCATCGTCTATTGCGCCACCCGCAAAAAGACCGAGAGCCTTGCGCAGGCGCTGAATGAGGCGGGGCATACGGCCTGCTATTATCACGGCGGCATGGACCCCGACGAGCGGCGGCTGGTCGAGACGCGCTTTCAGCAGGAAGACGGGCTGATCGTGGTGGCGACTGTGGCCTTCGGCATGGGGATCGATAAGCCCGATATCCGCTGGGTGGCCCATGCCGATCTGTCGAAATCCATCGAGGCCTATTATCAGGAGATCGGTCGCGCGGGCCGTGATGGCGCTCCTGCCGAGACGCTGACCCTCTTTGGCCCCGACGATATCCGCATCCGCCGCGCCCAGATCGACGAGGGGCTTGCGCCGCCCGAACGCAAGGACGCCGATCACGGGCGGCTGAATGCGCTGCTGGGGCTGGCCGAGGCCACCGCCTGCCGCCGCCAGAGGCTGCTGGCCTATTTCGGTGAAGAGGCAAGCCCTTGTGGCAACTGCGATATCTGCGACACTCCGCCCGATCTGTTCGATGCGACCGAACCGGTGCGTATGGCGCTGTCGGCCTGTCTGCGCTGCGACCAGAGCTATGGCAGCCAGTATCTGATCGAGGTGCTGCTGGGCCAGTCGAACGAGCGCATTTCCTCGCGCGGGCATGACCGCCTGCCGACCTTCGGGGTGGGCAAGGCCTGGACGCGCCCGCAGTGGCAGGCGATCTTCCGGCAGATGATGGGGCATGACCTGATCCGCCCCGATGCCGAACGTCACGGCGCGTTATTCGTGACCAAGGCCGCGCATCCGATCCTGCGCGGCGAGGAACAGATCACCTTCCGGCGTGACCCTGTGCGCGGGGCGAAAAAGCAGACGGTGGTCAAGGCGCTGGTGTCCGAGGAGGACGCGCCGCTGCTGTCGGCCCTGAAGGCCAAGCGGCGGGCGCTTTCCGAGGCGGCGGGGCTTCCGGCCTATATGATCTTCCCCGACCGCACCCTGATCGAGATGGTCGAGGCCCGTCCGCAAACGCTGGACCAGATGGCGCGGATCAACGGGGTCGGAGCCAAAAAGCTGGAAAGCTATGGCACGGCATTCCTTGAGGTGCTGGTGGGTGAGGAGATGCAGAAAATGCATCCCGCGCGCCGTGCTTTGGCGGGGCGTCAGGCCGGACCTCTGTTTGATGCGCTGCTGGCAGAGCAACTCCGTTTGGAGCGTGGCGAGGACGGGACAGGGCGGATGCTGAGCGTGTCTTCGTCGTTGCTGCGCAAGATTGCCGAGATGCGGCCAGGCGACCTGAAGGGGCTGGAACGGCTTGGTCTGGAAGACGCCAAGCTCGACCGTTTCGGTGCCGCCTTCCTGCAGCTTATTTCCGAGACCTAGGCAGCCCCGTCCTGTAGCGACTGTGCGGTCGGGGGACAATTTGCCACGATATGGTCGATGATCGCCGTTTTGCGCAATGGTTTGGTCAGATAGTGATCCATACCCGAGGCCAGTATGCCCTCGCTATCGCCGTCCATCGCATGGGCCGTCAGGGCGCAGATCGGCACGTGGTTGCCGCTTTCCAGAGACCGGATGCGGCGGGTGGCTTCCTTGCCATCCATCTCGGGCATGGAAATATCCATGAAGATCAGGTCGGGCTGGAAGCTTTGCCATTTCTCGACCGCTTCCAGACCGTTATTGGCGAAGACCAGATCAATAGGCAGATCTTTTACCATCTTGCCAAAAACGAGCTGGTTGGTGCGATTATCCTCGGCGGCGAGGATGCGCATCTTGCGTTGGCCAACAGGGGGCGGCGGCGCGGGCGGTGGCACCGTTCTTGCAACCGGATAGGACAGGTTTTGCAAGGTGCGGAACAGATGCGACCGCAGCACCGGCTTTTCCAGACATTCGATCTGGGCCGCGTGGGCCTCTTCGGGGGTGATCGCATCGGGGTCCGAACTCAGCAGCACCACGGGAATCTTCACGCCGCGTTGCCGCAAGGTCTGGCACAGATGCAGGCCATCCATATCCGGCATCCGGAAATCGCTGAGCATAATGTCGAATTTCGCGCCCCTGTCGAAAGCGGTCAGCGCTTCCTGTGCGTTCCGGCACAATGTCACCTTCAGCCCGTAGGTTTCCAGCTGCCGTTCGAGAATGACACGGTTGACCATCAGATCATCGACCACAAGCGCGGCCCGCAGCGTGATCGGCGGACCGGGGGTCGAGACATGCGGCGCGGGTTCGGCGGCGGGCACCAGAATCTTGAACCCGAAACACGAACCGCGCCCCAGCTCGCTATCGACCCAGATCTCGCCGCCCATCATCTCGATCAACTGCTTGGTGATGGCAAGGCCAAGCCCCGTGCCCTCGAACTTGCGGTTGGTTTCGCTTTCGACCTGATTGAACTCGCCGAAAACATGGTCGATCTGTTCGGGATTGATGCCGATGCCGGTATCCTCGACGGTGATATGCAGCTCGTAATTATTCTGCTTCCGCTCTATCCCGACCACGCGCGTCAGCACATGGCCGCTAAGCGTGAATTTCACCGCATTGCCCAGAAGATTGGTCAGAATCTGGCGGATACGCCCCGGATCGGCCACGAATCGTGTCGGCAGGAACATGTCGTAATCGACCAGAAGCCTCAGCTTCTTGTCGCGTGCGGAAGGTTGCAGCAGCATGGTCACCTCGTGCACACACCGCTCCAGATCGAAAATCTCGGGATAGAGCTTCAGGCGCTCCGCCTCGATCTTGGAATAGTCGAGCACATCGTTGATGATCGTCAGCAGCGCCTCGCCGGAAGAGCGGATGGTTTCCGCATAAAGACGCTGATCCTCTGTCAGCTCTGTCTCGGTCAGCAGTTCGGCCATGCCCACCACGCCATTCATCGGCGTCCGGATCTCGTGGCTCATATTGGCAAGGAAGGCCGATTTCGCGCGATTGGCGGATTCGGCCTTTTCGCGTGCCTCTTCCAGTTCCGCTTCGCGGCTGACATGGGTCGAGATATCCTGCGCGATGCAGACCAGATCGCCGCCTTCGCCCCACCGGTCGATCAGCCGGATATGGGCCCCTTTACGGGTGATGATCGTGATCGGTTCGATCGGATTGCGGCGGATGCGCGCGATCATGTCATGATGCCAGTCGGCAGGGTCGCGCCCGTCCAGATCCACCATCCGGTGCTTGGCCACGATATTGAGCACCGAATCGTAGGTCACGCCCGCAGCGATGGCCACTTCGCCCTCGAAGAAATCCAGATAGACCTTATTGGCGGCCACCAGCCGCAGATCGGCGTCATAGACGGCAAACCCGTCGGGAATCGTCTCAAGCGCGTCCCACAGCCTGCGTTGGGCTATCATGGCAACGGAATTGGCCCGTGCGAGATCATCCATCACGCGATGGTTCTCGCCCTTCAAAGAGGCGGCTTCCGTCAGGGCGCGGGTCAGGCCGTGGCGCTGCTCCACGATCTGGTCGGACAGGGCGCGGGCATGCAATGCCAGTTTCTGATTGGCCGTAAACAGTTCACGCTTCTTCTGGTCAAGCAGCCGTTCCGCCGCCAGACGGGCGCGACGCTCCTGAGCCAGCTTGTCAGCGATCGTGTTTCTGGTGCCTGTCGGCATGCTGGTTCAGTCCCCATTCCGTTCGACCAGCATCTTGGTGACGTCCAGTAAATTTAGGCTTAATCCTTAAGGCTGATCGCGGGCCAGCTATAGAAAATCCCTCACAAATTTCTACTTTAAGAAGAAAATCCTGCGGTTTTACAGCCTGCGTATAACGGGCTCAACATGACCGTTGGCATGTTGACGCGGCGGCAGTATCGCCGCGTCAGGACAGGCCCCGGTTTCGGCCCCGGGCGATTCTGTATCCTGCCCGCCTTCGGGGCCGCTGCGCGCGATATACCGTGGTCAGGCGGCGATAGTGGCAACCGGAACAAGCGGTTGCCGCCCGTTTTCGGTCAGCAGCCATGCGTCGCGGCCTTCGATCACCACTGCCGAGACAGGGCCGCCATAGCCCGCACTGCTATCGAGGTTGAGGCGGTTGCCATAATGCGTCACCTGATCGATTGCGGTATGGCCATGCACCACCAGCATGCCGTGATCGCTGGTATCTTCCAGCCAGCCTTTGCGGATCCAGCACAGATCGTCTTCGGTCTGGTTGCCGATGCTGACCCCCGGACGGATGCCGGCATGCACAAAAAGCAATTCACCGAAGATGAAGTGGTTGGGGCGGCTGGCCAGCCAGAGCCGGTGCGATTCGGGAACCATCCGGAGCGCCTCGGCATGGACGATATCGGCGGGGCGTTCATCGGCATTGGGCACGCCATAGGAGGCCAGTGTGGTATTGCCGCCCAATCGTGGGTTCAGCCATGTCAGATCCTTGCGCAGCATCGGATCGGCGTCGAAAGGGTCGTTCATGAAAATCGAGAACATCCTGTCGTGATTGCCTTTCAGTACCACCCAGTTTTTCCCCGCCCGCATCGCGTTGAGCAGGTAATCGATGACGCCGGCACTCTCGGGGCCACGGTCGGCAACATCTCCGACATGGATCACAGGGGCGGACTGGTCGCCAAAGGCCGCACGGTCCTGCTCGATCAGATCGTGCGCAATCTTCAGCTTGTCGAGATGTCCGTGAATGTCTCCGATGGCATAGGCGCGCATAGTTCTTTCCTTACAAATGAAAAAGGCCCCCGCGGGTCGCAGGGGCCTTGGCGTTCATGAACCTATTATGGCTCAGCCGAGAATGAATTCCAGCGGTTTTACTTGCTTGAAGATACCGGTGGCTTTCATGGCCTCGACCGTTTCCGGTTTCAGGGCTTCGTCGAGATAGGCAATGGCGATGGCTTCCCCGCCGGCTTTCGCGCGGCCAAGGGTGAAGTTGGCAAGGTTTGCCCCATGTTCGCCCAGCAGCGTGCCCAGCTTGCCGATCACACCGGGGACATCCTCATTGGTGGTATAGAGCATATGCTCGCCCACTTCGGCATCGATATTGATGCCCTTGATCTGGATGAAGCGCGGCTTGGCATCCGAGAACACGGTGCCCGCGATCGAACGCTCTTTGGTTTCCGACACGACGGTGACCTTGATGTAGCCATCATAGGCGCCCGATTGGGTCTGCGACGTGGTCGAGATCTGGATGCCGCGCTCTTTCGCCAGAGCGGGGGCCGAGACCATGTTCACTTCCGGTTGGCTGGCTTTCATGATGCCGGCCACAACGGCCGCATCCAGCGCCTTGAGGTTCAGCTCGGCGGCCGATCCGTCATAGGTGATGTTGATCGCCTTGATCGCATCTTCGGTCATCTGACCGATGAAGCCACCCAGATGTTGTGCCAGCTTGACCCACGGGCCCATGACCTTGGCTTCTTCGGCGGTCATCGACGGCATGTTCAGCGCGTTCTCGACAGCGCCGTCCAGCAGGTAGTTCGACATCTGCTCTGCGACTTGCAGCGCCACGTTTTCCTGCGCTTCGGTCGTGGACGCGCCAAGGTGGGGCGTGCAGACGACGTTGGGCAGGTTGAACAGCACGTTATTGGTCGCGGGCTCTTCGGCAAACACGTCCAGCGCGGCACCGGCAACATGGCCCGATTTCAGCAGATCGGCCAGCGCTTCCTCATCGACCAGACCACCACGGGCGCAGTTGATGATACGCACGCCTTTCTTGGTCTTCTCGAGGTTCTCGCGCGACAGGATGTTCTTGGTCTGCTCGGTCAGCGGCACGTGCAGGGTGATGAAATCGGCGCGCTTGAGCAGATCCTCAAGCTCGACTTTCTCCACGCCCATTTTGTCGGCTTTTTCCTGGCTCATGAAGGGGTCGAATGCGATGACCTTCATTTTCAGGCCGCGGGCACGGTCGCAGACGATGCCACCGATGTTACCGGCACCGATCACACCAAGGGTCTTGCCGGAAAGCTCGACACCCATGAATTTCGATTTTTCCCACTTGCCCGCATGGGTCGAGGCGGACGCTTCGGGGATCTGGCGCGCCACGGCGAACATCATCGCGATGGCATGCTCGGCGGTGGTGATCATGTTGCCGAAGGGCGTGTTCATGACGATCACGCCTTTTTTCGAAGCGGCTTCCTTATCGACGTTATCGGTGCCGATACCTGCGCGGCCCACGACCTTCAGGTTGGTCGCGTTTTCCAGCAGTTTCGCGGTCACTTTGGTGGCCGAACGGATCGCAAGGCCGTCATATTTGCCGATCACTTCGGCCAGCTTGTCTTTGTCCTTGCCGAGTTTGGGTTCGAAATCGACTTCGATGCCACGGTCACGGAAGATCTGGACGGCGGTTTCCGACAGGCTGTCAGAGACGAGAACTTTGGGGGCCATGTGCGGGCTCCTTGAATTTTCTGAAATCTGGGAAAACGGGTGGGCAAAGCACTGCCCACCTCAGGTTCAGAGAAAGATCGAACGCTTAGGCTTGCGCTGCGATTTCGGCTTCGAAGGCATATTCGATCCAGGGCATCAACGCCTCCAGATCGGCTTTCTCGACCGTGGAACCGCACCAGATCCGCAGACCGGCGGGCGCATCGCGATAGGCACCGGCATCCAGTGCCACGCCTTCGGCGTCCAGACGTTTTGCAACGGCTTTGGCGAAGGTTGCCCCATCCTTGATGCGGTCATCGGTGAATTTCACGCAGACCGAGGTGGTGGAGGCATTTGCCGCGTTATTGGCGAGGTTTGCGATCCACGGCTTGGCGGCGCAGAAATCCCAGACCACTTTCGCATTGGCATCGGCGCGGGCGATCAGCCCTTCGAGGCCACCGATGGATTTGGCCCAGTTCAGCGCAACGATGTAATCCTCGACGCAGAGCATGGAGGGCGTGTTGATCGTCTCGCCTTTGAAGATACCTTCGATCAGCTTGCCGCCTTTGGTCATGCGGAAGATCTTCGGCATCGGCCATGCGGGGGTGTAGTTTTCCAGACGCTCGACGGCGCGCGGCGACAGGATCAGAACGCCATGACCGCCTTCACCGCCCAGCACTTTCTGCCAGGAGAAGGTGGTGACATCGAGCTTGTCCCACGGCAGGTCCATTGCAAAAGCCGCCGAGGTGGCGTCGCAGATGGTCAGGCCTTCGCGGTCGGCGGGGATCGCATCGCCATTGGCCACGCGCACACCCGAGGTGGTGCCGTTCCAGGTGAAGACGACGTCGGTGTTGAAATCGACGGTCGTGAAATCGACGATATCACCGTAATCGGCGGTTTTGGTATCCGCATCGAGTTTGAGCTGCTTCACGACATCGGTGACCCAGCCCGAGCCGAAGCTTTCCCATGCGCACATGGTGACTTTGCGTGCGCCCAGAAGCGACCACATTGCCATTTCGACGGCGCCGGTATCGGAAGCCGGAACGATGCCGATCTTGTAATCTGCCGGAACGCCGAGAATTTCACGGGTGGTTTCGATCGCCTCTTTCAGCTTGGCTTTGCCAACAGCTGCGCGGTGCGAGCGGCCCAGAGGCGCGTCGGCAAGCATGTCGAGGGAGAAACCGGGGATCTTCGTGCAAGGGCCCGAAGAAAAACGCGGATTTGCCGGCCGCGTAGCCGGTGCTTCAATAGCCATATCTGGTATCCTCTCAGATAAACGCCCCTCGTTGGGGAGGGGTGTCCCGCGTTGGGACTTACGCCTGCACCTTGATTCATGCAAGTGACAAAGTCGTATCGACCGCAAAAAATGTCGCTTCGGGACAAGAGAAAACCGTAAAATGTGAGGCGTTGTGGCGCAAAATCGACACAGGCGCAGCGGCGGCCCTTCGCGGGCGTGACCGAAGGCCTGATACTCTCTGATACCTGCTGCGACCCTGCCAAAGGGGAAGCGCGCTGATCCAAGGAGAGGACCCCTTCGGAGAGGCGGCGGGCAGTGCCGCGCGTGCCGGTCGAGTGGCGGCTATACGCCTCGGGCCTGGGGTTCGGGCCTGGGGTTCAGGCCTGCGACTTGGGTCTGCGATTCGGGTCGCGCGTCGGAAACGGCCTCGGAAAAGAGGACGGATCTGCTATCTGCTCCTAACGCTTCTAACAGGGGCAAAACCGCGAGAAGCGGGGCGGTTGGCGCGGATCATGTGGATCGGGCTTTTGCGGTGCGGGCGGGGCTGGAAACGGCGGTTGTTTTTGCGCTATAGCGCCCCCAACCCTGTGATCCGGAGATCTAGCTATGTTCGTCGCCCTTCTCATGACCTGCCCGAAAACGCCCAAGCTTGACGAAACCACGCTTGTGGCGCTGCGTAATGCGTGGGGGGGAGGCGAGGTCACTTGGCTGGCCGAGGGGTGCGCTGCCGAATTTCCGATGGAGGTGATTCCCGATAACCGCTGGACCGTCTGGGCGGACCTGCAGGCGCTGGGGATCGACCTTGTGGTGATCCCGGCGGAAGACCGCAAGAAGAAGATGCTGCTGGCCGATATGGACAGCACCATGATCCAGCAGGAATGCATCGACGAACTGGCCGATGTGGCGGGTGTCGGGGCACGTGTGAAAGAGATCACCGCCAAGGCGATGAATGGCGAGCTGGATTTCGAAGGCGCTCTGACCGAACGTGTGGGGCTGCTGGCTGGTCTGCCCGAGACGGTGATCGCTGAGGTCATCGACACCCGTATCACCCTGATGCCCGGTGGCCCGGCCCTGCTGGCGACGATGAAGCGCGACGGGGCGTATTGTGCGCTGGTGTCTGGCGGGTTCACGGCGTTCACCAGCCGTATCGCGGCCACTTTGGGCTTTGATGAAAACCGCGCCAATACGCTGCTGGTCGAAGAGGGCAAGCTGACCGGCAAGCCGGGCCTGCCGATTTTGGGCCGTGAAGCCAAGGTGCAGGCGTTCCACGAGATTTCCGCGCGGCTCGGGCTGTCGGCGGATCAGGTGATGGCGGTGGGGGATGGGGCCAATGATCTGGGCATGCTGCAACTGGCAGGGTTTGGCGTGGCGCTGCATGCAAAACCCTCGGTCGCGGCGCAATGCGACATCCGCATCAATCACGGTGACCTTTCGGCGCTGCTGTATCTGCAAGGCTATGCACAGGCGGAGTTTGCCTGAGGCGGTCTTTCGCCTCCGTTCCGGCGGGGGCTGTCACAGGGCTGTGGGGGAACTTGCTCTTTGGGCCGGTAGTTACTAAGCCTTGCGTAAGCTCTGTGTTCCGGAAAGGTGGCAATATGGCGATGTCTCGTGTGAAGCTCGGTTTGTGTGTGACGCTTGTGGCTTCGGCTCTTGCCGGTTGCCAGACCACAATGGGCCCCCAGGCGACAGGCACCGTCATCGCCGGAGATACCGTGCTCAGTGCACCGGCGGGCTATTGTGTGGCGGGGCAGGGGCATCCGGGGCAGGCAGAGAATAACGTCATCCTGTTCGGTGACTGCGCGGCGGTGACCAATGACGCGACCCATGCCTCGGCCCCCCATCCGGCCATGCTATCGGCGACGGTCGGGCCGAAAATGACCGGCTCGATCACCAAGCGGTTCCCGATGATCGAGGCCTTCTTCCGTTCGGCGGCAGGACAGGCGGCGATTGCGCGTTCGGGCCGCAGCGATGATGTCGATATCCTGAAATCGCAGGTTTCGGGCGATCTTCTGCTTTTGAAGGTGCGCGACAGGTCGCTGGCCGAAGAATTTCCTGTCACCGCTGAGTATTGGCGCGGCGTGACCTCGCTTGACGGGCATCTGACAGCGCTGTCGGTAATGGCGCTGCGCTCGCAACCCATGAGCGATGCCGCACAGTTGCGATTGCTGAAAGAATTTGTCGGCCGGTCCGAAGCGGCGACCAAAGCCCATGCCGCCAGTGCAGGGCAGGTCAAACCGGCGCAATAAGCGGGTCTGCGGGCGCTCCCGCACGGGGATATGATGCGGTAATGGGGGCCTACGGAGCCTGCATATCCGCCAGAAGACAGCTTGCACTTTTGGTCTTGCGGGCGCAGTCTTGACGCTGCGCAAAGATTTTAGACATGACGCCGGCTATTATGTGTCAGGCGAGACAAAAACGGGTTTTGAAATGGGGCAGAAGCAGGTTGGGCAGGCTCAGGGCGGTCTCCTGAACCGGCTGGCATATAGCCGCGTGATGAAGCATTGGCATGACTGTGCGGCAGCAGCACCGGATATGACCGGCGAGGATCTGGCGCTGCTGCGCAAGAAGGCCGGGTCTATGGCCGCGACCGCTTCGGGGCTTCTGGGCCGGATCGACCGCCAGACAGAGCAGCGTTTTAATGCCGCCGATGCCATCGACCGGCCCTTGGGGTGTGACTGGGCGTGGCGACCGCAGGCCTTTTCAATGCCGGTGGCGCCGCAGGCCTATGTGGGCGCGGCATCCGGGTGCTGTCTGGGCGAGGATCTGACGCTGTTTCACGACTGCCCGCTGCAGCAGCTTTCCCTGCGGCAGATCCGCAATAGCGGCAGACCCTCCCCCTTCGGGGCCGAACTGGAGGTTTTCGGCTTTCAGGGCAGTTTCCTGTCGCTGGTGGTCGATCTTCCGCCCGAGGCTGTGCAGGGCTTCCGTTTGCACCATCTCGTGCAACTGGGCCTTGATGTCCGCATGGAAGAGGCGCGTCCCGTCTATTGCCGTTTCAACATCCAGCATGGTCCCAATAGTGACCAGCTTGTCAGCCAGATGCCGGTTGGCGGCGGTGTGGTGCAGTTCGATCTGGCCTATACCAAATTGAACGAGAAGCGCCTTGAAAAGGCGTGGATCGACCTGATTTTCGAGGCACCGGCAATGAACAAAATCACCTTGCAGGATCTGACCTTGCTGCGCCATCCCCGCGCCGATCTCTAAAGGAGTCTGTTGATGATTGTTGAGTATTCCCGTTTGCAGGCCGGAGAATGGGTGGTGGTGCTGCAATCCGCCATGCGCCCCGCATTGACCGCGTCCTACCGTGCGACGGTGTTGGCCGAGGGGGACTGGACCGATCTCGGGGACGGGCGCTGGCGCTTGCGTCAGGGGCTTCCGGTCGATCTGCTGGAAGATGGCACGCAAAGCCTGCTGCTGTCGGATGCCGAAAGCGGTGTTGTGGCCAGCCTGTCCATTGCGGCGGGCGAGATGCTCGTGCCGGATCTGGCCGCGCAGGTGGACAGGTTGCAGGCCGAACTGGATCTGCTCAAGCGCGCTTTCCGCGACCATTGCCGCCAAAGCCACGAGGGCTGATCCCGTCCTGATGGGCGCTGCTGGTGGGCGGCAGGGAGGCTAGCCCAGAGTGCCGGTGCAGGCATCCGCGTAAAAGAGCTGTTTGCACAGGGTGACTGTGCCATCGGCATGGGTGTCTTGCAGGCTCATCCCCAAATCTTCCATCTGGCGGTGATAGGCCAGCGCGCCTTTGCCGGTGACCATCGTGACCGATGTCTGGGGCTGGTCGCGGAACTGCCAGATGGGGATGGCGGCGGGATGCAGCGTGTCCCACGCGCGTGCGGCGCGGATCAGCACATCGCGCGAGGCGATATCGGGGCCCAGATCCACCCTGAGGCCATCCAGACCGGCAAACTGTCCCGCAAAGGCCGAGCGGTAGTTGTTGGTGGCCACCACAAAGCTCTGCCGGTCATCGACGGGCCGCCCCTGATAGCACAGGTTGCGGATGCGGCCGCGCGATTGGGTGGTCTGCATGCCGTGAAGGTCGAAGACGGGCGGGGCGGACAGGTCGATTTCGTAGGTGACGCCCAGCATGATGTCGAAATTATAGGCGGGGATCTCGGGCCGGATCAGGGGCAGCCCCCGTGTCCCGTCCGCAATGGTGTTGAAGATGATGCTGGCGCGTTCCAGCCAGCTTTTCAGCCCCTTGCCGTCAATGACCACGGCGGTGACGATATTGGGAAAGAGATAGATCTCGCTGAGATGGCGGATGCTTAGCGGGCCGGGCGGGATATCAAGGTAATAGTCCGCCCCCGCGCGCCCGCCCGATTTGCACGGGGCGACGGCCGATAGCAGCGGCAGCTCGCCCTCGGGGCGGTCCGCAAGCAGGCTCTGCACATGGTCACGCTGCGCCTGTGCCACGAAACTGAGTGCAGCATCGGGGCCCACCAGCGAGAAATAGCTGTGCAGCGGCACGTCCAGCCGTGCCACGCGCCGCGATGTGTAGCTTTGCACTTCGGCATGGGCCTTGGCATTGCGCGTGACAATCCGCTCGGCTTCGGGCACGGGGGGCTCTTGCGCCACCGGTATCAGGGTTGCGCAAGAGGCAACAACCTGCCACCCTCGCGCCCCTTGCACCAGATCCAGATCGATCTGGCCCAGATGGCTGGCAAAGCGGCCCGGTGTTACCGTCGGAACGCCGTAGAGCCGGCCTGCCACGGGGTCCACATCTGCACTTGGCGCGACATCGGGGCCGGGAAAGGCGATATGGTCGTGCCCTGCGATCAGCGCATCGATCCCGTCGATCTGTGCCAGCAGGGTGGCGGCATGCTCGCAGGTGGGATCATCGGCTCTGGCAAGGGGATCAATGCCTGTATGGGCCAATGCGATCACCAGATCGCAGCCCTGCGCCCGTAATTGGGCCACCTGCGCCCTGGCCGTCTCGATGATGGAACGGCTTTGCAGGCGGCTTGCCAGAATGGCGCTATCCCAAAGAATGAATTGCGGCGGCAGCACCGAGAACACCCCGATACGCACCCGCCGCAGGTCTCCGTCCTCGTCGTGCAGGTCTTTTTCCAGCACGACATGCGCCTGCGTCAGGGGCACGTCCTCTTCGGGGCGGGGGGCGCGCAGGCGCAGGGCATTGGCCGACAGACAGGGGAAACGGGCATCGCGCAGGCTGCGTGTCAGGAAGTCCAGCCCGTAATTGAATTCGTGATTGCCAAGCCCGACGGCGTCATAGGCCAGCGCGTTCATGGCATCAATCACCGGATGCGGGGTGTCTGCGCGGCTCTGACGGTCGCGCGCCCAATATTCGGTCAGCGGTGTGCCCTGTAGAAAGTCGCCATTATCGAAGAGCAGCGTATTGGGGCAGCCGGTGCGGGCCCGTTCGATCAGGGTGGCCACGCGGGACAGGCCGCAACCGGTGTCTTCCCTGTCGGCAAACAGATCATAGCCACGGATATGGCCGTGCAGGTCGGTGGTCGCCAGCAGACGCAGTCTGACCACCGCAGCGGGCCGTTCGGCATGCGACGGAGTTTCGGCGTGCGAGGACATCGCTCTCCTTTCGTCCGGGCGATCTTGCGCCGCCCCTTACGTCACTTAAAAAACACGTTTACTTGCTGAACCGGGATGCGCGTCGTCGCTGTCATTAGGTCAGGTGCGGCTATACTTCTTTGACGATTAAGGACTAAATTTCTAACCTTAGGCAAGCCCAATGCAGCAGCAACCTTAAGATCGAGATATTTTCGCAATGCCAGCCCCGTTTCCAGACCGCTTTCTTGTCGCCGAAGGGCCGTTTTTCTACGATAGACACCCCGGTCTGGCCTTTGCGGGCAGCGGTCTGGATCGTGCCGCCCACAGGCGCGCTGGCCCCGATATGACGGGCGCGCGGGGGTTTTTGATGTGTAACGGGCAGGTGTTGTGCACACAAGACGGGGACACGGCAGGCGATGCGGCCCCCCGTCTGGCGCTTTTTCCGCCGGATCATCCGCTGATGTCGGAGGCTCTCGGCGCGCGGGTGTTTCTCGGGGCGGGCGGGCCACGGGGAGAGCCCGTGTTTGCGCAGGACATACAGGACATGCCCGTCCTGTCCGGCGCGGTCGCCTTGCGGGATCTGCGCGATGTGATGCTGGGCCTGCCGCCGCTGGAGGCAGAGCTTGCGGCAACCGCGCGCGGGATTCTGGGCTGGCATCGCAGTCATGGGTTCTGTGCGGCCTGCGGGGCGGCGTCCGAGATCGTGCAATCGGGGTGGCAGCGCCATTGCCCGAGCTGTGGGGCGGATCATTTTCCGCGCACCGATCCTTGCGTGATCATGCTGGTCACCCAAGGCAATGACACGCTTCTGGGGCGCAATCCCAACTGGCCCGAGGGCATGTATTCCTGTCTTGCGGGGTTCATGGAGCCCGGAGAGACCGTCGAAGCGGCGGTCCGTCGCGAGGTCTATGAGGAAACCGCGATCCGCACCGGCAGGGTCCGGCCTGTCGCGTCGCAGCCCTGGCCCTTTCCGGCCTCGTTGATGATGGGGTGCCGTGCCGAGGCGACCAGCCGCGAGATCATGACCGATCCGGTGGAAATCGAGGATGCGCTTTGGGTCAGCCGTGAAAGGCTGCTGCGGATTATGGCGGGCGGTGACAGCGTGATACGTGCGCCACGACCCGGTGCGATTGCGGGGTGGTTAATGCGGGAATGGCTTGCAGACCGGCTCGATTGACGGCTAGATCAGCCCTAACGTCATGATCAGTGTCACCTTTTGCTTGGTGCTGCCTTCCAGGAGTGTCGGATGAAATTCTCGACCCGAGAAGATATTTCTGTTCCCGTCGAGTTCGTGTTCGACGAGTTGAGCCAGTTCGACGCAATGGAAGAGGCGGCGCGCGAGCGGGGTGTGAAGCTGCGCCGGACCGACCAGCTCGAGTTTCCGGGCAAAGGGGTAAGCTGGGAAATCGAGTTCAGGCTCAGAGGCAAAATGCGCAAGCTGGAGGCCGAGGTGACCCGTTTCGAGCGCCCCGAGGTGGTGGCACTTTCCGGGCAGTCATCCAGTTTTCAGGTCGAGACCGTGATTCTGCTGACGGCGCTGTCGCGCAGCCGGACCCGTTTGCAGGTCGGTCTGGATATCCGTCCGCGCACTTTGGGGGCGCGGCTCATGCTGCAATCGGCCAAGCTGGGCCGGTCGAGCCTTGACCGCAAATTCGCGGACCGCGTCGGCAAGCAGATCCGCGAGATTGCGGCGCGTTACGAGGCCCCCGATCAGGACTGAAAAACAGCGCGACCCGACGTAGGGGAGGGCAGGTTTGCCCGCCCTTTCCTTGTGCCCTGTCCTTTGCCCGTTTCACGCTTTTGCCTATCCTGAGGCGGCCCCAAGCTGACCCGACCAACCGGCCCCGAAAAATCAGGGCCAAAAAATCAGGGCCAAAAAAACAGGCCCCGAAAAATGTGATAGGCTTTGTGATCAGCCGATTTCCTGACGGATCGGATCGGCCGGATAGACCCCGAGAATCTCTAGCATATCCGTGAAATAGGACAGCTCTTCGAGCGCCAGTTTCACATTGGGGTCCTCGGGGTGGCCCTCGATATCGGCATAGAACTGCGTCGCGGTGAACTGGCCGCGCACCATATAGCTTTCCAGTTTGGTCATGTTCACGCCATTGGTGGCGAAGCCGCCCAAGGCTTTATACAGCGCCGCCGGAATGTTGCGGACACGGAAGATGAAGCTGGTCATCATCTTCTCGGCGCGGCGCTCGAAATCGGGCATGCGCGACATCACGAGGAAACGGGTGGTGTTGTTCGAGGCATCCTCGATATGGCGGGCCAGAACATCCAGCCCGTAGATCTCGCCCGCCAGTTCCGACGCCAGCGCGGCGATGCTCGGATCGCCTTTTTCGGCCACGATCTTGGCAGAGCCTGCGGTATCCGCGCCGACGATGCGATGCAGGTTATGGGTGGTCAGGAAGTTGCGCACCTGCCCCAGAAGCACGGTATGCGACATGGCCGATGTGACCTCTTCCAGCTTCGTGCCGGGCACGGTCAGCAGGTTGATATGCACCCGCACGAACGCTTCGCCAATGATCTTCAGCCCCGACGAGGGCAGAAGCTGGTGGATATCGGCCACGCGGCCATAGGTCGAGTTCTCGACCGGCAGCATCCCCAGATCCGCCGCGCCCGAGCGCACGGCCTCGATCGCATCCTCGAAGGTCCGGCAGGGCAGGGGGTCCATTTCGGGGAGGGCATCATGGCAGGCCTGATGGGAATAGGCCCCCAACTCGCCCTGAAAGGCGATTTTTCCGGTCTTGGTCATCGGGATCTTCCTGTCTGTTTGCATGGTGCCTAGCGCCAGATCGCCCGCAAGAAAAGGGAAAACGCGCATGTTCCGCACGCGGCGCGTGCGGCAGGGCGGCAGGAGGGGTATTTACCGGACCCGCCAGCAGGATTAAGATGCGCCGCATGACGCCTGAAGCTCTCTCGCCTTTCGATCTTAGCTATGATGCCGCTTTGGCGGCGTTGGAATGGCTGTGCGAGCTGGGGGCGGACGAGGCACAGGGCGATCTGGCGATGGATTGCTATGCTTTGCCCGATCGTCTGGCAAAGCCCGATCTTCCCGTTCCCGCTCCTGTTCCGGCGGGCGCGGCAGCTACGGCGGGCATGCTGGCCGCATCGCAGACGACGGCTTTGCCGCAGCGGCAGGCCCCGCCGAAGGTCGATCAGGTCGGGCTTGCGCGACAGGCGGCAGGGCAGGCGCGCACATTGGCCGATCTGCACGAGGCGCTGGACGGTTTCGAGACCTGCGATCTGCGCAAGGGCGCGCGCTGCACCGTGCGTGCCGAAGGGCCCGATGCGGCCCGCGTCATGATCATCGGGGATGCGCCCGACCGCGAGGAAGACCGTGCGGGGCGGCCCTTCATTGGCCGTTCGGGGCATATGCTGGACCGGATGTTTGCCGCCATCGGGTTGCGGCGCGACACGCCCGATAGGGCGGCGGCGCTGTTTCTGGCCCCCGTCCTGCCGTGGCGTCCGCCGGGGCAGCGCGAGCCCGAGGCATCGGAAATCGCGATGATGCGTCCGTTTCTGGCGCGGATGGTCGAGCTGGTCGATCCGGATGTCGTGGTGCTGATGGGCAATGCCGCCTGCTCGGCGGGGCTGGCACGGCGCGGCATTACCCGCCTGCGCGGCGAGTGGTCGGAGGCGTTCGGCAAGCCCGCCATCGCGATGTTCTCGCCGGTGCAGCTTCTGCGCAGCGCCGAGGCCAAGCGCGACACATGGGCCGATCTTCTGGCGCTGCGGGCCAAGCTGGACAGTCTGGGCTAGGACAATTTTGCCCGCATTCCCATGCAGATATATCTATCCCTAAAGGCGAAAGGCTGGCACTATAAGCCCACCTCGCCCATAGCCCCGGATACGCATAGAGATGCATTTTCTTTCACGCAGCCTTGGCGGAATTTTCCTTTTTGCGCTGACCCTCGGTCTTTTGGGAAGTGCTGTGGCGCTGATGCGGGCCACGCCTTCCGCCGAGGGGCAGGGCCATAGGCCGCCGCCTGCGGCAGAGCGCATCTTCGCCGCCGATGTGGTTGCGCTCGATTATCGGGATCTTCAGCCCAAGCTTGTCGCCTATGGCGAGATCCGGTCGAACCGGCGGCTGGAATTGCGGGCCTCGGCGGCGGGCACGATCCTCGCACTTGCGCCGGCGTTCGAAGATGGCGGCATGGTGCGTAAGGGGGATGTTCTGGTGCAGCTTGATCCTGCACAGGCGCAGGCCGTGCGCGACAGTGCCGTGGCCAGCCGTACCGAGGCCGAAGCCGCCTTGGCGCAGGCCGAGCGGGCCTTGGCGATTGCGGGCGATGATCTGGAAGCCGCCCGCGCGCAGGCGGGATTGCGCCAGAAGGCCTTGCAGCGCCAGCTGGATCTGAATGCGCGCGGCATCGGCTCTGCGGCGGTGACCGAAGAGGCCGAGCTTGCCGCTTCCGCCGCCGATCAGGCCGTCCTGTCGCGCCGGTCGGCGCTGTCGCAGGCGCAGGCCACGCTGGATCAGGCCGGAACCGCGCTCAGCCGCGCGCGCATCGATCTGGCCGAAGCCGAACGCGAATTGTCGTTGACCACGCTGCGGGCGGGGTTTGATGGCAATCTGGCGGCGGTCAGCGTGGTGCAGGGGGGGCTGGTCTCGGTCAACGAGATGCTCGGGGAACTGATCGACCCCTCGGCGCTGGAAGTCTCGTTTCGGGTATCGACCAGCCAGTTTTTGCGTCTGACCGATGCACAGGGCGAGGTGCTGCCCCTGACCGCGCAGGTGGCGCTGGAGACTGCGGATGCGCAGGTGCGCTCGGCGGCCAAGCTGCTGCGGGTCGGAGCGGCGGTGGAAACCGGCACGGCGGGGCGGCTGCTTTATGCCCAGCTCCAGAGCGCGCGGGGGTTCCGTCCGGGGGATTTCGTGACCGTCACGCTGGACGAACCGCTGCTGGAGCATGTCGCGCGTTTGCCTGCGCAGGCGGTGGATGGCAATGGCGCACTTCTGGCGCTGGATCACGAGAACCGCCTGTATAGCGCGCAGGCCCGGATCCTGCGGCGCGAGGGCGACACCATTCTGGTGCGCTCCGATCTGCCGCAGGGCACACAGGTGGTGGCGCGGCGCAGCCCGCTTCTGGGACAGGGGATCAAGCTGCGCCCGCTGGATCAGGGAGCATCGCTGGATCAGAGCATGATCGATCTGACCCCTGCGCGGCGTCAGGCATTGGTGGCGGTGGTGCAGAAGGATGCCACGCTGAGCGGTCCCGACCGCGCCGGATTGCTGGCGCAGTTGCAGCAGGAACGGGTTCCGGCGGCGATGGTGGCGCGGCTTGAACAGGCAGGGGGTTAAGATGCCCGCGCCGCGTGGTCTGATCAGCCTGTTTACCCGCCATGCCACGCTGGCCAATATCGTGCTGGTGGTCATGCTGTGTGCCGGTGTCTTTGCCGCGCCCAAACTGCGGGCGCAATTCTTTCCCGATACCGTCACCGACGAGATTGATGTGACGGTCACATGGGAGGGGGCGGGGCCGGAAGATGTGGACCGCGCGATCGTGCAGGTGCTGGAACCCTCGCTGCTGACGGTCGAGGGGGTCGCCTCGAGCGAAAGCACGGCCCGCGAGGGGCGTGCCGAAATCGAACTGGAATTCGAACCCGGCTGGGATATGGGCCGCGCGATGGATGATGTGGAAAACGCCATCCAGCTGGCTGGCGATCTGCCCGAGGCCGCCGAAACGCCCGAGATCCGCCAGAGCGTCTGGCGGGATACGGTGACCGATGTGGTTATCACCGGCCCCTTGGCGCCCGAACAGCTGGGCCGTCTGGCTGACGAGATGATGGTGCGGCTTTATGCGCAGGGCGTGACGCGCACCACCTTATCGGGCATGGCAGCCCCGCAGACCGTGGTCGAAGTGCCGACCACCGCGCTGATGGCGCATAATGTCAGCCTGACGCAGATCATCTCGGTTATCGGGGCGGCTGCCGATGCGACGCCTGCGGGGGATGTGGCCTCCGGAGCCTCGCGGGTCCGGGCGGGCGAAGAGCGGCGCGAGGCGCGGCAGATCCGCGATCTGGTGATCCGCACCGATGCCGACGGGGCTGTGCTGACCGTGGGGGATGTGGCGCAGATCCGCGTCGAGGGGGCGGCGCGCGACCGCGCCTATTACGTGGGCAAGACCCCCGCCATGACACTCAATGTCGCCCGTTCCGCGCAGGGGGACGCCATTGCCCTGCAACGCAAGGTCGAACAGGTGGTCGCGCAAATGCGCCCCGATCTGCCCGCAGGCACAACCATCGCCCTTGTGCGCAGCCGGACCGAGCAAATCGTCGCGCGGCTCGATCTGCTGGTCGATAACGGCGTGATCGGGCTGGTGCTTGTGCTGGTGCTGCTGTTCCTCTTTCTCAATGCGCGCACGGCGATCTGGGTGGCGATGGGGATTCCGGCCTCGCTCGCGGCGGGGCTGGCGGTGATGTATGTTTCGGGGATGACGCTGAACATGATGTCGCTCTTTGCGCTGATCCTGACTTTGGGGATCATCGTCGATGACGCGATCGTGGTGGGCGAACATGCCGATTTCCGTGCCCGCCATCTGGGGGAGGCCCCCGCGATTGCCGCTGAAAACGGTGCCCGCCGGATGCTTGCGCCGGTCTTCGCCTCGACCTTGACCACGGTGATCGCCTTTGCGGGGCTGGTGGTGATTGGCGGGCGGATGGGCGATATGATCGTCGATATTCCGTTGACGGTGATCGCGGTGCTGGCGGCGTCTCTGGTGGAATGCTTCCTGATCCTGCCCAACCATATGTATCACGCATTGACCCATCTGGGTCAGCCGCGCTGGTATGATGCGCCGTCACGGGTGACCAATCGCGGGCTGGACTGGTTCCGGCGCAAGGTGATGCGCCCCTTGCTGCGCGGAATCATCCATGCGCGCTATCCGGTGCTGGCCTTTGCGGTGCTGCTGCTGGCGGTGCAGGTGTTCCTGCTACGGACGGGGCAGGTGCAATGGCGGTTTTTCGCGCCTCCAGAACGCTCGAGCGTGTCGGGGGCCTTCGCAATGGTCAACGGCACCACGCGAAAGGACACATTTGCGGTGATGGGGGAATTGCAGGATCTGGTCAGCCGTGTCGCTGCCGGATACGAGGCCGAATATGGCCGCAATCCGGTGACCTATGTGATCGGCCAGATCGGCGGCGCGTCGGGGCGGGATCTGGCCTCGGCGGATACCAAGGATAGCGACCAGCTGGGCTCGATCTCGATCGAGCTGATCGATCAGGATCTGCGCCCCTATAGCAGCGCCGATTTCATCCGCCGCCTTCAGGAACACCTTCCCGATGATCCGATGCTGGAAGAGCTGGCCTTCCGCAGTTTCCGTGCGGGCCCTGCGGGGGACAGCCTTTCGGTTCAGTTTACCGGCGCGGAAACCCGCGTGCTGAAGGAGGCCGCCGAAGCGTTGAAAGCCGCCCTTGCCGTCTATCCCGAGGTCTCGGCGCTGGAGGATAATCTGGCCTATGACAAAGAGGATCTGATCCTTGCGCTGACCCCGCAGGGGCAGGCGCTGGGCTTTGATACCCAGACGCTGGGGCAGGAATTGCGCGCCCGTCTGAACGGCACCGAGGCCGCAACCTATCCCGATGGCGTGCGCTCTGCCTCGATCCGTGTCGAGCTGCCCGATGCCGAGAAGACCGCCGATTTCGTGGACCGGATGCTGCTGCAAAGCCCGAACGGACAGTGGGTGCCCCTGTCCGATATTGTCACGGTGCGCCGCGAGGCGGGGTTTTCCACCATCCGCCGCGATGACGGGCTACGGCAGGTCGAGGTGACGGGCGATATTTCCGAAGACAACCCCGAACGCGCCAATGCCATCCTGACCGAAATGCAGACCCGTATCCTGCCCGATATCGCGCAGCGGCTGGGAGTGACATGGCTGCAAACGGGGCAGGCTGCGGACGAGCGCGCCTTTATGGCGGATGCAAAGGTCGGGCTGGTTCTGTGTCTGCTGGGGATCTATGTCGTGCTGGCATGGATCTTGGCCAGCTGGGCGCGTCCGCTGGTGGTGATGTCGGTGATCCCCTTCGGTCTGGTGGGCGCGGTCTGGGGCCATTACATCTGGGATTTCCCGATGTCGATGTTTGCCGTGGTCGGCGGGCTGGGGATGGTGGGGATTATCATCAACGATGCCATCGTGCTGATTTCGACGGTGGATGATTATGCCCGCACGCGCGGATTGCGACCGGCCATCGTGGATGCGGTGGCCGACAGGCTGCGGCCTGTTCTGCTGACGACGCTGACCACCGTGCTCGGGCTTGCGCCGCTGCTTTATGAAGGCAGCGCCGAGGCGCAGTTTCTGAAATCCACAGTGATCACGCTGGTTTACGGACTTGGCTTCGGCATGGTGATCGTGCTGCTTCTGGTGCCGGCGGTGCTGGCTATTCAGGCCGATATCGCGCGACTATGCGCATCGACGCGCCGCGGGCTGAAGGCCCCTCGGCTGGCGGGGGCGCTCTGGCTGGGGGTCGGGCTGATCGTTGCGGGATTCGGGCTGGCCTTCGGGCCGGTGCTTCTGGCGGGCGGGAGCCTGGCGCAAAGCTGGCTGGTCTACACGCCCTTCATTCTGGGCGCGCTGGCCGTGGCGGCATGGCGCACGCGGCGGCAGCGCTGATCACATTCTGGCGCAGCCGTCCATTTCGATGGCATGGGTCTTGTCCAGAACCGTGATCCGCAGATCCTTCGGGTCAAGATCGAATGGCGCGGCATCGGGGGGGACGAAATCGGCGGTGGCCACCAGCGCGCCATTTTCGAGGCTCATCCGCGAATCAGACACCCAGACCGGCTGCGAGGGCAGTTCGAACAGGGCCACCTGATGCGGGGTCTGACCCGCAAGCTGGTTGTTGGAGGGCTGGTTGTTGGAGGGCAGGCTGCTGACAGGCAGGCGGGCGGTGACCCGCATCCCGTCACGGATCGGCTCTATCTGGCAACTGGCCCGACTGGCGACTTTCTGCGGCTGCGCCTGCAGGGCTGCGGAAATCACCGGATCGCGGCGTCCCGGCCCTACCAGATCGGCGTCAAGTTCCAGCGAGACCGGCACACAGATATCGTGGCAGATCCCCAGATCCAGATCGGCATCCAGCCGGATCGGTTGGGTGGGATCAATCGGGGACAGTTCTATCGGCAGGATCATCTGGTCTTTGTAACCGATTGATCTTGTGCCGCTTTGGGTGAAAACCTCGGGCCGAGGCCAATAGATTTTCACATCCTTGAGATTACTGGAAGCGCGGAAGCTGAAACTGGGAGGAATTCCCGCATCTCCGGGGTGGCGCCAATAGGTTTTCCAGCCCGGATCAAGCGTCACGCGGATTGCCGCCATGCGCGTGCCGTCGCTGGTCTGCCAGCCATCAAGCACCTCGGCCCTGTCGAGCCCCATGGGCAGGCCCGTCGGCGCATCGGCCGGCAGGGACGCGGGCATCGGTTCGAGATCTTGCGCGAAGGTGCGATCTCCCGCGCCGGAAACCAGCGCGAGCGCGCCCAGACACAGCCCGAAACGAGGCCCCAAACGGGTAAGTTTTGACCGAATGCTCATGATCTTCGCTTATCGCGCCCGAGGCGCTTTCGGGAAGTCACAAACGCGCCAACTGCTCTGATGGCGGCCTTTTGGCAACATTGCCATCTTGAACCTGGATCTTTTGCACTCCAGTTTGGTTAAAAGACATAGGCGGTCTGTCATCCGATAGGCGTCACGGTAGCGATGGACATGGCACGAGGAGGCCCCGATGGATCTGAGCGGCAAGATTTTGATTGCAATGCCCGGTATGGGGGATCAGCGTTTCGAGCATTCGGTGATCATGATCTGTGCCCATTCGGAAGAGGGGGCAATGGGGCTGATCGTCAACAAACCGCTGCCCAAGCCCGACCTGCCGGATCTGCTGGAACAGCTTGGCATCACCATGACGGCCACCGACGAAAGCGGAGATCGTCCGATTCTGTTCGGCGGGCCGGTCGAGACCGGTCGCGGCTTCGTGCTGCATTCCACCGAATGGGATGGTGGTGGTCCGATGATGGAAGTCAGTGACGAACTGGCCATGACCGCAACGCGGGATATCCTTGAAGATATCGCCGCCGGAAACGGGCCGGATCGCGCCGTTCTGGCGCTTGGCTATGCCGGTTGGGGGCCGGGCCAGCTCGAGCAGGAAATCCTTGATAACGGCTGGTTGATTGCCGATGGCGATGCCGATCTGGCCCTGTCGGGCGATTACGCCAATAAATGGGTGCGCGCGCTTAATACGATGGGGATCGATCCGCGCACCTTATCCGCAACCGCAGGGCATGCCTGATAAGGGGAGCTGACACGGGGGCCTGATACGGAGTTTGGTTTGGGGCCGCAGGTCAGGGACGCGGCGCAGCGGCCCTGTCCAGACGGTCATTGACCGCCAGCCCGAGCCCCGTCACCGGCACCGGCGCCACGGCAATGCAGTTGGTGCCTTTTTCCTGCGCCAGCCTGTCGGCCTGCCGTAACAGGCCGAACAGGCGGGTTGCGGCCTCGGTTGTATCGCCTTTTTCCGATAGGTTGAACTCGGCCCCCGCACAATCGGGGCCGAAGCCGATCCAGATTTCCCCGCTCTGGCGCGCACGGGCATTTAGCCGCACCGCAGCCCCCGGCGCGTAATGCGATTTCAGCTGGCCCGGCGCATTGGGTTTGTCACTATCGCCGCCCGTGGGAAGGGCACGGCCAAGACAGGCCTCGATCTCTTCCAGAGTTAGTCCGCCCGGGCGCAGGAGGGCCAGAGGATCGAGCGAGAGAATGGTCGATTCCACCCCCACATCGCAGGGCCCGCCATCCAGCACAGCCGCGATTTTGCCGGACAGCCCGTCCATCACATGGGCGGCGGTTGTCGGGCTGATTCGGCCTGACGGATTGGCCGAGGGGGCCGCCACGGGGCCGTCAAATGCTTGTAAAAGCTTGCGTGCGACCGGATGGGCGGGCATGCGGATCGCCAGTGTCTCCAGTCCGGCTGTTACCAGATCGGAGATGCCCGCATCGGGGCGCAGCGGCAAGACCAGCGTAAGCGGCCCCGGCCAGTAGCGCGCAATCAGCGGGCGCGCGGCATCGGGGATTGTGACATAGCGCTCGGCCATTTCGACCGAATGCACATGGACAATCAGCGGGTTGAACCTTGGCCGCCCCTTGGCGGTGTAGATCGCCGCGACTGCCGCGCTGTTCCGGGCGTCGCCGCCCAGCCCGTAGACGGTCTCTGTGGCAAAGGCCACAAGCGCGCCGGTGCCAAGATATTGGGCGGCGCGGGCATAGCCTTCGGTGGTTGGGGCAAGCAATTCGGTCGTGAGGGGCATCGGATGTATCTGACGTGGCGTCTTGATTGCTGAGGAGGGGGAAGGCGATAACCTTCGCTTTGTGTTGTCCTGTGCATAAGCCGGTCCGCCTCAAATGCCAAGCGGGCTGCGTTTGTTGCAGGAGAGGGAGGAATGATGACCTACTGCGCGGCGGCCCGAGATATCGCCTTTATCCTAAATCACCTGACATCTTTTCCGGCGCTTTACGGGGCCGGGCCTTTCGGGGATCTTTCCGGCGATCTTGTCACGTCGATCCTGAGCGAGGCAGCGAAGCTGTCGGATACGGTGCTTGCGGCCAGCAACCGCGCCGGAGATCTCGATCCGGCGCATCTTGTCGACGGGCAGGTGAAAACCTCGCGCGGTTTTGCCGAAGCCTATGCCGCTTTGGCGGAAGGGGGCTGGATCGCGCTGGCGGCCCCGCAGGAGTATGGCGGTATGGGGTTGCCGAATGCGCTGGGACTGGCGGTCAATGACATGATGGCCGGTGCCAATATGGCG
Source organism: Thioclava sp. GXIMD4216 (assembly GCF_037949285.1). NCBI lineage: Bacteria > Pseudomonadati > Pseudomonadota > Alphaproteobacteria > Rhodobacterales > Paracoccaceae > Thioclava > Thioclava sp. GXIMD4216. The sequence goes on from NZ_CP149926.1 coordinate 767,910, forward strand.
CTACATCTGAAACTGATGCTGACACAGGGCCAGATCGAAGCCCTGCACCATCATGGCAGCGAGGCCCAGAAGGCGCTGTATCTGCCAAAGCTCGTGTCTGGCACATGGTCGGGGACGATGAATCTGACAGAGCCACAAGCGGGCTCCGATCTGGGCGATCTGCGCACAAGGGCGATGCCCTGCGCCGATGGCAGTTACGAGATCACCGGCCAGAAGATCTTTATCTCCTGGGGCGATAGCGATCTGGTCGAGAATGTCTGTCATTTGGTTCTGGCCCGTCTGCCCGATGCGCCTGCGGGCACCAAGGGGATCAGCCTGTTTCTGGTGCCGAAATACCTGCCCGCCGAACAGGGGGCTTCAGGCGAGGCCAACCGCCTGCATGTCGCGGGACTGGAACACAAGATGGGGCTGCACGGGTCTCCGACCTGCGTCATGGTTTTCGATGCGGCCAAGGGCTGGATCGTGGGCGGGGCGGGGCAGGGGCTGGCAGCCATGTTTACCATGATGAACAATGCCCGCCTGTCGGTCGGGGTCGAGGGGATCGGGGTGGCCGAGGCGGCGGTGCAGAAAGCGGCGGCCTTTGCTGCCGAGCGGGTGCAGGGGCAGCCGCTTATCGCCTTCCCCGATATCCGCAGGCTGCTGGCAGAGGCGCGCGCCGAGTTGTTTGCCGCACGGGCGCTGGCCCTGAAGGCGGGGGTGGCGCTGGATATGGCGCGCCTGTCCGAAAGCGGTGCCCTTGCACGTGAGACGGCTGGGGGAGAGCCTGTTGCCCCTGCGGACTGGATGGCGCGCGCTGCATTCCTGACCCCGATCGTGAAGGCCTATGGCACTGAAACCGGCATGCGGGCGGCTGATGCGGGAATACAGGTTCATGGCGGCATGGGCTATGTCGAGGAAACCGGGGCGGCGCAGTTTTTCCGTGATGTGCGGGTCAGTGCGATCTATGAAGGCACCAACGGCATTCAGGCGCTGGATCTGGTGGGGCGCAAGATGCGCGATGAGGGGCAGATGGCCGGCCTTCTGTTGCAGGAGGTGCAGGATCTGGCCGCACGGGCACGCCCGGACCATCCCGATCTGGCCGAGCCGGTCTGGGAAGCGGCCGAGGCCGTGGCCGAGGCTGTCGACTGGCTGGTCGGCCAACTGCCCGAGATGCGGGCCGCATGTGCGCATGATATGTTGCAGGCGCTTGCCCTCGTGCTGGGGGCTGGGGCGCATCTTGAGGCTGTTCTGGCCGATCCGGCCCGTCTGGCTCTGGCCGCGATCCATATCGGGCGGGTGCTGCCGCGCCATGCGGCGGCTCTGGCCGCGATGCGGGCGGCCTCTGGACTTCGGGCGCTTTCGCTTTCAGATTTGGGGCTATGAACGACACCGAGACCCGCCCCCGCTCGCTGCGCTACCCTTGGACCACGCCCCCCGAACAGGGCGCGCTGTGCGAGGTGGCGCCTGATGTCTACTGGTTCCGCCTGCCCCTGCCGATGGCACTGGACCATATGAACGGCTATGCGCTGGACGAGGGGGACAGCTGGACGCTGGTCGATACGGGCATCGACCGCCCTGCCTGTCGCGCGGCCCTGCAGGCGCTGCTGGAGGGGCCGCTTTCGTCCAAGCCGGTTGGCCGCGTGGTGGTGACCCATCATCATCCGGACCATATCGGGTTGGCGGGCTGGTTGCAGGCGCAGGGGGCCGAGCTTTGGACCACGCGCACCGCTTGGCTGATGGCACGGATGCTGCAACTTGATGTGCAGGAGCGCCCCGACGCGCAGACGGTGGCTTTCTGGAAGGCCGCCGGAATGCGGGCCGATATTCTGGCCAAACGGCTGGCGGAGCGCCCGTTCAACTTCGCCGATTGCACGGCCCCCCTGCCGCTGGGCTACCGGCGGCTGGTTGAGGGCGAGGTGCTGCGCATGGCGGGGCGCGACTGGACCGTGCGGATGGGGCATGGTCACGCGCCCGAACATGCCACATTCTGGAGCGAGGATCTGGTGCTGGGCGGGGATCAGATCCTGCCGTCGATCTCGGCCAATCTCGGGGTCTATGCCACGGAACCCGAGGCCGATCCGGTGGCGGGCTGGATGGACAGCACGCGCGGCTTCCGGCCCTATGCCACGGAATGCCAGCTGGTCTTGCCGGGGCATAAGCTGCCTTTCTATGGGCTGCCGACACGGCTTGATCAGATGATCCAGAACCACGAGGGGGCGCTGAAACGTCTGCGCGCCCATCTAGGTGCCCATCCGGGTGGAGGGCCGAAGACGGCCTGCGACTGTTTTCCGCCCCTGTTCAAGCGCGAGATCACCGAGGCGGTCTACGGGCTGGCGATGGTCGAGGCGGTGGCGCATCTCAACCATCTCCACCACCGCGGCGAGGTCGGGCGGGTCGCGCGGGCTGACGGGGCGTGGCTCTGGCATCTGCTTTAGCCGCGCGCAGCGGCGCGGTATCGGGGCCATATAGGGACCGTCTTGCAGGCGGGCGGATTTTTGAAACCGTGCCCTTGGCGGAACAGCTTCGGGTTTTATCTGGAGCCTGACTTCTGCGGCGGTTGTCTTGCGCTGGATTTCCGTGTTTCAAAAGCCAGGTCGAGTGAGGGCGGTTGCCGCTCTTTATACGTGAAAAAGTTACAAGGGGGTCTGGCTGATGCGCCGACTACTTATTTGTTTGGGCATGCTGCTTGGCCTTGTCGCCTGTGCTGCCGAACCGCATTGGGCACCGGATGATGCTGTGGCAAAGGCGCATTATGTGTCGGGCGATCCGCCCTCGATCACGCTTTACACGGTTGTCAGTCGTGAAACCGGTGCCGGTGGCCATTCGGGGTTGATGATCGATGGTCCCGAGCGGGTGCTCTATGATCCGGCGGGGACGTGGTATCACCCCTACGCGCCCGAGCGGAACGACCTGCATTTCGGGATCACCGAGCGGATGCGGAAATTCTACATCGATTACCATGCCCGCGAGCGGTGGGACGTGATCGAGCAGAAGGTGCCGGTGACTATGGCGCAGGCGCAGATGATCCGTGCCAATGCCGAAAAATACGGTGCCGCGAAGAAATCCTATTGTGCCAATGCGATTTCGACCGTGCTCAAGGATGTTCCCGGGTTCGAGGCGATCCATCACACATGGTCGCCCAAGAAACTGTCGCGGTATTTCGCACAGCTGCCGGGCGCGACCTACCGCGTGTATCATGATAACGATCCCGAAAATAACTCGGGCGTGCTGATGATCCAGCAATCGGACCCGCGGGCCGCCGAGATCCGCGAAAAGGCTTTTGAAGAACAGGACGGCAAATAATACGCCGTTCCCCTCCAGCGGACAGGGCCCTTCGGGGCCCTTTTTGCTGCGTGGGTTTGTACGGCAGGCTGGCTGTTGGCACAAAGGGGGGAGGCTTTGGCCTGACAGGGCGCCTAGAAGATCAGGAACAGGCCCAGATAAAGCGAGATAAAGCCTGCCAGAATGGCCAGCAGCACATTGCGTGTCACAATGCCTGCCCCAAGGGTCAGGAGGGCGGCCAGCATGCGTGCGGGTTCGGGCATGCCACCTGTCGCTTCGGGCCACAGGACAAGCGGGGCGACCATGCCGGGCAGCACGGCCACAGGGGTGTAGCGCAGATAGCGCAAGAGCCATTCGGGCATCGGTTTGCGCGCCGCCAGTCCCAGAAACACATAGCGCAGGGCAAAGGTGCCGATGCCCAGCACGATGATGATGGTCCAGATTTCGAACGGGGAATAGCCGGTCATGCTGCGCGTCTCCGTGCCAGAAACAGTTCAACCTGTGCGCCGGTCACCATCGCGCAGACCGCGGCGATCAGCAGGCCCATACCTGCGGGCAGGAAAGCCAGCAGCAGAGCCGCACAGACCGACATCAAAGTGGCCGCGATATGCGGCAGCGACCGTAGTGCGGGGGCAATCATCGCCAGAAACGTGATGGGCAGCGCGAAATCCAGCGCGAATTCCGGCGGGATGGCCGCGCCCGCGACGGCCCCCAGAAGCGTTGACAGATACCATAGCGGCGGCAATACCGTGGAACAGCCCGCATAGAAGGCGAGTTTTGCGGGCAGCGACATCTCGGGGCGCAGGCGATATTCGGTTTCGGCGGTCACAAATGTCTGGTCGACCATGAAATAGGCAACCAGCGCGTGCTGCCAGCGCTTTGCCTGCCCGAGATGGGGTGCCAGCGCGGCGGAATACATGGCCATCCGCAGATTGATGGCGAGCGAGGTCAGAATGACGAGGATCACGGGCGCATGTTCTTCCATCAAATGGATGGCGGAAAACTGCGAGGCACCGGCGATGACCAGAATGGTGAATCCCATTACCTCGCCAAGATCGAGGCCCGCCTCGGTTGCGGCCACGCCAAAGAGTAGGCCGAAAGGGGCGATGACCAGCGTAAAGGGCAGGGTGGCCACAATACCGCGAAGAAAGGCGTGACGCGCGTGCATGCTTTGCTCTTGTAAGTCGGTGTTCATGCAGGCAGTCATAAGCACGCTCTCAAGGGCGACAAGCGCAGAATTGTATTGGAGGCAATTTGGAGATTTTCGGCCTGATCCTTGCCGGAGGAGAGGGGCGCCGTATGGGGGGCGTCGATAAGGCATGGCTCTCGCTGGGCGGCCAGCCCCTGCTTGCGCATGTCCATAACCGGCTTGCGCCACAGGTCGCGCGGCTTGCGGTTTCGGCCAATGGCACGCCCGAGCGTTTCACCGCCTGGTGCAAGGATCTGCCCGTTCTGCCCGATCCGCCCGCGTATCTGCATGACGGGCCTCTGGCGGGCATTCTGGCAGGGCTTGACTGGGCAAGTCTTGCAGGCGCGGCGGGGCTGGTGACTGTGGCCGTGGATACGCCCTTTATTCCCGCCGATCTTGTGGCGCGGCTTGTGCCCGCAGGCGCAGGCGCGGGCGCGCAGGCAGAGCCCGCGCAGGCGGTCTCGCAGGGGCGGGGGCATCCGACCCTTGCCTATTGGCCCTGTGCGTGGCGCGAGCAGGTGGTGCAGGCGCTGGCAGCAGGGGAGCGGCGTCTTGGGGCGCGGCTTGCACGGGCGCGGCGCGTGGAGTTTGCCGACCTGCCGGACCCGTTTTTCAACATCAATACGCCCGAAGACCTGCAACTGGCGCAAGCACGCCATGACGCGTTGGGGACAGGGAAATGAGCTATCATATCCGTCGCGGGGTTCCCGAGCATCACCGCAAGGCTGCCGCGCAGCTTTACTGGCAGGCCTTCGGCGGCAAGCTGGGTCGTGTTCTGGGCCCCGAACCGCAGGCGCTGGCCTTCATTGCGCGGGTGATGGACGGAACACACGGATATTGCGCCGTGGAGGATGACAGCGGAACCCTACTGGCCGTTGCGGGCTTCCGCACCGCGCAGGGGGCCTTTGTGGGCGGTGATCACCGCGATCTGAGGGCCATTTACGGGCTGGGCGGGGCCGTCTGGCGCTGGGCCTGCCTGTGGGTGTTGGCCCGTGATCAGGAACATAGGGCGATGGTGGTGGACGGGCTTTCGGTGCGGGCCGACCAGCGCTCGCGCGGGATTGGTGCGGCCTTGATCACGGCGGTCTGCACCGAGGCCAGACGCCGTGGCTACGTGCAACTGCGTCTGGACGTGGTCAAAGAGAACATGCGGGCCCGCGCATTATACGAGCGTCTGGGCTTTCGGGTGATCCGCGCGCGGGAGAGCCGCCTGACAGAGCTGCTCTTCGCCTATCGCACGGCCTTTGTGATGGTCTGCCCGCTACGGCCTTGGGATGCCTCCGAGGCCCCCCGTGGCTCAAGCCGCAGCTCTTAAGGCGCGGCTCTTGCGTCGGGCGCAGGGCATGGCTCCCTAGTCGAAGGTGCCAGCCACGCGCCCCAGCAGCATGAAAGCCCGTGCCGAGCGGGTGTCGGAGAGTTCGACGATCTCCATATCGGTCGCATTGGGCTCGAAACCGGCGAAGGTCTTGTCGAACTGGCGCAGGAAGTGATGGGCCGCATCGCGGAACACGGTGTCATTGCGCATCCGCGCCGCCGAAAGCGCCAGTGACGAACGGTCCCGCACCCCGCCCAGGGCCGCCACCTCGCGTCCGCGTTCGCCCTTGGCGAAGCGGCGCCAGAGCTCGGGGCGAGCGCGGTCGGGTTTGAGGTCATCCATGTAGATGCCGTCCTGCGATAGCAGGTTCAGCACATCCTGCGCGGCACGGATCAGCTTGGCCATCATCCGGTCTTCCAGCGCGCGGCGTAGCGCACGGAACCCCTCGCGGTCATCTGCCGTATCGGGGAAGTTCAGCGCACGCACGAAATCGCCCACGGTGACCGGCGTGCCCAGCGGCTCTGCCGGTGCGCCAAGTTCGAACGTGGCCTGTTCCTCGTGCAGAGGGTGGGCCGGTGGCGGGCTGACAAGGGCCATCTTGGTGTCGGCGGTGGCCTCCAGAGCATGGCCGCTGCCCTGCGTCGCAAGATTCAGCAAGGCGGTTTCGGTCTGGCGGGTGGCCAGCGCGATCTCGTCAAGCTTCTTCTCCACAGAGCCGTCGCGGCGGGCGCGGGCCTCGGTGACCCATGCCTGCCGCATCGCATCCACCGAGGCGCGCAGCGACTGCGCCTCGGCGCGCATTTCCCGTGAGGCTTTGGCCGTCAGGGCCGCCACCCAGATCATGGCGAAAGGCAGGAAAATACCCACCACAGTGAAGATGACAGATGTCGTTTGCCCGTCAGTTCCGGAGGGAATGAAGACCCAGACCCCGATCACCAGAACAAGCCAGAGGACACTGAGCGCCGCAGCGATCATTTCCGTGCGGCCAAAGCCCGTATCCGTAGCGGGTCGGGGCTGATCGGGCTGCCGGTTCAGCGGGTCGGATCTTTCGGGTGTCATCTTCAGGCTCCGTCAGACGAAGAGGATCTCGAGGATCTCGTAGCTGCGCGTGCCACCGGGGGTGCGGACTTCGACGGTATCGCCTTCATCCTTGCCGATCAGCGCACGGGCCAGAGGGGATTTCATGTTCAAAAGCCCCTTTTCCAGATCGGCTTCATGTTCGCCGACGATCTGGTAGGTCTTCTCTTCGTCGGTATCGACATCGACAATCGTGACGGTGGCGCTGAATTTCACCGCGCCCGACATCGTTTTCGGTTCGATCACCTGTGCGAGGCCGAGGATGCTCTCGATTTCCTTGATGCGGCCCTCGATGAAGCTCTGCTTTTCGCGCGCCGAGTGGTATTCGGCGTTTTCCGAAAGGTCGCCCAGTTCGCGTGCTTCCGAGATCGCCTGAATGACAGCAGGACGCTCGACAGATTTCAGTTTCTTCAACTCGGCATCCAGCCGATTAAATCCCGCGCGGGTCAGCGGTATCTTTTCCATAAACAAGGCCCTTTGCCGTTTTGTTTTTCCTTGGGCGGTCGAAGAAGTGTAAATCGGGGATGACGCCGTGGTGTCAAGGGCCAGCCCGAGGCAGATGCGAAATTTCGCTCTCCAGAAGTAAAGTGTCGGTTTCGCATTTCCACCGTGCAGAACAAGCCTCTAGACTTAGGCCCAGATTGCCTTGAGACTGAAGGTAAGCTATTGAAAACGTAAAAGCACGCGCGAAGGCCAGCCAGGGAGCCCTAATTTTATGACCGAAATCACCCGCGAATCGATGGATTATGACGTTGTCATCGTCGGCGCTGGCCCCTCTGGCCTGTCGGCTGCCATCCGTCTGAAGCAGATCGACCCCGATCTTGAAGTGGTCGTTTTGGAAAAAGGTTCGGAAGTGGGGGCGCATATCCTGTCGGGTGCGGTGCTGGACCCTGTAGGGCTGAACAAGCTGATCCCCGACTGGAAGGAAAAGGGCGCGCCGCTGAATACGCCGGTGACGGAAGATAACTTCCTGTTGCTGACCGAGACCAAGGCCACCAAGATCCCGCATTGGCCGATGCCCAAGCTGATGTCGAATGACGGCAATTATATCGTGTCGATGGGCAATGTCTGCCGCTGGCTGGCCGAGCAGGCCGAGGAGCTGGGCGTCGAGATTTTCCCCGGTATGGCGGCGTCCGAGCTGGTGATGGAGGGCGACCGCGTGGCGGGGGTCGTTGCGGGCGAATTTGGCCGCGAGGCCGATGGCACGCCGGGGCCTGCCTATGAACCGGGCATGGAGCTGCGCGGCAAATATGTCTTCCTCAGCGAGGGCGTGCGCGGGTCTTTGGCCAAGATCGTGATCGACCGTTACAACCTGTCCGAAGGCCATTGCCCGCAGAAATTCGGCCTTGGCATGAAAGAGATCTGGGAGATCGACCCCGCCAAGCACGCGCAAGGCACCGTGACCCATACGATGGGCTGGCCGCTGGGCAATAATGCGGGCGGCGGGTCCTTCATCTACCACCTCGAGAACAATCAGGTCTATGTGGGCTTCGTGGTCCATCTGAACTACGAGAACCCCTATGTCTTCCCCTATATGGAATTCCAGCGCTTCAAGCATCATCCCGAGGTGGCCAAGCTTCTGGAAGGCGGCAAGCGCGTGGCTTACGGCGCGCGGGCGATCTCCGAAGGTGGCTACCAGTCGCTGCCCAAGATGAGCTTCCCGGGCGGTGTTCTGCTGGGCTGTTCGGCGGGCATGGTCAATGTGCCGCGCATCAAGGGCAACCATAATGCGATGCTCTCGGGCATCGCTGCGGCAGAGGCTGCGGCCGAGGCGATCAAGGCGGGCCGTTCGGGCGATGAACTGACCGCCTACGAGGCCGAGGTCCGCGATGGCGCGATTGGCCGCGACCTGAAAAAGGTGCGCAATGTCAAACCGATGTGGGCGAAATGGGGGATGTATGCCTCGACCGTGCTGGGCGGGTTCGATATGTGGACGAACGAGCTCTTCGGCTTCTCGGTCTTCGGCACGCTGAAACATGGCAAGACCGATGCGCAGGCCACCGGCGAGGCCAAGGATTTCCAGCCCATCGACTACCCGAAACCCGATGGCAAGCTGTCCTTCGACCGGCTGACCAATGTGAGCTTTTCCTTCACCAACCACGAGGAAAGCCAGCCCTGCCACCTGAAGCTGCGCGATCCTTCGGTGCCGATCTCGGTCAACCTGCCGAAATATGCGGAACCCGCGCAGCGTTACTGCCCCGCAGGCGTCTATGAGGTGCTGGAAGGCGAGGAGGGCCCGCGCTTCCAGATCAACTTCCAGAACTGCGTCCATTGCAAGACCTGCGATATCAAGGACCCGTCCCAGAATATCGACTGGACCACGCCTCAGGGCGGCGACGGCCCGAACTATCCCAATATGTAAGCGAAAAGGGGCCGGTCGGCCCCTTTTTTGTCAGGATTAATCTCGCATTCATGCCGTTGCCCCAAGGTAAGGGGGTCTCTTGTGGAGGTGTGCATGGCTGTCCTGACCCAACGCCAGTTCCGTCTGAACCATCTTGTGCTGCGTCTTCTGGCGGGCCAGCCTTTGCCGGAAAAGCGTCGGGGGCAATGGCCACGGCAGGCCTCAACGGATGTGCTGACCCTCCGGCTGGGCGTGGAAGAGGCCATGACGGCGCTTGGGGGGCGGGCGTCGATGGCGCGGCTTGTCGGCGGGCTGACCGGTGTGGACGAGGTGATGATTTCCAGCTTTCTGATCCCGCGCGACAAGGCACGTTACAAGGCAGGCATTATGGCCCGCCTTGTGACAGAGGCAGAGGATCCGGCTGTTGCCCGGGCCGTACAGAAAAACCAGTTGCGCATTCTGACGGCCGATGAGGTGCCCGAACTGAATATCCAGCCCACGATCCGCTACCGGTTTCTGGCGCAGGGCCGGATGATTGGAAGCGGTCTTTTCACGCCGGAGGGGTTTGACCAGTCTCTGTTCGCGGCATGGGGGGAGCGGCGCTGGCAGCGGGTGATCGGTAAGGCCTATGTCTATTACGATCTTCCGGCATCGTCCTGCGGGCTGCCCTGAATGAAACATGTGCAGGAGCCTTGGCCGTAAAGCTTGCCGTCCTGCGTGCCACGGATCTCGCCCACCGCGACGCCGGTTGACCGCCCGATATGGGTCAGTTCGCCGGTGATGGTCAGCTCTGCTCCGGGCGGGATCGCGCGGATCAGATTGATCTTGTATTCGATGGTGGATTGGAACTGGCCTTTCCTGAGGCCCGAGATCACCGCCATAGACATGCAGCTATCCAGCACCATTCCGTACCAGCCGCCTTGGGTCGATCCGAAGGCATTGGTCTGGGCATGTTCGGGAAAGGCGCGGAAGGTCACCTTGCCGTATTCAGCGGCAATCACGCGGAAATTCATGAGCTTGGCAACCGTCGGATGTGGCGCGCTGCCGTCAATGATCCGTTGCATATAGTCGAGACCGCTGATCGAGGTCACCTCGTCGCGCGAGAGAAAATCTTTGGCGCTTTCGGCAAAGAGGGCGGTGTCTGTCATCCGTGGCTCCTGCATGGAAAAGGGGCCGCGCGGCCCCCGTTTCGTCTATAGTGTCAGGCGCTGCCGTCTCAGGCAACCGCGCCCAGATCAAGCCCTTGTGCAAGGCCCAGATTCTGGCAGACGCGGCCCGTCAGCACGGGGCGGTTGACGGTGTAGAAATGCAGGTCTTCCACGCCGCCCGCGATCAGCTCTTCACATAGCTTGGTGCAAAGTTCGATCGAGAGGTCTTCCTCGCGGTCTTCGGCAATGGCTTTCTCGAAGGCCGGTCCCAGATGCTCGGGGATATTGGCGCCGCAATTTGCCGCAAAACGCTGCACGCCCTTCCACGACTGGATCGGCAGGATGCCCGGAATGATCTTGGCCTTCACGCCCTCTTTCTCGCAGCGGTCGCGGAAGCGGAAGAAGGTCTCTGCCTCGAAGAAGAACTGGGTCAGCGCCGAGGTGGCTCCGGCTTCGCATTTGCGTTTGAGCCAGCGGACATCGGCCAGATCGTCGGCGGCATCGGGATGCGGCTCGGGATAGGCGCCACAGCGGATGGTGAAGCGCCCGTCGGCGGCCAGCGCCTCGATCAGCTCGACCGAAGAGGCGAAGCCCTCGGGATGGGGCGTGAAGCGGTCCTGCCCCTTTGGCGCATCGCCGCGCAGTGCGACAAGCTGGTTGACCCCTGCCTCGGCATAGGCGTTGACGATTTCCATCGTCTCGGCGCGGGTCGCATTGACGCAGGTCAGGTGAGCGGCCACATCCAGCCCGTAATTCTTGCCGATCGTGGTCACCGCCTCATGGGTCAGCTTGCGGGTCGTGCCACCTGCGCCATAGGTCACCGAGACGAAATTCGGTTGCATCGGGGCCAGAGTCTTTACCGTTTCCCACAGGCGGAACGATGCTTCCAGCGTTTGCGGGGGAAAGAATTCAAAACTCAAACGGGGCGTGGTCATGGCGCTATCCTTACTGATTGAAGATCTTGTGCCAGATTCCGTAATGTGAGACAAACTCATATTACTCAACAACAACATGAGTCAGATTTGATGTATCTCGAGCTGCGTCACCTGCGAACCATCAAAGCGATTGAAGACACGGGCGGGCTGGCGCGGGCTGCGGAGGCGCTCAATATTACACAAAGCGCGCTGTCGCATCAGATCAAGGGGCTGGAGGAACAGGTCGGGACCGAACTGTTTGTGCGCCGCTCGCGGCCTATGCGGCTTTCGGCGGCGGGGCAACGGCTGCTGCGTCTGGCCCAGCGGGTCCTGCCCGAGGTGCGCGCGGTCGAGGACGAGTTTCTGGCCCTGCGGCAGGGGCGGGCGGGGCGGTTGCATATCGCGATCGAGTGTCACGCCTGCTATGACTGGCTTTTTCCGGTGCTCGAGCAGTTCCGCAGGGCGTGGCCGGATGTCGATATCGATATCCGCCCCGGTCTGGCATTCCGTGCCCTGCCGGCCCTGCAGAACGAAGAGGTTGATCTGGTGATCTCGTCCGATCCGGAAAAGCTTGACGGTGTCGTGTTCAACCCGCTGTTCGACTATTCCCCGACATTCATTGCAGCGGCCAATAGCCCGCTGACGCAGAAGGCATATGTCGAGGCCGAGGACTTTCTGGACCAGACATTGATCACCTATCCGGTGGACCGGGCGCGCTCGGATATTTTTTCGGGCTTGCTGACGCCGGCACGGATCGAGCCTAAAACCCACCGTCAGGTCGAGTTGACCGCTGTGATCCTGATGCTGGTAGCCGCCGGGCGCGGGGTGGCCGTCCTGCCTGACTGGGTGCTGCGCGAAGTGCGCTATCGCCCTGATTACATAACGAAACCTGTGACAGAGCACGGGTTGCAAAAGCGCCTATATGCCGCCACCCGCACGGAGGATGCCGTGCAGCCCTATATGGCCTATTTCCTGCGGCTGGCGCGGACCGAGCCTGTCAAATTGCAGCGCGGCGCGGCGGCCATGACGACAGGCGCTGTCTCCGGAGGTGTGGCGCTCTGACGCGCGCGGGTCGGCATCGGGGAGAAGGGCTTTCGCATCACGCTGTGCCGGAAGCGTATATAACGCTTGGAATCGCGTGCCCGACGGTATAAGCGAACGCCTCGAACCCCCCAAGGAGATCTCCCATGCAAGGCAGCGCAAATCTTAACCTCATGATCAAAGCCGCCCGTAAGGCAGGCCGGTCGCTGGTGAAGGACTTCCGCGAAGTCGAAAACCTGCAGGTCTCCGCCAAAGGGCCGGGGGATTTCGTGTCGCGTGCCGACCGCGAGGCCGAGAAGCTGATCAAGGAAGAGCTGTTGAACGCACGCCCGACCTATGGTTGGCTGGGCGAGGAAACCGGTGAGGAAGAGGGCAAGGACCCGACCCGCCGCTGGATCGTCGACCCGCTGGATGGCACGACCAATTTCCTGCACGGTATGCCGCATTGGGCCGTGTCGATCGCGCTGGAACATAAGGGCGAGGTTGTAGCCGGTGTGATCTTCGATGCCGCCAAAGACGAGATGTTCTTCGCCGAAAAGGGCTTTGGCGCCTTCATGAACGAAACCCGCCTGCGCGTTTCGGGCCGTCGTTCGATGACCGAGGCCGTGTTTGCAACCGGCGTGCCGTTCGGGGCCAAGAATACCCTTCCGGCGACCCTGCGCGATCTGGCGCGTCTTATGCCCGCCTGTGCCGGTGTGCGCCGCTGGGGGGCGGCCTCGCTGGATCTGGCCTATGTGGCGGCGGGCCGCTACGAAGGCTATTGGGAGCGCGAGCTGCAGCCGTGGGATATGGCCGCAGGTCTGGTCATCGTGAAGGAAGCCGGTGGCTTCGTCTCGGCCGTGCGTGAGGACCGCGAGATCTTCGAAAGCGGCTCGGTTGTGGCGACCAATGCCGAGATGTTCGAGCCTTTGACGAAAATTTTGCGCAAGCCGGAGTAAATCCGTTCACTACTTGTTCACCTTGCTCTGCGATGTTCTGAACAACGCAGAAAGCGAGGTGCATCATGCAGCAGGAACAGGACTGGATTCTGGCGGGGCTGACCGCCCGGCGTGTTGTCGTGGACCATCAGGTGGTCGCCGTGGCGATGGGCCTGATAGAGATCGGGCGCGCTGCGCGTGACATTGCAACTTGCGAGGCGGCAGAGGCTATGCTGCATCACCGCGTGGCACGTATCCGTGACGGGATCGCGCGGGTCGAAGACCGGATTGCCCAGTTGAATATGGTCGATGCGTCGTTGGAAGCCGCTTCTGCGGCGCTCTGGGCGGAATTGCAAAGCTATCAGGACAGCCTGCCGCTGGAACTCGCGTTCCGTGCGGATCAGCGCGACCGTGCTATCGACCGTCTCGAGAGCGCGCGTCAGCGTCTTCAGAGGCTGATGGATCTGATCGACGAATGTCGCCCTGCCAGCAAGCAGGACCTGCGGCAGATGCTGCATGATCTGGTGGATGGTGCGATGTCGCGCCGCTCCGACGAGATTATCCGGCAAGCGCGTGAAGAGGCGCGGGCACGGCTTGCAGGGGCACCTCTGCCCGATCCGGCGCTTGAAGAATTTCACATGACCCAGCCGGAAGGCTGGTCGGCGTGGCAGGCAACGCGTCTTGTCCGCCCGGGTGGGGACACGCAAGGCTTTGCCGCTGCGTGACCAATGGCCACTGTGGGCGTCGGGGCTGTCGCGCCGCAGTGGCCATAAGGCTTATCCAAAATCTTTCCCTGACCCGTGCCGGAGCTTTGCTTCGGCATTAATTTTTTAATCTATAAAATTCAGGCGCTTACTGAATCCGCTCGGCTTTTGCCGGTGGCTCTTCGTTGACAAGCTGGCTCAGTTTGTATTTCTGATAGAAACACTCTGGTATTTGAGGACGTGATGGAACCCGAATCAATTGCAGTCGATCCTGCAACCGGCTTGAGCCGTTTGACAGATTTTCTCCAGATGGGCGGCCCTGCGATTTGGGCGATCGCTCTTCTTTCGGTGCTGACCGTGGCCCTGATCTTGTGGAAGCTTTACCGCTTTGCCTGTTTCGGTGCATGGTCGGGGGGCAGCCATTCGCGCCGCGCCTTGGTGCAATGGAAGGCCGGACAGCGCGCCGCCGCGATTGACAGCCTCAAGAAACGCCGCAGCCTGCGCGCCCGTCTGACCCGCGCAGCGATGCTGGCGGCGGATTCGAACCTGACCGATAGCGAGGCGCGCGAAGAAACCGGGCGAGTGGCACGGCTCTTGTTGTCCAAGGCGCGCGGTGGCTTGCGCGGTCTGGAACTGGCGGCCACGATCGGCCCGTTGATCGGTCTGCTGGGCACGGTGACCGGTATGATTTCGGCCTTCCAGGCTTTGCAGGAGGCGGGCGCTCGTGCGGACCCGTCAACACTGGCCGGCGGGATCTGGGAGGCGCTGCTGACCACCGCAGCCGGTATGGCCGTTGCAATTCCGGCACAGGTGGCTTTGACATGGTTCGAAAGCATCGTGGACGGTCTTCGCGAGGATATGGAAGATACCGCAACGCAGGTCTTCGTTTCGCGTGACGCCAAACAAGATACGATCCGGGCGCTGGCGGCGGAGTAAACGTCATGTTCAACTTCGCTCCGGAGCGCGTGCGCCGACGCCCCGATCTGACGCCGATGATCGATGTCGTCTTTCTGCTTCTGGTCTTTTTCATGCTGGCATCGCGCTTTACGCAAGATGTCAGCCTGCCTCTGGCCGCAGCCAGCGGGGCCGCCTCCGAGTGGAAAGGGGCCCCGCGGCTGGTCGATATCGCGGAAGACGGCACGCTGATGCTGAACGGGACACCGCGCGACTTTGATGATCTTGTCACCGAGCTGGACCGTCTGACCGAAGAGCGCAGCGATCCGGTGATCTTGAGGGCCAAAGAGGCCGAGCTGCAGGCTCTGGTGACGGTGATGGACCGTCTGACCGCCGCCGGGTTCAGCCATCTGATTTTGGTGGAGTGAGCTATGCAATTCGATGCGCCCAAGCGTCGGGGCGGAAATTCTTCGCTTCTGCCCATGATCAATGTCGTTTTTCTTCTGCTGATTTTCTTTCTTATTTCAGCCAAACTGTCCCCGCCCGAACCTTTCCCGACAGAGCCGCCACACTCCGAGGCCGCGGCCGAAGCCGAGGGGGAATTCTCGGTGTTTCTCGGGGCCGAGGGGCAGCTTGGGTTCCGTGACATGATCGTGGCGCAGGGCGAAGATGTGGATCCGCTGGTCGGGGCGTTGGTTCAGGCGCGGGAAGAATATTGCGCGACAACCGATTGCGAGACCGATCCCGCCCATCTTCTGCTTCGCGGAGATCAGCATGTGAAAGCGACCTATCTTGCGGGATTGCTGCCCAAGCTCGGGCAGGCCGGTTTTGCCAAAGTTGAACTGGTGACGACCCGGGGAGGGGCGGAATGAAAAGCGGGCGTGTTCTTATAGAGCTTGCGGGGTTCGCGACCGTGGCTGCGGCGCTGCATGTCATGGCGTTCGGGTTCGTTTCCCGTTCGGAAGGCGCGGTTTCGGCAGGGTCCGGAGGCGATGCGCTGGTCAGTATCGAGGCGGCGGATGCACAGGTCGCCGAATTGGTCGAGGCTTGGGAAAACCCCAAAATGCCCGAACCGGAGCTAAAGCTTGCGGCTGCCCCGCCCAAGATCGATATGCCCAAAGTGACCTTGCCAACGGTTGCGGAGGCTCCGCCATTGCCCGAGGTGACCGAGGAAGCGGAAGTGACCCCCGAGACGCCACCGGTTGAAGAGAAGGTGGTGCAGGAAGAAAAACCGACGGAGCTTGCGCCCGAAACGTCGGAGCGTCCGGAGGCCAAGCCCGAAAAGCCGGTCAAACCGCATCGTCAGGCGCGGGATGACCAGCGCAAGGGCCGGAAATCGGACCGCGATACGGCAGGGCGCGCAGCGCGCCATGCGGCGGGGTCGGGCAATCGCGGGGCGCGGGGCAATGACGGCCATTCGAATGCGGCGACCCTGTCCAATGCGCAAAGCGAAAGCCTGCGCGGGCGCTGGGGCGCGCAGATCCGTCAGCGGGTTGAACGGCGCAAACGCTATCCCTCGGGGGCCAATGGGGCCAAGGGGCAGGCCGTCGTGCGGTTGACGGTTGCGGCCTCCGGACAGCTGGTTTCCGCTTCGCTGGCACGGTCTTCGGGCAATGCGGCCATTGATGCGGCGGCTCTTTCTGCGGTGCGCAATGCGGGCCGTTTCCCCAAAGCACCGGCGGGTCTGGGCAATGCCAGCCTGACATTCACGCTGCCGATGAGCTTCCTGCGGCACTAAGTTTCTGTTGAAGCCCCGCGCGGGATATGCATGTGATTAACGATAAGCATGTGCAATTCGATTAGAACGAGGGAAACGTTATGCTGCAGGAATTCAAGGATTTCATTGCCAAGGGCAATGTGATGGATATGGCCGTGGGGATTATCGTTGGTGCGGCATTTACGGCGATTGTGAAATCGATGGTTTCCGATCTTCTGAATCCGATTATCGGGCTGGTCATCGGCGGGCTGGATTTCAGCAATATGTATCTGGTGCTGTCCGGCGATGTCGCAGCGGGGTCCAGCCTTGAGGCTGCGCGCGAGTCGGGGGCTGCGATCTTTGCCTATGGGGCCTTCGCGACCGCTGTCATCAACTTTCTGATCATCGCCTTTGTTGTGTTCATGCTGGTGCGGATGGTGAACCGCATTCGCGCCGCCGCAGAGAAGCCCGATGAGGTGGCACCGGCGGTGCCCACCGGCCCGAGCGAGCTGGATGTTCTGATCGATATTCGGGACGCGTTGAAAAAAAGCTGAACTCTTTCCTGCGAGAAGGGGAAAGTTTCTTGAACAAGTTTCAAAATTAGAAGATTCTTCGGCCCAGACCGTTTTGGGCCGAAGGAAACTGTATGTCACTTGATGCGACGGATCGCCGGATTTTGATGGTGCTGCAGCAGCAGGGCCGTATTTCCAACGCCGATCTCAGCGAGCGTGTGAACCTTTCGGCGTCCGCGTGTCATAGGCGGGTGCAACGGCTTGAAGAAGAAGGCTTTATCCGCGATTACGTAGCCCTTCTGGATCGTCGCCGTCTGGGGCGGAACACCACGGTTTTTGTCGAGATTACCCTGTCGAGCCAAAAGGACGAGGTTCTGCGTGCCTTCGAGAGCGAGGTGCGCAAGGTGCCCGAGGTGCTGGAATGCCATCTGATGGCAGGCAAGGCCGATTTCCTGCTGAAAGTCGTGGCGCAGGATACCGATGATTTCGCGCAATTACACCGTGCGCGGCTTGCCTCTTTGCCGGGGGTGGCGCAGCTTCAGTCCAGCTTTTCGCTGCATGAGGTGCAGAATACCACGGCGCTTCCGATATAATTTAATCGCAGCTTAAATGTTCTTCCTTAGGTAGATTCCGAGACTTGTGAAAGGGGTTCGGATGAAGCTGGAGGCGTTGATTCTTTTCTTCTCGCTCTTGGTCGCGCCGATCGCACATCTGACAGGGGCACGGCCTGATCATGCGGGATTGACCCTCATGGTTGTGCCACCTTGGGAAGATGCCGTGCAGGTGGCCGACGTCGCACAGGCGCGGCTGATCGGACCAACCCGTGCGCCCTTCGGACTTTTGATCGAGATTGACGATTTAGCTCAGCTCGACCGCCTCGAGAGGGCGGGGGCGTGGTTTCTTCTGGATGCCAGAAAAGTGGAATGGATCTGCGGATGAATAAAGTAGGGGCCTTTTTCAGCGACGATAGCGATCTCCCTTTTGCAGGCCGCGATATGGCGATGAAATATCTGGCATTCGGGATGGTGGTTGCGGCGCTTGGTGTGTCGCTTGTGGCCTGGATCATCGGGACCGCATTCTGGATCGCGACAGGGGCGGCAGGTGTCTTTGCGGCTTTGGCCCTTTTGGGGTGGCGTATCGGGGACACGAAAAAGGGACGTTCGCTTCTGGCGCAGGGGATGATCGGCCAATGTTTCGCCTTTACAGCCGCGTTTGCAGGCCATCCCTGGATCATCGACACCCATATGGCCTTTTTTGTGATGTGCGCGATGGTGACGGCACTTGTGGATACGCGCTGTTTGATCGTGATGACCGTCAGTACGGTTCTGCATCACGCAGGGCTCGGGATCATCTATCCGGTTCTGGTCTATCCCAGCACGGATATTTACGAGAATCTTGAAAGGATTGCGTTACATGGCGGTCTCTTTGCCCTTGAAGCGGGCGTGCTGATCGAGGTGGTCCGGCGACGGCAGAAGCTGTTCCGTGATGCGCTGGACCGTATGTCCGAACTTGAGGCCATTTCGGCGCAATCCGCGCAGGCACGGGAAACGGCAGAGGCCATGTCGCGCGAGGCCGAGGCGCATCGTGCCGTGGCCGAGAAATCCGCGCAGTCCGCGCAGGAGGCCAGCGCCTTGGCCGCGCGTCAGGCCGATGAAAAACATGCTGCCGATATGGCGGTGCTGGAGGCCGAACGTCAACAAAGTATGGAACGTGCCGAGACGGCCAAGCGGCAGGAGCAGTTTGTGGCGGCCTTGAAATGCGCTTTGGAGCAGCTTGCGCAGGGGGATCTGTCGGTGCGGATGGTGCGGCCCGACGATCCGGGCTATGCGGATCTGGCGCAAAATTTCAATCTTTCGGTCGAGCAGCTTGCCGCCACCGTGACCACTGCTCTGGAATGCGCCGTCGATATTCGGGCGCAGATTTCCGAAATCACATCCGCCGCCGACAACCTTTCGTCCCGGTCCGAACGGCAGGCAAGCGCACTTGGTGATGCCGCCGCTGCGATCAACGAGCTTACGGTGGCGATCGAACAGGCGGCTCTGGTGAGCCGTGAAACTGCCGGATCGGCAGAAAAGGCGCGTAAGGCGGCGGGGGAAAGCTCGACCGTGGTGGCCGAATCGATCGAAGCGATGGCCGCTATCGAGGAAAGCTCGACACAGATTGCGCGGATTTCCTCTGTGATTGACGATATCGCCTTCCAGACCAATCTTTTGGCGCTGAATGCAGGTGTAGAAGCTGCGCGAGCGGGAGAGGCTGGGCGCGGGTTTGCGGTGGTCGCATCGGAGGTGCGCGAACTGGCGCAGCGTTCTTCGTCTTCGGCGCAGGAAATCAGCAAATTGATCGAGGCTTCGGGCCGGCAGGTGAAAACCGGTGCCGAACTGGTCAGCCGCACCGTGTCCGAACTCGACAGGATTATCCGGCATGTCGGGACGATTGCGACCCAGATCCGTGAACTGGCTGAAAGCGCGGCCGAGCAATCGCGATCCGTCAATGAGGTGAATAGCTCTGTGGAGCAGTTGGACCGGACGACGCAGCAGAATGTCGCCATGCTCGAAGAAACGACTGCTGCACATAATGCGCTGAACGAGATGGCAGGGCGCCTGGAGCAAACAATGTTGGTGTTCCGCCAAAATCTTGCCGATGACAGCTTTGACGGACAGGTGATGTCGCCCAAGGCAGGGTGATTGGCCCGCTATTTCGGGCTGCGTTTGGCCAGAATACGTTGCAGGGTGCGGCGGTGCATATGGAGGCGCCGCGCCGTTTCCGACACGTTCCGATCGCAAAGTTCATAGACCCGCTGGATATGTTCCCAACGGACGCGGTCAGCGCTCATCGGATTTTCCGGCGGAGCGGGCTGCGTGTCGCTGCGCGCCAAAAGCGCATTGGTGATATCGGTCGCATCCGCCGGTTTGGACAGATAGTCGGTGGCCCCCATTTTGACTGCGGCAACGGCGGTGGCAATCGCACCATAGCCGGTCAACACCACGATACGCGCATCCTCGCGGCTTTCACGCAGAGCTTCCACGACGTCCAGCCCGTTGCCGTCCTCCAGCCGTAAATCGATGACGGCATAGGCGGGGGCAGATTGGCCGACCAGCGTTTTCCCCTCGGCCACAGAGCCAGCCATCTGGACTTCGAAACCACGTTTTTCCATGGCCCGCGCGAGGCGTGTCAGGAAAGCCTGATCGTCATCGACCAGCAACAGGCTACGATCAGAGCCGATTTCGGAAGAAAGATCATCAACCATTGGGTCGTCCGCAAAAAAATCCAAGCACCAGACATCTTTTAGGCGGCGAATGGCACAGGGTCAAATGCCGCCATACGTTCTCGCTTGCAAGTTACTCTGCGTTCGCGTGGTCGATATAGCAACTGACGCGCTCGGCCATCTCTTCCGGCGTCGTGTCGCGATCGAAGTAATCGACATAGCCAAGCTTGGGCAGCACCAGATATGTCTGGGTGGAGTGGCTGATCAGCGTATAGGGGTCGTCCGGGTTTTGCACAGAAAACAGCACGCGATAGGCTTTGGCCGCCACCTTGATCTGCTCCGGTGTGCCCACAAGCCCCAGCATTTTGGGGCTCATGACATCGGTGAAGGCCGCCACCGAAGCGGGGGTGTCACGGGCGCTGTCCACTGACACGAAAACCGGCTGCACATCATAGCCTTGTTCGTCAAGGATATCAGTTGCTTGCGCATTTCGCATGGAATCTAGAGGGCAGACGTCCGGGCAGTAGGTATAGCCGAAATAGAGCAGGCTCGGCTTTGTGAAGACCTGCTGATCCGTGACAGTTTCGCCCGTCTCCGAGGTCAGCGTGAAGGGTCCTCCCAGTTTGACATGGCCCGCAGCAGGTTTGGCGCGACATTGAGCAAATGCATCCGCAGGCTGGTTACGGGTCATGCCGATGCCGATAGCGATGCCGCCGACCACGATAACAGCCCCTAGAATGGCATAGACTTTCGGGGAAAGGCTCATCAATTTTCTCCCATGCGGATCCGGTCATCTGTTGAATTTGTGAAGCAGATCGGATTTTGCAGCAGTGTTATCAATATTGATGCTGGTTTTGAAGCAGACAGAATGTCCTAAAGGCATTTTGACGGAAGGGAAGGACGCGGTCATGTCGGGGTTTGAAACGGCGCTCCCCGTGCGCGGGACGACATCGCATGAATGGGTGCGGCTGCGCACGCTGACCTTTCTGCGCTGGATGGCGATTATCGGCCAGTTGATGGCCATCCTCGTGGCATGGTTTTTGCTGGAGATCGGGCTTAATCTTGTCTGGTGTCTGGCGACGGTCGGGGCTTCGGTTCTGGTGAATCTGCTGGCTTTGTTCCTGACGCCGGAAAGCCGCAGATTGTCACATAACGCGGTGCTGGCGTTGCTTTTGTTCGACACCGCGCAGCTGGCGGTGCTGTTGCTGCTGACGGGCGGGCTGAACAACCCTTTTGCCCTGTTGATTCTGGTTCCGACAACCATCGCGGCAACGACGCTTGAATGGCGCGCGACGATGTTGATCGGGGTAGTGACCGTGGTTCTGACGACCTTCGTGGCAGGGCTTTATGTGCCTCTGGTCTCGACCGAAGGCGAAGTCATCCAGCTACCGGCGCTGTTCGAGTTTGGGTATTGGACGGCGATTGTCATAGGGGTCGTCTTTCTTGGCGCCTATGCGCAGCGGATCTCGAATGACAGCCGTGTCATGTCAGAGGCGCTTCTGGCGGCGCAACTGGCCCTGTCGCGCGAGCAGAAACTGACCGATCTGGGCGGGGTTGTGGCGGCGGCGGCACATGAGCTGGGCACGCCTCTGGCCACGATCAAGCTGGTGTCGAGCGAGCTGGCTGACGAGCTTTCCGATAACGAGGAACTTCGGGAGGACGCGCTGTTGATCCGTGCGCAAGCGGACCGTTGTCGCGATATCCTGCGTTCGATGGGGCGTGCGGGCAAGGATGACCTGCATCTGCGGACCGCGCCGCTGATTTCTGTCCTGCGGGAGGCGGCCGAGCCGCATATGGATCGCGGAAAAGAAATTATCTTTACGACAGAACCGATTGGCGATGGCAGCGATAAGCAGCCCGCCATCTATCGTTACCCCGAGCTGATCCATGCGCTGCGTAATCTGGTGCAGAATGCGGTGGATTTTGCGGCCAGCAGGGTCTGGGTCGACGCGCTGTGGAGTGGCTCGACCATCGTGGTGCGTGTGTGTGATGACGGGCGCGGTTATGCGCCCGATGTGATCGGGCGTATCGGTGACCCCTTCCTGCACGGGCGGAATTCGACCGCGCGTAAGGAATATGAGGGGATGGGGCTGGGGCTGTTTATCGCCAAAACGCTGTTGGAACGCACCGGCGCGCGGATCACCTTTCGCAATGGTACAACCCCCTTTGTGCCCGCAGATCGCAAGCCCGAGCGTTCGGGAGCGATTGTCGAGCTGGCTTGGCCGATCGAGCGGCTGCTGGCTCCCGAGCGCGAGGCTCTGGGGGAGAATGTGCCGATAGAGAGCTGATCGAAAAGGAATTGTTAAGCTTAACGGCGCATTAACCATTGTGTTGCATCTTTGACTTCAGTTTGTGGCATGGGGCATGGATATGTCAGAGGTTTTGGTCATCACGGGTCTGGTTGCGATTGCATCAACCGTTGCGGCGGTCGTGGCGATTTTGGTGCTGACCCGATTGCAGCGCAGCTTGCGCAAGAAGGACGCCCGCGCGCTTCAGCCCATGATCGAGCAAACGGTTCTTCTGTTTGATGATGAAGAGCTGATCGACGCGACCGCGCCTGCGCGGACCCTGCTTGAAGCCTCGCCGCTTGCCTCTAGCGACTGGGGGCGTCTGGTTGCGTTTCTGATGCCGCGTTTCGAAACCGTGCGCGAAAGCCTTGCCGATCTGCGGACGGTGGGGCGGCTTGAACTCACCGGCTTTCCCGGACCCAATGGCGGGGCACCGCTGCGCTTGCTGGCCGAGGATGTGAATGGCCTGACCCGCGTGACCCTGATTGATCCCGAAGCCGAAGGGCAGGGGCTTTTGGTCGATGGTCTCTCCCAGCGCGCGCTCGAGGACGAGCTGGAGAACCTGCGCCATGCGCTGGATCTGTCGCCATCGCTGGTGTGGCAGGAGAGCGCGGCAGGCGAAACGATCTGGGCGAACCGCGCCTATCTGCTGCGGGCCGGCACCTTTGAAGAGGAAGAGGTCACGCTCAGTTGGCCCTTGCCGCAGATTTTCCAGTTCGAGCGCGAACAGACCGAATATGCGCCGCGTCGGCTGATGCTGCAGGACGAGGATGGCATTGATACGTGGTTCGATTGCTACAGCTACCGTCTGGGCGATAACTGGATGCATTTCGCGCAATCTGCCGACGCGACGGTCTATGCGGAAAAGGCTCTGCGTGATTTCGTGCAGACCCTGACCAAAACCTTTGCCGACCTGCCGATCGGTCTGGCGATCTTCAATCGCCAACGCCAGTTGCAGCTATTCAACCCTGCGCTGAGCGATCTGACGGCGCTTGGTGTGGATTTCCTGTCCAAACGTCCCACACTTTACGCGTTTCTGGATCGTCTGCGCGAGACCCGTATGATGGCGGAGCCAAAGGATTACCGCAGCTGGCGCGAGCAGATGACCACGCTCGAAAAGCAGGCGGCAGCGGGCTATCATTCGGAGACGTGGAACCTGCCCAATGGCCAGACCTACCGTGTCACCGGCCGTCCGCATCCTGACGGGGCCATCGCTTTCCTGTTCGAGGATATCACCTCGGAGATGACCCTGACCCGCAAATTCCGTTCCGAGCGGGATCTGGACCGCTCTGTGCTGGACAATATCTCCGAGGCTGTCGCCGTTTTCCTGCCCTCGGGCGAGCTGACCAGCGCCAATGCCGCCTATCGGGCGCTCTGGCCGGTGCAATCCGCTGGCATGTCGCTGCATGACTCTCTGCGGTCTTGGGCCGAAGCCTGTGTTCCGACCGAGATCTGGAGCCGCGCCCGCTTGCGTCTGGGGGCAATGGCCGAGCGCGAACCTCTGGCAGGCGAGGTGACCCTGCGCGACGGGCGCGTGGTGGGGTGTAGGTTCGTGCCGCTGGCCGGAGGGGCGCTGATGGCCAGCTTTGCAGAAAAAGAGGCGCTGTCGACATTGGAACCTTTGCGCAAGATTGCCGCGCAATGATCCTTTGCACGGGCAGGCAGGCAGGGTAGAACGGGCGCCATGAGCGCAGATATCCTGACCCTTCCTCTTGTCGACCCCGATGCCACTGCCCGGCTTGGCCGGACCATCGCCCCCTTTCTCAAGGCGGGCGATGTGCTGTTGCTGGACGGGCAGATCGGTGCCGGCAAAACCCATTTTTCGCGGGCCCTGATCCAGCATCGTCTCGAGATGCTTGGGCTATATGAGGATGTGCCATCCCCGACCTTTACGCTTGTGCAGGTCTATGAGGCGGATCCGGAAATCTGGCATAGCGATCTTTATCGCCTGTTCCACCCTGATGATGTGCTGGAACTCGGGCTGGACGAGGCCTTTCAGGAGGCGATCTGTCTGGTGGAATGGCCTGACCGTCTGGGGGATCTGGCTCCGGCTTCGGCCCTGACGCTGGCGTTTTCCCTGACTGAAGAGGGCGCGTCGCGTCAGGTGGTGTTTTCGGGCGATGCCGCGTGGGCCGCACGTCTGCCCGAGATGTTGGGGGCATTCTGATGGATAGGGTCGACGCCTTTTTGGAACGGGCTGGCTGGGCGGAGGGCAAGCGCCTGCCTCTGGCGGGGGATGCCTCCGCGCGCCGCTATGAACGTATCACAGGAACGCCGCCTGCGGTGTTGATGCTTACCTGCCCGGGAGAGGAGCTTGACCGTTTTCTCCACATGACCAACTGGTTGGCGAGCCAAGGGTTTTCTGTTCCGCAAATCTACGCGCAGGATCTTTCGCAGGGGCTTTTGCTGCTGGAAGATCTGGGGGATGACCTGATCGCCCGGCTTGTGGCGCAAGATCCCGCGCGTGAGGCCGAGCTGTACGGTCTGATTACCGAGGTGCTGGTCGGCCTGCGCGATTGTGCCCCGCCGGAGGGGTTGGCAGAGCTGGATGCCAAAGGATTGGCCGATCTGACCGCGCTGACCGAAGAATGGTATCCCTGTGCCGCTCGGCCCGAGCTGTCCACCGCCGTCCGGCGGGCTTTCGCGCGGGTGGATGACGGCCAACGTGTTGTGTCCCTGCGCGATTTCCATGCCGAAAATGCGCTGCTTCTGGCGGAGCGTGAAGGGGTCGCGCGGCTGGGATTGCTGGATTATCAGGATGCGGTTCTGGCCCATCCGGCCTATGATCTGGTCTCGGCTTTACAGGATGCGCGGCGGGAGGTCTCGCGAGAGACAGAAACGGCGCAGATTGCATTTTACTGCCGGAAGACAGCACAAAATGCGGACGTATTTTCTGCCATCTATGCCTGTCTGGGCGCGCAGCGCGCTTTGCGTATTCTGGGCATTTTTGTCCGGCTTTGTCTTGGGGCCGGAAAGCCGCGCTATCTGGAATTCATGCCGCGCGTCTGGGCGCATCTGCAGCACAATCTGACCCATCCGGCCCTGTCTGAACTGCGCGACGAGGTCCTGCGGACCATGCCCGCCCCTGACGCCCCCCTGATTGAGGAGATACGCCTCCAATGTGCGACACGCCCGATAGCCTGATGCTGTTTGCTGCCGGTTTCGGCACTCGGATGGGTGCGCTGACAGCGGATCGCCCCAAGCCTCTGGTCGAGGTGGCAGGCCGCCCCTTGCTGGATCATGCTCTGGAACTGGTTGAAGAGGCAGGGATTTCGAAGGTCGTCGCCAATATCCATTACCGAGGCGATCAGATCGTCCAGCATCTGGCGGGGCGCTCGGTCGAGATTTCGGATGAAACGGATGAGATCTTGGAAACCGGCGGCGGGCTGCGCAAGGCGCTGCCGCTTCTGGGGCAGGGGCCGGTCTTTACGTTGAATACGGATGCGATCTGGACGGGGCCGAATCCTTTGGCCGCGCTGCGGGCGGCTTGGGATCCGGCGAAGATGTCGGCGCTGTTGATGCTGGTTCCGCCTGAACGCGCGACGGGCCATAAAGGCGCGGGAGATTTCACTCTGTCAGAGGGGCGCCTGTCGCGTGGCCCGGGATTTGTCTATACAGGTGCACAGCTTATCGATCCTGCTGAACTTTCAGATATTTCCGAAGGGGCGTTTTCGTTGAACCTCTTATGGGACCGTCTTCTAACTAAGGGCAGGGTTTACGGGGTCATCCACGACGGCGGCTGGTGTGATGTCGGGCGTCCCGAAAGCATTCCGCTGGCCGAGGCGCTTCTGGAACGCCGCGATGATTGAGCGGGGCATTTACGCTCTGCCCTGCGGGGTGGATTTCCCGCGCGAGCTGGTTGCGGGGCTGATTGCGCGGATGCAGGACCAGCCCCCCGAGGCGATGGCGCGGGTGCGGCTTTACCTGAACTCGGGGCGGATGCTGCGGCGCGTGCGCGAGGAATTCGACCTGCATGGCGCGCGGTTTCTGCCGCAACTGAAGCTGGTGACCGACCTCGGGCGGGCGCCGGTGCGGGGGCTTCCGCCTGCCGAACCTGCTTTGCGGCGGCGGCTGGAGCTGGCGCAGCTGGTGGCGGGGCTGGTCGACCGGCTTCCGGGGTTCGAGGCGGGGCATGGGATCTTCGGGCTGGCTGATAGTCTTGCGACTTTGATGGCCGAGATGCAAAGCGAAGGCGTCACCCCCGATGACCTCGAGGGGCTGGAAATTGCCGATACCCATGCGCAGCATTGGCGCTTAAGCCTTGATTTCATTCGGATTGTTGCGCGCTACTTCGAGGCTGATGCCACCCCCGATGCCGAGGCCCGCCAGCGTCGTGTGGTCGAACAGATCATCGCGGATTGGGCCGAGGCAGGGCCGACCGACCCGATTATTGTGGCGGGGTCGACGGGGTCACGCGGGGCGACGGGGCTGTTCATGCAGGCGGTGGCGCGGCTGCCGCAGGGGGCGCTTGTGCTGCCGGGGTTCGATTTCTCCATGCCGCCGCATGCGTGGAACAGTCTGAAATCCGGTACATTTCCGATCGAGGATCACCCGCAATACCGCTATCGCGCGATGTTGGATGCGCTAGAGGCCACGCCCGCCGATGTGGCCCGCTGGCACCACCGCCCTGAACCCTCGCCCGAGCGTAACGCGCTGATTTCGTTGGCTCTTCGGCCTGCGCCTGTGACCGACCAATGGATGCAGGAGGGCGCGCATCTGCCGGATCTGGTTGCGGCCTGCGAAGACCTGACCCTGATCGAGGCCCGAGATCCCCGCGCCGAGGCCAATGCTATCGCGCTGATCCTGCGGGAGGCGGCGGAAAACGGCACCTCGACCGCGCTGATCACGCCGGATCGTATGCTGACACGGCGGGTGGCGGTGGCGCTGGACCGCTGGGGGATCATCCCTGACGATTCGGCGGGGCAACCGCTGCAACAGACGGCTCCGGGGCGGCTCTTGCGCCATCTGGCGGCGATGCGCGGCGAGGCTCTGACGCTGGATGGGCTGCTGATTTTGCTGAAGCACCCGCTGACCGCCACGGGCTCGACCATGCGCGGCACCCATCTGCGCTATACCCGCGAGCTGGAACTGGATCTGCGGAACAAGGGCCCTGCTTTCCCCGATCATGCGGCTTTGGTGGCTTGGGCGAAACGCTATGATGACAAGCCCGATTATCTGGACAAGCTGACCTGGGCCAATTGGCTGGGCGCGTTTTTCCCTTTGCTGGAAGCGCCTTACGAGATGCCCTTGGGCGAATGTGTGACCCATCATCTGGCGCTTGCGGCGCATCTGGCGACGGGGCCGGATGGCACGGTCGAGGCCAGCGAGCTTTGGTTGCAGGATGGCGGGCGCGAGGCCTTCCGCGTCTTTTCCGAACTGGCCCGCGAGGCGGTGCATGGCGGCGCCTATACCCGCGCCTCCTATGCCGATCTGGTCAACCATTTGCTGCAAGGCTCGATGACGCGGGCGGGGCTGGCGGCCCATCGTGACATCACGATTTTTGGCGCGCTCGAGGCGCGGGTGCAGGGGGCCGAGCTGGTGATTCTGGCAGGGCTGAACGAAGGCTCATGGCCCGAGGCGCCCGATCCCGACCCGTGGTTGTCGCGGCAGATGCGGCTTCAGGCGGGGCTTTTGCTGCCCGAGCGTCAGACGGGGCTTTCGGCGCATGATTTCCAGCAGGCGGTGGGCGCGCCGCGGGTTGTCCTGACCCGTGCGCGGCGCGATGCCGAGGCCGAGACCGTGCCCTCGCGCTGGGTGAACCGGATGGTAAACCTGATGTCCGGCCTGCCCGATAAACGCGGCCCCGAGGCGCTGGCTAAGATGCGCGAGCGCGGTGCGAAATGGCTGGGGCTGGCCTCGAGCCTTGACCGCCCGCAGGGCGAGACCAAGCCCGCGCGTCGCCCTTCGCCGCGTCCTCCGGTCGAGGCGCGCCCGAAGGATCTGTCGGTCACGCAGGTCAAAACGCTGATCCGTGATCCTTACGCGATTTACGCCCGCAAGGTGCTAAAACTCTATCCTCTCAACCCTTTGCGGCCCGAACCGGACCCGCTTTTGCGCGGCAATGTGCTGCATGAGATCGTCGAGCGTTTCGTGCGCCAGCGCCCCGACGGTGAAGACCCCGCCTTGGGCGAGGCGCGGCTGATCGCGATTGCCGGGGATGTTCTGCGCGAGGAGGTGCCATGGCCCTCGGTGCAGCGGCTCTGGCTGGCGCGGATCACCAAGATCGCGCGGCGCTTTGCCGTGGACGAAGCCGCGCGGGCCAAACTGGGCACGCCCGCGATTATCGAAGAAAAGACCGGGCTGCCCTTGCCAAATCTGGACTTCAAGCTGACCGCCAAACCTGACCGGATCGATATTCTGGAAAACGGGCTGAGCCGGATTTATGATTATAAATCAGGCTCTCCGCCCTCGGCAGGCGAGATGATCCACTTTGACAAGCAGATGCTTTTAGAGGCCGCGATGGTCACCCGTGGCGCCTTCAAGCAGATCGGCCCGCGTGAGGTCGAGGGCATGACCTATATCCGTCTGGGCGGCGAGGGCGAGACCGCCCATCACACCACGACCGTCGAATTCAAGCCCCGCGGCGGCGAGACCCAGACCGAGACGGCGGAAGAGGCTTGGGCCAAATTCTGCAAGCTGGTGGCGACCTATATGAAGCCCGCCCAAGGCTTTACCGCCCGTCGCGCGATGCATGGGGCGCAGGACCGCAGCGATTATGATCAGCTGTCGCGCTACGGCGAATGGGAGCTGAGCGAGACACCCGATGGGGAGGATCTGACATGAACGCCCCCAATGATGCGACGATCCGCCAGATCCGCGCGGCTTCTCCGACGGCTTCGACATGGCTTTCGGCCAATGCGGGCTCTGGTAAGACGCGGGTTCTGACCGACCGCGTGGCGCGGCTGTTGCTGAACGGGACCGAGCCGCAGAAGGTGCTGTGCCTGACCTACACCAAGGCCGCCGCGACCGAGATGCAGAACCGTCTTCTGAAACGTCTGGGCGAATGGGCGATGCTGTCGGATGCGGCTCTGCGTCAGCAATTGCTTGATCTGGGTGAGGAAATCACCATCGACGCCGACCGTCTGGCCGAGGCGCGCAGGCTCTTTGCCAAGGCGATCGAGACGCCGGGCGGGTTGAAGATCCAGACAATCCACTCCTTCTGTGCGGCGCTTCTGCGGCGGTTTCCGCTGGAGGCTGGCGTGCCGCATGGGTTTTCCGAAATGGATGACCGCTCGGGCGATCTGCTGCGTCAGGCGATTTTGGAGGATATCGCCACGGGCGAGGACTGCCCCGTGCTGGACGGCTTGGTTCGGTATTATTCAACCGATGATCTGGGCGGACTGCTGGCCAATATCGCGGGTAATAAAGACGGTTTTGCACAGGATCTGACCCGCGATCAGGTCTTGGCGCTTTACGGTCTGCCTGCCGGATTTGACGGGCAGGCGCTGGTGGATGAGGTCTTTGACACGCATGACCTGAAGATCCTGCGCGATATGGTGGCGGTTATGGGCAAAGGGTCCTCGACCGATGCCAAGAACGCGCTGAAGCTGGGGCTGATCTCGGGGGCGGACCTCAGTGCGCTGGCCATTCTGGAGGATGTCTGCCTGACGGGTGCATCGGCCAAGGTGCCCTTTAGTGCCAAGATCGGGTCGCTGCCCACCAAATCCACGCAGAAGGCCGCAGGCGCGCTGATGGATCCGTTCAACGAGCTGATGGAGCGGGTTGAACAGGCCCGCCCGATGCGGCTTGGGTTGCAGGCTGCTGATCGTACCGAGGCTTTGCAGAATTTCGCGCGGGTCTTCCTGCCGAAGCTTGAGGCCGCGAAGGCGGCACGCGGCTGGCTGGATTTCGACGATCTGATCGAACGGGCGGGGCGGCTATTGTCGGATAGCACCATGGCGCAATGGGTGCTGTTCCGGCTGGATGGCGGGATCGACCATATTCTGGTGGATGAGGCGCAGGATACCTCGCCCAGCCAGTGGCGCGTGATCGAACGTCTGGCCGATGAATTTACCGCAGGCGAGGGTGCACGCGACGAGCCCCGCACGATCTTCGTGGTGGGAGACCGCAAACAGTCGATCTATTCCTTCCAAGGTGCCGATCTGCGGGCTTTTGAAGCGATGCAGCGGCATTTCGCGCAGAAATTCGCAGCCGTCGGGCGGCCCCTGCAGGAGGCGCAGCTTTTGCATAGTTTCCGCTCGTCTCGGGCGGTGTTGGGGCTGACCGATATGACCTTCTCGGGCGAGGCCAATGAGGGCTTGGGCGGTGCGCCTGAACATATTGCCTTCTTTGACAAAATGCCCGGTCGGGTGGATCTTTGGCCGCTGGTCGAAAAGGCCGAGACCGAGCAGGAAGAAGCATGGGACAACCCCGTTGATCTTCTCACTGATACCGACCCGACCGTGGTTCTGGCCCGTACTGTCGCCGCCGAGATCCGCGCGATGATCGACCAAGGCGTGCGTCTGCCCGATGGCGCGGACAGCCGTCCGCTGCATGAGGGTGATATCCTCATTCTGGTGCAGCGGCGCGGGGCGTTGTTTTCCGAGATCATCCGCTCGTGCAAGGCCGCCGGATTGGCGATTGCGGGCGCGGACCGGCTGAAGCTGGGGGCCGAACTGGCGGTGAAGGACATCCGCTCGACCTTGGCGTTTCTGGCGACGGCGGAAGATGATCTGGCCTTGGCCGAGGCGCTGAAATCGCCGCTTTTCGGTTGGTCCGAGCAGGATCTTTACACGCTGGCCCAACCACGGAAGGGATATCTGTGGGAAGCCCTGCGTAAATCCGAAAGCCACCCCGAAACGCTTAAAATCCTGCAGGATCTGCGCGATCAGGCCGATTTCCTGCGTCCGCATGATCTGATCGAACGGCTTCTGACCCGCCATGGCGGGCGCGAGAAGCTGATCGCGCGGCTCGGGGTCGAGGCCGAGGATGGCATCGACGAGCTGATCTCGCAGGCGCTGGCCTTTGAACGCGCCGAGGTGCCCAGCCTGACGGGGTTCCTTGTGTGGCTGGATGCCGATGATGTCGAGGTGAAGCGCCAGCTTGAGGGCGCGGGGCGGTCCATTCGGGTGATGACGGTGCATGGGTCCAAGGGGCTTGAGGCGCCGGTGGTCATTCTGCCCGATACTGGCAAGCCGCATATCAAGGCGCGTCCGTTGAATATCTACCGGCTTGAGGATGGCACGGCGGCTTGGGCCGCGCCCTCGGCCGACCGCCCGCCGGAAGAGGCGGATGCGCAGGCGGCCAATGTCGCGCGCCAGACCGAAGAGAGGATGCGGCTGCTATATGTGGCGATGACGCGGGCCGAGAAATGGCTGATTGTGGGCGCTCAGGGGAAGGTCGGAGAGGGCGATGACAGCTGGTATTCGATGATTTCCAACGGTCTTTTGCAGGCAGGTGACCGGCCTGCCACGGGGCTGTCGCCCGATTTGCAATCCTTGGGCGAGATCCGCCGTGTGCAGCATGGCGACTGGCCGGAAAACGGGTTCAAGGCGGGCAGGGTGGTCGATACCTATCCCGCTTTGCCCGATTGGGCGCAGGTGCCTGCCTTGCGCCCCGAGCGGCCCAAACGCGTGCTGACGCCCTCGGATCTGGGTGGGGCGAAGGCTCTGGCGGGGGATTTGCCCGGTGTCTTCGATGAAGAGGCCGCCAAGCGGCGCGGGCGGCAGATCCACCTTTTGCTGGAACATCTGCCCAACTGGCCCGAGGACGACTGGGAGGATTGGGCGCGCGATCTGCTGTTGACCGGCGAGGATGCCGCCTTCGAGCATGAGCTTCCTGCGCTTCTGTCCGAGGCGCGGGCGGTGCTGCGCGCCCCCGAGATGCAGCCCTTCCTGGCGCCCGAGGCTTTGGCCGAGGTGGAACTGACCGCGCGGATGAATGGCGAGCTGATGCATGGGATCATCGACCGGCTGCTGGTCGGGCCGGACCGTGTGCGGGTGCTGGATTACAAATCCAACCAGATCGTGCCCGAGGATGTGGCGCAGGTACCGCTGGGTCTGGTGCGCCAGCTGGCCGCCTACCGCGAGATGCTGCGCCAGATCTACCCTGACCGCGCGATCGACTGCGGGCTGTTATGGACGGCAAAGGCACGGATCGATTGGCTGACTGACGCACAGATGGATGCGGCTTTGTGCAGTGACCCTGCATCTTGACGGGGCGGGGTCGCATACATAGGTTCTCATCAACTTAGTATTCAGGAGAAATCCCATGGCAACTGTCGCTGTTACCGACGCAACCTTCGATGCCGAAGTCCGCCAATCCGACGTTCCCGTCGTTGTTGATTTCTGGGCCGAATGGTGTGGCCCCTGCCGTCAGATCGGCCCCGCTCTGGAAGAGATCGCGGGCGAGATGGCCGGTAAGGTCAAGATCGTAAAGGTCAATGTCGACGAAAACCCCGAAAGCCCCGCATCGCTTGGCGTGCGCGGTATTCCGGCGCTGTTCCTGTTCAAGGATGGCGAGGTCGTTTCGAATAAAATCGGTGCGGCTCCGAAAGCGGCCCTGCAGAACTGGATCAACAGCGCGATCTGATCGCGGCTGAGGGAGACGGCCCCTAGGGTTTGAAACGGGGCCGTCAGGCTTGAAAAGGCGTCTTTCGGGGCGCCTTTTTGCTATGGTGGGTGGCTCAGCCCGTAGAATGGCCGGAAATTGCATAGATTTCGGGGCTGAAGGTCAGGTTGGTGGTGGTCATTGTGGTGACATCCGGACGGGCGCGGAAGCCCAGAGCCGCGAGAAACCCGACGAAGCTTCCTTCGGTCTGGCGGGTGTCAAGCCGGAGGAACTGCCCCGCCAGCCCCGCCATAAGCGAGGTGGTCAGGCTGAGGGCGTCGGTCTCGTTGGCGGCAATGACCGGCCCGATCACATGCCCCCGACCGAAACGGCGGCGCATCGCAAACCCTGTGACATGGCCGCATGTCTCGATCACATAGGTTTCGGACTGTTCCAGAAGGGTGGCAACCAGTCGGGATCTGTCGGCACAATAGCCGCTTTGATCAAGCTGATGGAGGCGCGGGCGGTCTTGCGGGCGGAAGGGCCGGACATTGCGCGCAAGGGAAAATCCGCAAGGCAGAAAGCCCTCATATCTGAAAACAGGTGCCGCAGAACGCACCCCGAGATCGCGATAAAAAGACACGTCTTGCTGACAGGCATTCAGGAAAGCGGCCCCCGTGCTCTGCTCCAGTGCCTCGGTCGCAAGGGTCCGGAACAGCGCTGTGCGGGCGAGTTTGGGATGGGCGATCACCATACCGATGGCGCTGAGATCCCTGTGATAGGAAAAGGTCATGGCCGAGCCATGCACCCGACCTGCCTCGTCCACCGCCACGATGCCGGTGCCGCTATCCAGATTGGCCGCCCAATCCGCATGTCGATGGGGCCATCCAAGCGCAACGGACAGGCCATGCAGCGCCCCGAGATGCTCTTGCTGCATCGGCATAAGGGTCAGGCTGAAAGGGTCGATCTCGATCTGGCGAACGGGAGAGAAGACCATCGGCGAAGCCCCTTTGCGGCCATTGTGCCACGCGGCTGTGGCGGTGATCGGGCAATGTTTCCAGTTTTGCGCTTTCGGGGCAAGAGGACGCGTGTCAGGCCGTGGCAATGGAGGGTACGGGCCAGCCCTTTTCCCGTAGATGGGTCAGCAGACGGGTTTCAAACTCCGGTCGTCCGGCATTCAGCGCCTGATCGCGCAGGAACCATGTAAGATATTTGGCGAAATTCTGCCGTTTTTGCAGCATTTCCAACGCGGCATCCAAGCCCATATGCGGCACCGACCCCGCGATATGGTGAAAGTCGATCTGCGCAAAAAGCAATGCCGGTTTACGCAGGATATAGCCGTCGAAGGCGACAGAGGAATTCTGTGTGATCACATAGGAGCAACGGCGCAGGAGTTCGGGCGTGCCCCCCTCCTGCACACGGAAATGCGGGTAGCGATTGGCCAGCGCCACCAGTGTCTGCCGCTCCAGCGGGGTGTAGTCCTCGTTCGGATGCAGCGTTGCGATCACCGGCTGTGTGACGCGCACCATCACCGTCTCGATCATCTCCAGCGGGCTCATCGACTGGAAACTGCGATGTTCGCTCAACCGTCCTTGCAGCGGCATCAGGGCGAACCCTTCGTCGGTGACGCGGGCATTGCCCAGAACACGTTCGCGCAGCGCCCGATAGAAATGCTTGGCTTCGGGGCCGTCGATCTGGCGCAGGGGAAATCTGGCATGGGCCACCGGCCATTCCCAGCGCGCGGCCTGCGCCTCGACATGCCAATAGGCGCCGGTATAGCTGCGGCGGCAGGTCAGCGCCCTGTCATGGGTCGGCTCTTCCATATGATAAAGCGCATAGCCCGGCTTTTCGGGGGCTTCGAAGCGGGCATTCAGCGTGCTTTCCTCCGCCGAGACCGTCCACCCCACTGATTCCATCGCGCCGGTGACACGCTGGAAAAAATTGTGCTGCCCCGCTTTCAGGCGGGCAAGGGCAGGAGGATCAAGGTAAAGTGTAAGATGCGGCTGACTCATTTCGGCAGCTTTCCACCGCTTATCCGTTTCGGCAAGAGCGAAGGCAGGGTTGCAAGCGGAATCCTGCGCCTACATATCAGGGTCAAACGGAGGTCTATATGTCGGAAGATAAATTCCCGGGCTGGCACGGCACCACGATTATCGGTGTGCGTAAAGGCGGTAAGGTTGTGGTGGCAGGTGACGGGCAGGTCAGCCTTGGTCAGACAGTGATCAAGGGCACGGCGCGCAAGGTGCGCAGGCTCAGCCCCGGTGGGCATGATGTGGTGGCGGGCTTTGCGGGCTCTACCGCCGATGCGTTCACCCTGCTCGAGCGGCTGGAGATCAAGCTGGAGGCGGCCCCCGGTCAGCTGGCGCGCGCCTGTGTCGAACTCGCCAAGGACTGGCGCACGGATAAATATCTGAAGAACCTCGAGGCCATGTTGATCGTGACCGACGGCACCGATCTGTTTGTCATCACGGGCGCGGGCGATGTGCTTGAGCCCGAACATGATATCGCGGCCATCGGGTCGGGGGGCAATTACGCGCTGGCGGCGGCCCGCGGCTTGATCGAGACCGATCTGGATGCCGAAACAGTGGCGCGTCGTGCAATGGCGATTGCCGCCGATATCTGCGTCTATACCAATGGCAATGTGACGGTGGAAACGATTGGCTGATCTTACACAGGCCGATCTGCGCGCGGCTGTAGCTGCGGGCCATCTGACCGAGGCACAGGCGGCCTCGGTGCAGGCGCTGGCGGCGGCACGGGCCAGCCACCGCGCCGCCGAAGACGAGCCTTTCGAGCTGTTTCGCGGTTTTGCCGAGATTTTCGTCACGGTGGGCTTGGGCATCCTGATTGCGGGGGCCTTCGGGCTGACCCTGACCGCAGGGGTGCTGTTGCCCGACCCGCAGACGGTCTTCGCCACGGGCGTGGTGGCCATCTATGCCGTCTGGGCGGTGATCGCCTGGTGTCTGGCGGAGTATTTTACCCGCAGACGGCGGATGGTGCTGCCCTCGATCCTCTTGGTGCTGACCTATGGGGCTTCGGTGATGCCGCCGATGATCTGGGCTTTGGGCCATGTCTATGACCTGCAATCCAGCCCTAAAGCGGTGGTTCTGACATTGGCGGTGCTGATGGCGGGGGCACTGGTTGCGTGGTATCGCCGCTTCCGCCTGCCCTTCACGATGGTGCTGATCGCGCTTTGCGGGCTGGCGGGGTGCTTTGTGATCTTCGGCTCGACCAATGACCTGTTCACGGCGCCCTTCACCAGCTTCAACGAGACGATGGATCTGCGCAATTCGACCCTTGCTCTGGGCACGCTGATCTTCGGGCTGGTGGCCTTTGCAGGGGGGATGTGGTTTGACACGCGCGACCCCTACCGTATGGGGCGGGCCTCGGCCAGCGGGTTCTGGCTGCATCTATGTGCCGCCCCTGCGCTGGTCAATACCTTGGCGATGACCTTTATCGGTATGGGGCCGGGTCTGGGCTACGCGCTTCTGGGCCTGTCTTTGGGGTTGATCGCCATGCTGGCGCTGGTCATCGACCGTCGTTCTTTCCTGACCGTGGGCATCGGCTATCTGATCTTTCTGGTCAGCTGGCTGACCGATGCCGAAACCCCGACCCGTAGCTGGTTCGAGGTCTCTGCCACGGTTCTCTTCTTCACCGGCATTGTGCTGACCGCGCTTGGCGCGTTCTGGACGGACCTGCGCATCGCGTTGATGCGCGCCTTGCCCGACTTCCCCGGAAAAGCGCATCTGCCGCCCTATAAAACGGAGTAATCCATGACCAATCTCACCCCGCGTGAAATCGTATCCGAGCTTGACCGCTTTATCATCGGCCAGTCCGAGGCCAAGAAGGCCGTGGCCGTGGCGCTGCGCAACCGCTGGCGTCGCCAGAAGCTGTCCGATGACCTGAAAGACGAGGTCTATCCCAAGAACATCCTGATGATCGGCCCGACCGGCGTCGGTAAAACGGAAATCTCGCGCCGTCTGGCAAAGCTGGCGAAGGCGCCGTTTCTGAAGGTCGAGGCCACCAAGTTCACCGAAGTGGGCTATGTGGGCCGCGATGTGGAACAGATCATCCGCGACCTGACCGATGTGGCCTTGGTCGAGACCCGCGAGCATATGCGCGAAGAGGTCAAGGCCCGCGCGCATAGTGCTGCCGAAGAGCGCGTGATCGAGGCGATTGCCGGAGCGGATGCCCGCGAGTCGACCCGCGAGATGTTCCGCAAGAAGCTGCGCGACGGGATGCTGGATGACAAGGAGATCGAGATCGAGGTCTCCGATCCCACCGGCGGTATGCCGATTGGCATGATGGGTGGCCAGCCCGGCATGGAGCAACAGATGCAGGGGCTGCAGGATCTGTTCAAGGCCTTCGGTTCGGGCCGCAAGCAGCGCCGCAAGGTGACCGTGAAGGAAAGCTATGACCTTCTGATCGCCGAAGAGGCCGACAAACTTCTGGATGATGAAAAGGTCAAGGCGGCGGCTCTGGAGGCCGTGCAGCATGGCGGGATCGTCTTTATCGACGAGATCGACAAGGTCTGTGCGCGGCAGGAAACCCGTGGCGGCGATGTCTCGCGCGAGGGGGTGCAGCGCGACCTGCTGCCGCTGATCGAGGGCACGACCGTGTCGACCAAGCATGGTCCGGTGAAAACCGACCATATCCTGTTCATCGCCTCGGGGGCCTTCCATATTGCCAAGCCGTCGGACCTTTTGCCCGAGCTTCAGGGCCGCCTGCCGATCCGCGTGGAACTGCGCGCGCTGACCGAGGCCGATTTCATGCGTATCCTGACGGAAACCGATAACGCCCTGACCCGCCAATATACCGCGCTGATGGGCACCGAAGAGGTGGTGGTGGAGTTTACCGAAGACGGAATTGCCGCACTGGCCCGCATTGCCGCCGAGGTAAACGCTACCGTCGAGAATATCGGCGCGCGCCGTTTGTATACCGTGATGGAACGGGTCTTCGAGGAGCTGTCCTTCACCGCGCCCGATCGTGGCGGCGAAACGGTGAAAATCGATGCGGCCTTTGTCGAGAAAGAGGTGGGGGCCTTGGCAAGATCCTCGGATCTCAGCCGGTATGTTCTGTAACATATGCACAAAATGCGGGCGCGAAGCAGGGTTTCGCGCCCCTTTTTATGCCCCGCTTGCGCGAGGGGCGCGGGGACAGGGGCAAATCTTATTGGTGCGTTAACTATTTTTGCCGACCCTTTCGATCAGGCCCCGCAGGGGAGGCCGGAAATCGAGGGGAGAGCGCATGGGACTCCAACGATGGATGGTTGCCATTGGTTTGGCGCTGGGGATGGTGCCCCTTTCGGCGCAGGCGCGCTGTGATCTGGTTCTAGTGCTGGCGCTTGATATTTCCGCCTCGATCGACAGCCATGAATATGCGTTGCAAAAACAGGGTATGGCACGGGCTTTGGCCGATCCTCGGGTGGTGGCCGCCATCGAGGAACGGGGCGGTATCTGGCTGACTGCCTTTGAATGGAGCGGCACCGACCAGACTTTTGAAACGCTGCCGTGGGTTTTTGTGGACGGGCGCGCGACCATTCTGGGCGCTGCCGAGCGGATCGGGGCAGGGGAAAGACCTGTCAGCAACTATCCCACCGCTTTGGGCTATGCGCTCGGTCAGGCCGTGATCACCTTGAGGCGCGCGCCCGAGACATGCGTCCGGCAGATTATCGACATCGCGGGCGATGGAATCAATAACGCAGGTTTTCCGCCCCGAAGCGCCTATGGCGCGACCGATATGTCGGGGATTACGGTGAATGCGCTGGTGATCGAGGGCGAGCAGCCCTCGCCCATCCCCTATTTCGAAGCGCAGGTGCTGCATGGCCCGAACGCTTTTCTGGAGATTGCCGCAAGCTATCAGGACTATCAGCAGGCAATGACGCGAAAATTGCTGCGGGAAATCCGGCCTGCCTCTTTTGTGATGCTGGCTCCCGAAACGATGCTGTCTCTGGACGCATGGGGGGCTGCTGCGCGACTGCCGGATATGGGGCCGTTCACAGGGTGGGCCAAGGGGCGCGGCGGTTAGCCACGCAGCCTACGCAGATAGACATAATAGGCCCCCTCGCCCCCGTGGCGCTGATGCGCCTGCGAGACCTGCATCACCACGGGACCAAGCGGGGGCAGGCGCAGCCATTGCGGCACCTGATGGCGAAGCACGCCGCGACGGGTGGGAATGGGGTCCCAATCCTCGACCACCTTGCCCTTGCCGGTGATCACCAGCACCAGCCGGTGCCCGTGATCTTGGGCGCGCAGGATGAAGCGGATCAGTTCGGGATGGGCTTCGGCCTGTGTCATGCCATGCAGGTCGATCTTGGCATCGGGTACCAGCTTGCCACGGGTCATCGCCTTATGGGCCTTGTGATCCATACGCAGCGGCTGGGCCTTGAGTGTTTCGGGGATGGAATGGGGCGGCACATGCGACCATCCCGCACGCGGGGTCGCGCCCCCCAGCCGCAGCTTGCCCAGATCGGCTTTCGGCAGATCGGGTTTGGTGCGTTCGGGCAGGGGGGGCTGAACGGGAGAAGACGGTTTGGCAGGGGGCGTGTCATCGGGTGGCGTGGAAACCGGTTCGGAGGGGCGGCCGTGAAAAAGCCGCGTGGTGCGTGCCACACGGTTCCAAAGCTCGCGCTCTTCCTCGGTCAGTTTGCGTTTGCGCCCCATCACCGGCCCCGTGCTTCTGGCCGTAGCCCCATGCAAAACGCCGCCCTTCCGGCGGCGCATCGCGTATATATGGTCGCGGGGGCCACCTTAGCCGCCCGTCGCCACAAGCTGCCAGTTCGGATCGGAGGCGCCCATTTTGCGGGCGAAGGTCCAGATGTCACGCTGTTTGCGCGGCATGCGCGGATCGCCCTCGACCACATTCCCCTGTGCATCGCGCGAAACCGAGACCAGCTCGCCCACGAAACGCACGGTCAGTTCGGCATCATTGCTGCCATCGATCGTGGCGGCATCAAGGGTCATCTCGCGCAGGCCCATGAATTCGGCCTCGACGGTCAGGCCACGGGCTTTGCGATCCGCGATGGCGGCGGAGAAAGCGTCATAGACCTGTGCCGAGAGGAAGGGTCTGACCTCGTCCAGATCGCCCTTTTCGAAGGCCATGAGAATCATCTCGTAGGCGGAACGCGCGCCCTTGAGGAAGCCGCCCACCTCGAAGCTGGGTTCGAGACGTTTCATCGCCGCCAAGGCGCTGGCCGAGGAGGACCCTTCCGGCACATGGTCGATGATATCGTGATCGGGTCCGCCATCGATAACCGTGAATTTCTGGGGGTCGGCCTCCGGCTCTGCGGTGGGCGACTGTGGCGGACGTTCGAAGCCGTCTCGGGTTCCAAGGACGCTTTTGAGCCGCAAGATCAAGAAGATCGCAACGGCGGCAAGAAGGATAAGCTGGATGATTGTGTTGTTCATCTGGGTCCCTTGGGCGAACGGCTTTTGGTGGGCGACTTGGTATTTCGCTCCTGCGCACATATGTATGACACGAGGTCGTTCAAGTCCATGCCGTGATCAAAGCGGCAGATCAGGGAT
Organism: Thioclava sp. GXIMD4216; assembly: GCF_037949285.1. Taxonomy (NCBI): domain Bacteria; kingdom Pseudomonadati; phylum Pseudomonadota; class Alphaproteobacteria; order Rhodobacterales; family Paracoccaceae; genus Thioclava; species Thioclava sp. GXIMD4216. The sequence continues at coordinate 808,420 of NZ_CP149926.1, forward strand.
TTGGCGTGCGATATTATAGACTGGATCAAGGACTAACCCATGTGGATCTTTCTGGCCTTTCTGCTGGTTCCGATTATCGAAATCGGCCTGTTCATTCAGGTCGGCGGGCTGATCGGGCTGTGGCCGACGCTTGCGATTGTGGTGCTGACGGCGATTATCGGCACCTCTCTGGTGCGCTCGCAGGGGGCGCAGGCGATGGCCGAGCTGCGGCGGTCGATGGCCGAGCTGAATGATCCCTCACGCCCGCTGGCGCATGGGGCGCTGATCCTGCTGGCGGGGGCGCTTTTACTGACGCCGGGGTTTTTCACCGATACCTGCGGTCTTCTGCTGCTGATCCCCGCCGTGCGCGACTGGGTCACGGGGCAGATTGCCAAGCGTGTCAGGGTGCAGGGCTTCCAGATGGGCGGGGCGGCGTCGCAGGGCTTTGACGACCCTGCGGGCTATGACAGCCGTAATCGGGGTATGGGCCGCAGTCCGGCAAACGGTCCGGGCGTGATCGACGGCGAATTTGAGGAAATTGATACGGAAAACCCGCCCCGTCCGGGCAATTCCGGCTGGACGCGGCATTGAAGAGAGCGGCACGCCAGTGCTAGACATTTCGTCAAAGTGATTTGGAGAACAAGATGACCGAAGAAACCAATGGCGCGACCGCTCCGGGCGCTGATGAGGGCCAGCAGGCATTGAAGATGCAGATCCTTGCGCAATTCGTGCGGGATATGTCCTTCGAGAATATGGTTGCGCAGAAAGGTCTGACCTCTGCGGATGTGCAGCCCGAAATGCAGGTTCAGGTCAGCCTTGATGCGAAGAAGCGTCAGGCCGAGAACCAATATGAGGTGATCTGCAAGTTTAAAGTGACCTCGAACAATAAGGCCACCAATACCGCGCTTTACCTGCTTGAGCTGGAATATGGCGGCATCTTCCACATCGAGGGTGTGCCGGCGGATCAGCTGCATCCCTTCCTGCTGATCGAATGCCCGCGCCAGCTGTTCCCCTTTGTGCGCCGGATCGTGTCGGATGTCACCCGCGATGGCGGCTTCCCGCCCTTCAATCTGGAAATGGTCGATTTCGTGCAGCTCTACCGTGCCGAGCTGGCGCGCCGCGCCGAAGTGCAGGCGGCCTCGGGCGAGGTGGCGAACTAAGCGTTCGGACCAATGTCGCGTTCGGGCAGGGGGCGCGTGCTGGTACAACGCCCCCCTGTGACGATCTGCCCCCGTGACAAATGACGCCGCTGCAAGCAAATCTTGCGGCGGCGTTCGCTATGGAGGTGTGTGCGATGACCGATCTTATTCCGGCCTGGATTGGCGAAGAGCTGACCCCAGTCGATAAGCTCGATGCACATCGTCTGGGGCTGCGTCACAAGGCCGTGTCGGTATTCGTCATGGCGGGCCGTGATGTGCTGATCCAGAAGCGGGCCGAAGGGAAATACCATTCGGCGGGGCTTTGGGCCAATAGCTGCTGCACCCATCCGCATTGGGACGAGGCGCAGCATGACTGCGCGATCCGCCGGATGCGCGAGGAGTTGGGCATTACGGGGCTGTATCCCAGCCATGCCGACCGTCTGGAATACCGTGCCGATGTGGGCAATGGCCTGATCGAGCACGAGGTCGTGGACGTGTTTCTGGCCGATGCGCCGCGCGATCTGGCGCTTGCCCCCGATCCCGGGGAAGTGGCGCAGGTGAAATGGGTCGATCTGCATGATCTGGCCGCCGAGGTGACCCGCCATCCGGAACGGTTCTCGCGTTGGCTTTCGATCTATATGACAGGGCATAAGGACCGGATTTTCAAAAGTTTGGGATGATCTGTGTGCCAAGTGGATCACTTTTGACGATCTCGGCAAGTTTCCCCCAAAATTGTGTCGGCTGCACTGGAAAAAACCGCCAATAGCTGCAACTGTTTCCGAAAATAATGCGGATTGGGGGCAATCAGGTGCGCAGCAGGAAAATTGGTCTGGCAGGGATAGTGCTTTCCGTTTGGGGAAGTGCGGCATTTGCGCAGGACATGGCACAGTTTCAGGTTTCCGGTGGGGACAAGGACCTGACCGAAACGCTGAAAAGCGCGTCTTTGGTGGTCAGTGCCGAGGCCAAGACCGGAGAGGATGCGCCCGATGCGCAGGATCTTTTCGGCTCTGCCCGTGCCGATTACGCCCGTCTTCTGGGCGCGCTTTACGACGAGGGCTATTATGCCCCTTCGATCTCCATTCTGGTGAATGGCAAAGAAGCCGCAAGTATCGCCCCGCTTGACGCACCCGCGACGATTTCATCGATCCAGATCACGGTCGATCCTGGCCCGAAATTCACCTTTTCGCAGGCGCAGGTGGCACCTTTGGCCCCCAAAACCGAGTTGCCCGATGGCTTCAGGGCGGGGCAGACCGCGCGCACCAGTGTCATCCGCTCGGCGGCGCAGACGGCGGTGGATGGCTGGGAGGCTGCGGGACATGCCAAGGCCGATGTGGCCAGCCAGAAGATCACCGCCGATCATCGCAACGAGACGCTGGCCACCGATATCCGGCTTGATCCCGGCCCGAAAGTGACCTTCGGGGACCTCACCATTTCGGGCTATAAGCGTATGCGCGAAGAACGGATTCGCGCCATTGCAGGGTTCCCCAAGGGGCAGGTGTTCGACCCTGACGAACTGGAACTGGTGCGCACCCGCCTGCGCCGTGCCAGCGTGTTCAGCTCGATCACCATGACCGAGGCCGACAAGCTGAATGCCGATGATTCCCTTGATTATACGCTGGGCGTGGTCGAGGAAAAACGCCGCCGTCTGGGCGCAGGGGTCGAATACCAGACGGTCGATGGTCTGACGCTCTCGGGCTATTGGCTGCACCGCAACCTTTTTGGCGGGGCGGAGAGGCTGCGCGTGGATGCCGAAGTGTCGGGGATTGGCGGCTCGGATGGCGGGGCCGATTACAGTCTTGGCGTGCGCATGGACCGTCCGGCCACCTTCTCGGCGGATACCTCTGCCTATGCCGAAACCACGCTGGCGCGGGAATCGACCGACGATTACGACGAGAATTCCTTCGAGATCGGCGGCGGTCTGACGCATTATTTCAACGAGCAGATCACCGGCGAACTGGGCTTGGCCTATCGCTGGTCGATGGTGACGGATGATGTGGGCGATACCTATTTCAGCGAGATCGCTGCTCCGGGCACGCTGACGCTGGACAAACGCAACAGCGAGACCGATGCGACCAAAGGGTATTATGCCAAGATCGGCCTGCGGCCTTTCGTGGGGCTGAACAGTGCGACCGGCACGGGGATCCAGACCACGGGCGATCTGCGTGGGTATTTCGGCTTTGGTGCGGATGACCGTTTCGTGCTGGCAGGGCGGGCGCAATACGGGGCGGTGCTTGGCGCGTCTCTTGCGGAAACACCGCGGGATTATCTTTTCTATTCCGGCGGCGGTGGCACCGTGCGCGGTCAGCCTTACCAGTCGCTTGGCGTCGAAAAGCTGGAAAACGGCACGCTCAAGACCGGCGGCACCGAATTCATGGGCTTCTCGGGGGAATTCCGCGCGGGCATCACCGAGAGTATCGGCGCGGTGGCATTTTATGACATGGGCTGGGTCGGGGATGATGGCACCGGCGACTGGCAATCGGGCGCGGGGATCGGTCTGCGTTACAAAACCGGTATCGGCCCGATCCGTCTGGATGTCGCGGCACCGGTGGATGGCGATACAGGCGAAGGCGTGCAGCTTTACGTCGGATTGGGGCAGGCATTCTGATGAAGACGAAACTCGCAATCGCATTTTTGGCGCTATGGCCCATGCTGGGCTTCGCTCAGGAAACCACAACGACCCAGACCGAGGATGGCACCACCGTCCAGACCACCGGTACCGATACGGCGGCCAGCGACGAATCCAAGCGCGACCGGTCCTATCTGACCGGTCTGATCGAGGACAAGCTGTCCGGCGAGGGGCGCACCATCCGTCTTGACGGGTTCAAGGGCGCGCTGTCCTCGCGGGCGACCTTTGACAGCCTGACGATTTCGGATGATCAGGGGCCGTGGCTGGTGATCCGCAATGCGGGCCTGTCCTGGAACCGCTCCGCAATTTTGCGCGGCAATATCGACATCAAGGAGCTTTCGGCCAGCTCGATCGAACTGACCCGCCTTCGTGCCGCGCAGGAAGGGGTGGAAGTGCCCGACGCCGAGGCCAAACCCTTCTCGCTGCCCGAGTTGCCCCTGTCGCTCAATGTCGACAAGCTGGATGTGGGCGAGGTGAAGCTGGGTGAGTCCATTCTGGGGGAGCCGCTGACTTTCAAGGTGAACGGGTCGCTGAAACTGGCCGGAGGCAGTGGTGATGCCAAGCTGACCATTGACCGCACCGATCAGGTGCAGGGACAGTTCTCGCTGAACGGCTCTTATGCCAATGACACCCAGACCCTGTCGCTGGACCTGCTGACGCAGGAAGGTCAGGGCGGGCTGGTCTCGAAGAAACTGGGCCTTCCGGGGGCCCCTGCCGTGACGCTGGCTGTCTCGGGTGATGGGCCGCTGAGCGATTTCTCGGCCGATATGGCATTGTCGACCGATGGCCAGCAGCGCCTGACGGGGAAGGTGATCCTTGGCCAGACCAAAGGCGAGGATGGCACCGACAAGACCTTCAAGGCCACGCTTGCGGGGGATATTACCCCGATGCTGGAGCCCGCCTATCACGACTTTTTCGGCAAGAATATCGCGCTGGAAGTGGACGGGGTGTCCAAGGCGAAGGGCGGCACCGATATCAACCGGCTGTCGCTGGATGCGCAGGCGGTGGATGTGAAAGGGTCGATGTCGCTGGCCGCAAGCGGTCTGCCCGAACGGTTCGATCTGGATATGAATGTGGGGCTGGAGACCGGCGAGCCGGTCGTGCTGCCGGTGACGGGGGCCGATACCACATTGCAGGATGCCTCGCTGAAGCTCAGTTATGACGCGGCGGCGGGCGATAACTGGACCCTGACCGGTCTGGTCGATGCGCTCAAAAGCCCCACACTGTCGCTTGAGAAGGTCAATCTGGACGGGACGGGCACCATTACGCAAGATCCCGACCAGCCGGCTGTGGCGGGGCATGTCAGTTTTGACACGCAGGGCATCGCGATGGGCGAGGCCGCTCTGGCCGAGGCCGTGGGGCCGACGCTGACCGGACAGACCGATTTCAACTGGGTCAAAGGCAGCCCGATCAAGCTGAGCGGTTTGCAGGTGGCTGGCCGTGATTACGCATTGCAGGGCGACGTGGCCTTTGAGGATCCGACCGGCGGCCTGACCATCACCACGGATGCGCAGGTGCGCCATGATAATCTTGCACGTCTGGCGCAGGTTTCGGGGCGCGATCTTTCGGGGTCGGTTCTGGGCACGGTCAAAGGCAGCTTTACCGTGCTGAGCGGTGCTTTTGATGCCGATGTGGATGTGACGGGTCAGGATATCGCGATCGGGCAGCCGCAGGCGGATGCCGCGCTGGCAGGGCAATCGAAGATCGTCCTATCCGCCAAACGGGATGAAAACGGCCTTGTGCTGCGCAATTTCTCGGCGGATGCGAAAGCCCTGAGTGCCAAGGCCTCGGGGTCGCTGGCCACCGGCAATGCGGATGTGACGGCGACGGCCAAGGCCAACCTGAACGTTCTCGGGGCGGGCTATGGCGGCGCGGTCGATCTGAACGCGCATTACACCGAGGGCGAAGAGGGGCGTCGTGTGGTGCTGAATGCCACCGGAAACGGCGTGGCCGTGGGCCAGCCGCAGGTGAACAAGTTCCTGCAAGGCAAGACGGTTATCGACCTGAACGCGCTGGAGAAAGATGGCGATATCTCGCTGGATACCTTCAACATCTCTAACCCCAATCTGAAAGCCACGGGGGCAGGGGCGCTGAGGGGCGGTCAGGGCGAGATCAATGTCTCTCTCGAGAGCGATCTGTCGGGTCTGGGCGCGCCCTATCGCGGCAAGATCACCGCGCAGGCGGCGGTCAGCGACGGGACAGCAGGGCGCCTGATCACGCTCAAGGCCAATGCCAAGAATGTCGCGATGGGCCAGTCGCAGGCCGACAAGCTGCTGGCGGGGGACTCTGTGCTGGATCTGGCCGTTTTGCAAAATGGCGATGATATCGAGCTACAGAAATTCACCCTGTCGAACCCGCAACTGAGTGCCGATGCCAAGGGCACGGTGACCGCAGGGGCGCGCAAGATCGACCTGAATGCACGTCTGGCCAATGCCGCTTTGCTGGCACCGGGCTTCCCCGGTCCGCTGACGGTGAAAGGCGATGTCACCGATAACGGTCAGCATTATGGTGTGAATATCAGCGCAACCGGACCGGGCAATACCAATGCGACAGTGTCGGGGACGCTGGCTTCGGATTTCAAAACGGCCAATCTGGCAGTGAAAGGGGCGACGCAATCGGCGCTGGCCAATGCGTTCATCTCGCCGCGCTCTGTCGAGGGGCCGCTGAATTTCGACCTTGCACTGAACGGACCGCTAGCACTGAACGCGGTGTCGGGCAAAGTGACGGGGCAGGGGCTGCGCTTTAGCGCGCCGACCCTTTCGCTGGCGCTGGAGGCGATCAATGTGAACGCCCAGCTTGGCGGCGGTCGGGTCAATCTGACGACCAGCGCCAATTTCAGCGATGGCGGCACGGTCAAGGTGACTGGTCCGATCGGGCTCACCGCGCCTTACAGCTCGGATCTGGCGATTGCGCTGGACCGTGCGCGGCTGCGGGACCCCAATCTGTATGATACCCGTATCTCGGGCGATCTGGGGATCAACGGGGCGCTGACGGGCGGGGCGAAGATCGCCGGTAAGTTGCGCCTGTCGGACACCGAGATCCGCGTGCCTTCGACCGGACTGGGCGGGGTGGAGTCCATCCCCGATATCACCCATGTCGCCGAAAGCGCGGCCTCGCGGCAGACCCGTGCGCGGGCAGGGGTGCTGCAATCGGAGAGCGAGAGCACCTCGGGCGGGTCATCGGTGGCCTTCCCGCTGGATATCACCATTTCCGCGCCCAACCAGCTTTTCGTGCGCGGGCGCGGGCTTGATGCGGAGCTGGGCGGCCAGCTGCGGATTACCGGCACCACGGCCGATGTCGTGCCAATCGGCAGTTTCGAGCTGGTGCGCGGGCGGCTGGATGTGCTGAACCAGCGCTTTACGCTGGATCAGGGGTCGATCCAGCTTCAAGGGGAGTTTACGCCCTATATCGATTTCTCGGCCACGACGACCAAGAACGATTACGCCATCACGCTTGGTATCTCGGGGCAGGCGACCGCGCCGGATCTCAGCGTGACCTCCTCGCCGGAACTGCCGCAGGAAGAGGTGCTGGCCCAGCTTCTCTTCGGGCAGGGGCTGAGCAATATCTCGGCTTTGCAAGCGGCAGAGCTGGCATCTGCGGTGGCGACGCTTGCGGGCCGCAATGACGACGGCATCATGTCCAAGCTGCGCAATAGCACGGGGCTGGATGATCTGGATGTCGGCACCGATAGTGACGGGAATGCCACCGTGACGGCGGGCAAATATATCTCGGACAAGATCTATACCGATGTCGAGCTTGGATCGTCCGGGCAGACCGAGATCAATCTCAATCTGGATCTGACCAAGACGATCACCGCAAAAGGCACGGTCGGGTCGGACGGAGATAGCGGGCTTGGGGTGTTCCTGGAGAAAGACTACTGAGCAAGGGGCCTTCGGGCCCCTTCTTCAATCCAGCGGCTTGGTGCTGCCGGTGCGTTCCTTGCGCCATTCGGCATTGAAGGCGGCCCCGAACAGAATGGCGAAGGCCGACAGGTAGAGCCATAGAAGAAGGGCGATCACGGCGCCGATAGAGCCGTAAAGCTTGGAGTAGCTTGCAAAATGCGACAGGTAGAAAGTTAGTCCGAAGCTTGCTGCTCCCCAGACGAGGGTTGCGATCACGGCCCCGAAGGTGAAGATCTTCTCGCGCGGGCGGCCCATTTTGCGCGGCCCGTAACGATAGAGGATCCCCAGCACCGTCAACATCAGCAGAAACATCGCCCCCCAAGGCAGCCATGACAGCATGAGGTTGGTCAATGCGATCAGGGCGGGAGTGTTGTGGAAGGGCAGGATGTTGAGAAAAACCGGCACGGCGACAATCGTTGCCAATGCGCCGATCATGACTGCCACCAGCGCCAAGGTCATGAAATAGGCAAAGAAGATGCTCCAGATCGTGTTGCGGGGTTTGGTGCCGTGGATGACATTCAGCCCCAGCACCAGTGCCCCGACCCCTGCCCGTGCGGAGAAAAGCGTCACGCCCAGCGAGGCGATCGTGCCCCAGCCGATGGTGGAATCGGTCGAGATCAGCCAGCTCTGGATCTGCGAATACAACAGGTTCCACGCCTGTGGCGGGATGAAATTATCGGCCACGGCCAGATAGGTCCGGATCGTATTGGCGTCGGCAAAGGCGGTCCAGATCGCGATGGTGGCCGAAACGCCGGGGAAGATGGCCAGCATCGCATAGAAGGCCACTCCGGCGGAGATCAGCCCGATATTCGTGGCCGCAAGCCGCCCTAGAAGCTGAAGGGAAAAGTTCAGCGAAACACGCAGGATATGAGCAGGTGTGACCGACACGTGATCTCCTTTTGCCAAATACCTAAGCGTGTTGGACGGTTTGGAGCAATGGGGCGCGGAAAATGTGTCGGACGGATTGCCCTTTTGGTCACGGTTTCGTATGCAAAGGGCAATCGTCAGGACCCGGGTGAGATGCCCGGGTGGCTCTTCCGGCCGCCGATCCGCCGGAGAAACCCGTTAAATACAAACCCCAAATCCGAGACGCCTGCCTGAAATTGCGGGCCGAAACGGTCAGGATATGACATGAACCTTGATGCTTATCGCAAATCATGGGTCGGCAGCTTGCGCGCAGACGTGCTGTCGGGCCTTGTTGTGGCGCTTGCGCTCATTCCCGAAGCCATCGCCTTTTCCATCATTGCCGGTGTGGACCCGAAAGTGGGGCTATATGCCAGCTTTTCCATCGCGGTGATCACCGCCATCGTGGGCGGACGTCCCGGCATGATTTCGGCCGCGACGGCCGCGACGGCCGTTCTGATGGGCAGTCTCGTGCGCGAGCATTCTCTGGACTACCTGCTGGCCGCGACCGTGCTGGCGGGGGTGATCCAGATCGTGATCGGGGTAAGCCGCGTGAGCTTCGTCATGCGCTTTGTCTCGAAATCGGTGATGACCGGCTTTGTGAACGCCTTGGCGATCCTGATTTTCATGGCGCAGCTTCCCGAAATGGACCCTGCGCGGGTGCCGATGTTCACCTTTGTCGTGATCGCGCTGGCGCTGGCCATTATCTATATCCTGCCACGCTTTACCAAGGCGGTGCCCTCGCCCTTGGTGGCCATCGTGATCCTGACGGCCTGCTCCATCGGTTTCGGTTGGGAGGTGCGTACGGTGGGGGATATGGGCAAGCTGCCCGATGCGCTGCCAAGCTTCCTGATCCCCGATGTGCCCTTCACTCTGGAGACGCTGAAGATCATCTTCCCCTATTCGCTGGGCGTGGCTGTGGTGGGGCTTTTGGAAAGCCTGATGACGCAGAACCTGATCAATGATCTCACCGATACCAAATCCTCGCGCAATCAGGAATGTGTGGGGCAGGGGATCGCCAATGGTCTGACCGGGTTTATCGGCGGTATGGCGGGCTGTGCGATGATCGGCCAGTCGATGATCAACATCAAATCCGGTGGGCGCGGGCGTCTGTCGACGCTGGTGGCGGGCGTGATGCTCTTGATCTTCTGTGTGGTGCTGGGGCCGTGGGTCAGCCAGATCCCGATGGGGGCGCTGGTGGCGATCATGATCATGGTGTCCGTCGGCACGTTCAGCTGGTCCTCGATCCGTGACTTGACGGTGCATCCCAAGACCTCGAGCGCGGTGATGCTGGCGGTGGTGGCCGTGGTGGTGGCCACCCATAACCTTGCTATCGGTGTGCTGGTGGGGGTGCTGCTGTCGGGCTGTTTCTTTGCGGCCAAGATCGCGCGCCAGTTCCATCTGACCTCCAAGCTGTCGCCCGATGGCCGCGCGCGCACCTATTATGTGCATGGGCAGCTCTTCTATGGTGCTACGGAAGATTTCATGGCAGCTTTCGATTTCCACGAAGCGCTTGATCATGTGGTGATTGATGTGACGGACGCCAAGATCTGGGATCTTTCTGCCGTCTCTGCACTGGATATGGCGGTGCTGAAATTCCGCCGTGACGGGGCGGAGGTCACGTTGATCGGTATGGACGAGATGTCGCGGCAGATGGTCGGGCGTTTGGGGCAGGCCGATAAGCCGGATGCCGAAGTCGCGGCAGGCGGGCATTAAGGAGGAGCGCATGGACAAGAAGATTATCTCTTTCGTCGACGGGTCGCATTATTCGGCCAGCGTCTGCGACTATACCGCTTGGGCGATGGCCCGTCTGGGGGTGCCTGCCGAGCTGATCCATGTGCTGGGCCGCGCGCCCGAGCAAAGCGAGGATCTGTCCGGAACGATCGCGCTGGGGGCGCGCTCGGCGCTGATGGCGCAGCTTGCCAGTATCGACGAACAACGCGCGAAGCTGGTGTCGCAGCGCGGGCGTGCAATTCTGGAAGACGCCAAGGCCCGCACGCAAGAAGTCTGCCTGCGGGATGGCTGTGCGCAGGACGTGGCGACGCAGTTGCGCAATGGGGATATTCTGGAGGCCGTCACCGAGCGCGAGGCGGATGCACGGCTGATCATCATCGGCAAGCGCGGGGATGAGGCCGATATTGCCCATGACCATCTTGGTTCCAATCTGGAGCGTGCGATCCGCTCGACCAAGGTGCCGGTGCTGGTGGCCAATCGGGCTTTCGCACCGGTGGAGCGTGTGGCGATTGCGTATGATGGCGGGGTTTCGGCCAAGCGTGCGATGGCGGTGCTGGCCCAGTCACCGATTTTCACCGATCTGGATCTGCAGGTGGTGTCTGTCGGAGACAATGCTCGGTCCCGTGCCGAAGAGGGCTGCCAGCTTCTGGCACAATCGGGGTTGCAGCCGCGTGCGGTCGGACTGTCGGGCGAGCCGGAAAAAGCACTGGGCTCGCATATCGATGCGGATGGCATCGACCTGATCGTGATGGGGGCTTACGGCCATTCGCGGATCCGGTCCTTCATTATCGGCTCGACCACCACGGCCCTGATCCGCGCCTGCAAGGTTCCGGTGCTTTTGATGCGCTAGGATCGGACCCTTTGGTGGATCAGACGAAAAAAACAGGCGTCGCACGGAACGGTGCGGCGCCTTTTTCGTTGTCCGAGTGAAACATGGAAAGGACCGCGCGGCGCTGCATTTAAGGTGCCCGGTCCGCAATCAGAGGAGACCGATCTCATGGACAATGTGCTTCAAGTCAAACCGAAAGCCGAAGCCGTCAACACCGGTGTCGAGGGGAAGAAAGCTGTCGCCAAGGCGGTCAATCAGGTCGCAGCGGATGTGTATAAGCTGGCGATCAAGACGCAGTTCTACCATTGGAACGTGGAAGGCCCGCTGTTCCGCCCGCTGCATCTGCTGACCGAAGAGCAATATGGCATCATGTTCGAAACCGCAGACGAGATTGCGGAGCGCGTGCGTGCGCTTGGCGAGCTGGCACCGATGAACCTCAAACAGCTCAATGCCTTCTCGCAGATCGAAGAGCTTGATACAAAGCCCACCGCCGAAGAGATGATCGCCGATCTGGTGAAGGATCACGAGGCGATCGCCGCCCGTATTCAGGACGTCATCGAACTGGCAGGCGAGCATAATGACCACGCCACCGATGACCTGCTGGGTGGCGTTGCGGGTCAGCATGAGAAAATGGCCTGGATGCTGCGTTCGCATCTGGCCAAGTAAGAGGTCTACTCTGCAAAAAAGCCGGGCGTTTGCCCGGCTTTTTTTATGCGTGAAGATCCGGTCAGAGACTGGGGCGTGATGCCGTTTTCGGGGTTTGGCTTCAGGGGTTGAGGGATGAGACGGGGGCGAAACGCGCCGTTTTGGCCGAGTAATGCGCAATGATGCGGGGAAAGGTCACGGACAGGCGGCAATGATGGTGCCGCACAGAAAAAAGCCCCGGTCTGGCCGGGGCTTTTTCTTATTTCAGGCGTTTGACGACTTCTTGCGAAAAGAGGTCGATCAGGGCGTTGTAATAAAGCGGGTCGTCAACCGTGAGGGCGGTGGCGTCCGTTCCCTCGGGCAGGGAAACCGCGATATTGGGGAAGCCGACATCAAGATCGTAATGGTCGAATTTGCCATTATCGGTGGCGGAATAGACGTTGATCTGGGCGCCGAGCTTCGAATCCGCGATATTGGCAAGAGTGTCCCATGTGCTTGCGACTTCGGCCTCGTCCAGATCCACCTTGATGCTGGAACCTGCTTTGTCAGGGTCGAAGGCGGGACCGAGATCGGCGATGATCTGTGTCTGCAGATCTGCCGCCATTTTCGTGTAGAACGCCTGCGCGGCGGGGCCGTTCTGATCATGAATTTCGTTATTCACGGTCACGCTGGTGACCGGACCGGACGCGGCCAGAGCAGCGCCTGCCGACAGGGCCATGACACTGGTCAGAGCAAGGATGCGTTTCATCTTGTTTCTCCATCTGCGCGGGCTGCGATAAGCGCCGCTGTTATGGAAAGTGAACGCATGTTGACGCGAACGGTTCCTTGAACGGCTGTGAGGCCGCGCGGGAAACCGGCGGGTTTGGCGGTTTTATGCCTATGGAATAAAATAAAAAACCCCGAGCACGGACTCGGGGTTTTCGGTGGGTCTTTCCGCGCCGGACTTGCGCCGGTCTGGTATCGGTTAGGCCAGAAGGGTTTCGGTCGAGCTGAAGAACATGGCCTGGCTGACCGCCGATTGGACCTGCGTCTCGGTATAGGGTTTGGTGATCAGGAAGGCCGGTTCGGGGCGCTCGCCTGTCAGCAGACGCTCGGGGAAGGCGGTGATGAAGACGACCGGCAACTGGTCGAACTGGGCCAGAATGTCATTAACGGCATCAATCCCCGAGGAATTGTCGGCCAGCTGGATGTCGGCGAGGATCAGGTCGGGTTTCTCGCGGGCGGCAAGCTCGACAGCCTCTGTGCGGGTGCGGGCGATGCCCGTCACCTGATGGCCGAGTTCTTCGACAATCGCGCGGATATCCATCGCGATGATCGCCTCATCCTCGATGATCATCACTTTGCCAGCCACCGAGTTTTCCATCTCGCGCATGGCTATTTCTACCAGCTCTTCGGCCTCGGCGGTCTCGATCTGCATGATCGAGGCGACCTCCTCAAAACGGAACCCCTCGATGGTGTGCAAAAGCAGGGCTTCGCGGGTGTTGGGCGTCAGGCTTGCCATATGGTCCTGCGCGCGCATCTCGAGGCTGCCCTCGGCTTCGCCCAGCGGCGCGCCGGCAGAGGCCCAGACAAGATGGAAGGCATGGAACAAAGCCACCTTCGGATCCGTTTCATTCTTGAAGATCGCTTCTTCGGCCAGGATCGCCTCAAGGGTCGCCGCCGCATAGCGATCACCCGTGTCTTGGCTCCCGGTCAGCGCACGGGCATAGCGGCGCAGGTAGGGCAGGTTCGCAGCGATGGCGCCGGCGATATCGGTGGGCATGTAAAAACTCCCAAATTTTCGTTTTCCAAGGAACCAACTCCATTGTCCTGCGTTTGGTTCCATGCAAAATAGCTGTGATCGGAACCATAGGTATGACCAACGAAATGGCTGACGACAAGTCGCGAGCCAGCATAAAGGAACAGATCAACAGGAACCTCAAGAAGGCTTACGAGCAGGCCCTGAATGAAGATGTTCCCGATCGCTTCAAAGATTTGCTGGCACAACTACGTGCTAAGGAGGGCGACAAATGACATCGCCCTCCTCTGACACGAACAAGGTCGAAGATCCTCGCGACGAACTGCCCGAACATCTCCCGGCCCTGCGTGCCTTCGCGATGTCTTTGACGCGCAATTCCGCGACCGCAGATGATCTGGTGCAGGATACGATCGTCAAGGCGTGGTCGAATATCGAGAAATTTCAGGTTGGCACGAATATGCGCGCCTGGCTGTTTACGATCCTGCGGAACACGTTCTATTCGGATCGCCGCAAACGCAAGCGCGAGGTGGCCGACCCTGATGGTGTTCACGCCGCAGCCCTGTGTGAACGGCCCGCCCATGACGGGCGTCTGGCGATGAATGACTTCATGGTGGCTTTTGACAAGCTGACCCCCGAACATCGCGAAGTTCTTATTCTTGTTGGGGCATCCGGTTTCTCTTATGAAGAGGCAGCCGAGACCATGGGGGTCGCGGTCGGAACGGTGAAGAGCCGTGCCAATCGTGCGCGTGCACGACTGGCGGAGATGCTGAAGCTGGAGGAGGGCGAGGATATCCTCTCCGGTATGGATGCGACTTCGCTGGCTGTAATGAGTAAATCGGGGACTGCCGCTGCATGATAAGGAAAGAAGGATCGACGGGGTCGTTCATCGACCGTCTCGGTGTGCGTCTGGCGATCTTTCTGGCAGTGGCCCTGTTCCCACTGCTGCTGATCTCGGCCATCCAGTCGAATTCACTGCTGCAAGAGGCACGGGCGCGGTCGGAAGCCGCGCTTATGGGCGAAACCCTGCAGGCGGTCACGGGCGAGACGCGGCTTTTGCAGCAGGCGCAGGCCGAAGCGCGTTTTCTGGCCTATACCCTACCGCCCTTGCTGGGGGATATGGACGCTTGTAGCGCGCAGATGCGCAAAGTCGTGGAAGCCGATCCTGCGCTTTCCCTGGCCGCTTTCGTGGATAAGGACGGGCAGATGGAATGCTCGTCCCGCAGCGTGTCCTATGATTTTTCGAACAACAAGTATTTCCAGAAGCTTCTGCCACTGGACACGCCGAATTTCATTCTCAATCCGCATGGGCCGGTCTCCGGCACGGCGGTGATCGGTGCGACCCATCCGGTTTATGACAAGGATGGGAACAAGCTTGGCTTCGTCAGCTTAAGCCTGCCGCATTCTTCGTTGCTGCACCGTGATCACGAGGACGACACATTGGGATATGATGTCGATAATTCGTTGATGATCCTGACATTCGACACCAGTGGCGCGGTGCTCACCTCGTCGGGCGATCTTGCCCTGACCAAAGACTATCTGCCCGCGCATCGCGCGCTGAAGGCGCTGGCGGGAACCAATGCTGTCACCTTTACCGCGCGGGCGAACTCGGGGCAGGAACGGGTCTATTCGGTTCTGGAGCTTCTTCCGGGGCAGCTTTATGCAATGGGAAGCTGGCCTGCAAAAGCCTCGATCTCGATGAACCCGATCGCCGATGTGTCTCCGATTCTGGTGCCGGGTCTGATGTGGCTTGCCAGCCTGCTTGTGGCGTATTTCGCGATGCAAAAGCTGGTGATCGGCCATATCAAGCGGCTGTCGCGTGCGTTGCGTGGTTTTGCCTCGGGGTCGCGTCGTGTTGGGAACCTGAACTATGCCGGTGCGCCGAAGGAAATTCAGGATCTGGCCCTGTCTTACGAGAAGATGACAGAAACCATCCTGCATGACGAGGCCGAGCTGGAGGATATGATCCACCATCAGGAGGTGCTGCTGCGCGAGGTCCACCACCGTGTGAAGAATAACCTCCAGCTGATCGCCTCCATCATTTCGATGCAGATCCGCAAGGCCCGCTCGCCCGAGGCGAAAGACCTGATGAAAGGGCTGCAGGAGCGCGTGATCAGTCTGGCAACCATCCACCGCGGGCTGTATCAGACATCGGGCTTGACCGATATCACGGCCAACGAGCTTCTTCCCGATATCGTGCGCCAGATTTCCGCACTGGCAACAGGGCCGGAACGCAGGATCGATATCGGTTGTCATGTGGATGAGATCCGGCTGACCCCCGATCAGGCCGTGCCGCTGTCGCTCTTGCTGACAGAAGCCATGACCAATGCGATGAAATATGCGGGCACGGTGGACGGGTCGCGCCCCGATCTGCAGATTTCCCTGCGGAAGACACGGAAGGGCTATGCCTGTCTGGCGCTGGAAAATTCCGTGGACGAAAATGCGCCGCCGGCCTCGCCGGATACCAGCTCGGGGCTGGGATCGCAGCTTGCACAGGCCTTCGTGCAGCAGCTCAACGGGGATTTGCAATCCTCGCAGGAAAATGGCCGCTATCGTCTGACCGCCGAGTTCAAGCTGGCGGAGTTGCAGGAGGCAGAGCTGCGCCATGCCCGTGACGACGAAGATGATGACGAGGATGAGGAAGAAGAATAAGGGGCCGTTTGGCCCCTTTATTCCTTAATGCTGCACGGTGTCAGGCCTTGGCCAGTGCTGCCTTGAGCCGCTCGAAGCTGGCTTGGGTGTTTTTGGTTTCGGCTTCGGCGATAAAGCCATCCAATGCCGGCCAGACCTTGATGGCCTTATCCACGACAGGATCGGAGCCTGCGGCATAAAGCCCTGCCTGAATCATCATCTCGGCTTTGTCATAGGCACCAAGCAACCGTCGTGCCTGTTTGATCAGTTCATTTTCCTGCGCTGTCGCGGCATCCGGCAGGGAGCGCGAGACCGAGCGGAGAAGATCGATGGCGGGGAACCGGCCGCGTTCGGCAATCTTGCGGTCCATGACAACGTGCCCGTCCAGCGTCCCGCGCAGGATATCCGCCACCGGTTCTTCCATATCAGAGCCGGGGACCAGCACCGAGAAGACGGCGGTAATATCGCCCGCCCCCTCCGGCCCCGGGCCGGAGCGCTCGGCCAGCCCCATGATCTGTTGGGATGTCGAGGGCGGAAAGCCGCGTAGGGTCGCGGCCTCGCCACCGGCAAGGGCAACCTCGCGATGGGCTTCGGCAAATCGGGTGATGCTATCGGCCAGAAACAGCACATGCTTGCCTTGGTCGCGGAAATGTTCTGCGACGGTCATCGCCGCCAGCGCACAGCGCCGCCGGACCAGTGGCGATTGGTCGGAGGTCGCAGCGATAATGATCGAGCGTGCCATACCTTCCGGTCCAAGAACCTTTTCAACGAATTCACGCAGCTCGCGGCCACGTTCACCGATCAAGGCGATCACCGCGACATCGGCTTCGACCCCCTTGGCAAAATTGGCCAGAAGCGAGGATTTACCCACGCCAGACCCTGCAAAGAGGCCGATACGCTGGCCTTTGACAAGGGGGAGAAGGGTGTTGAATACCGCAAGACCGGTCTCCAACCGCGCGCCCAGACGACGGCGTTGGGCGGCCGCCGGCGGGCGGGACCGTATGTTGCGTTCGATCGGGCCGCGCATCAGGGGCTGGCCGTCCAGCGGATTGCCGAACGGATCGATGATTCGCCCGATCCAAGAGCTGTCGGGACAGATTCCGGTCTGGCCCAGCAAATCTACCCGGTCATCGATGGCCAGCCCGTCCGCGGCCCCGTCGGCCAGCAATTTGACATGATCTTTTTCAAGCGACAGCACTTCGGCGCCAATTTTCAACCCTGACTGGCAGAGGATTTCCGCGCGATCTCCGAGGGTTGCGACGCGCGAAAGGCCTGTTGCCTCGATCACCCCCTGACCGACACGGCTGATTCTGCCCACTGTATGCACTGCGCCAAAGTCTGAAATTGATGCCCGCAACAGGTCCAAATCTGCATAAGCCATTCTGGCCTCCATTCGTTTTCTAAATGTTTTTTAATGAATCACTCTTAAGCCTTGGTTGAAATCTCAGAGGAGAAGCCTCGGTGTTCGAAAAAATCGATGTGATGAATATGGCTGAGTCGATGGCACGCCACGCCGCTCAGCGCCAATCCGCAGTCTCGCGCAACATGGCGAATGCGGATACCCCCGGTTACAAGGCGCAGGATGTGACGCCTTTTGCCGAAACCTATCAGGAAGAGGTTGCGATGCCGATGAAGGCAACGCGGGCGGGCCATATCGGTGCGGATAATCTGGTGACCTCAGAGGTGACCACCCGCAGTGATCCCGGCACGGCCTCCCCTAATGGCAACACGGTTTCGCTGGAAGACGAGATGGTGAAAGCGGTGGAGACAAAGCGCCAGCATGATCTCGCGTTAACTATATACAAATCAACTTTGAACATTCTGAGAACAAGCGTTGCACGGAGCTGATTATGACTGACTTTGGCGATTCTTTTTCTCTCGCGGCATCGGGTATGAAGGCGCAGGCACAGCGTCTGCGCTATGTGTCCGAGAATATCGCGAATGCGGATACCCCCGGCTATCACCGCAAGCTGACGAAGTTCAAACAGGTGATGGAAGAGGAGGGAGTTACGGGCAAGGTCGAGCTTGGCAAGGTCGATCTGGATCGCTCGGATCTGAAGCAAATCTATGATCCGGGCAGCCCGCTGGCCGATGCGAATGGCTACTATGACGGCTCGAATGTCGATCTGGTGGTGGAAATTGCTGACGCGCGTGAAGCGCAGCGCAGCTACGAGGCGAATATCAAGATGTTTGATCAGACGCGGCAAATGTCCTCGGCTCTGCTCGATATTCTGCGCCGTTAACCTAGGAGAAGTCTAGAATGGACGTGAAAACTTCCTTGGCCGCACAGGGCTATGCCCAAGGCCGTTCCGCTGCACAACTTGGGCTTGAGGGGTCGGGGGGCAATGCCACCGAGGCGACCGAAAATCCGTTTGCAGCTCTGGCCAGCGATTTCGTGGATACCGTCAAGAATGGCGAGGAAACCGCGAAGGCCGCAATGACCGGCGATGCCGATCCCCACACATTGGTGCAGGCCCTGTCGCAGACCGAACTGGCGGTCGAGGCGGCCGTGACGCTGCGCAATAAGGTCGTCGAGGCCTATCAGGAAATCCTACGGATGCCGGTGTAACCCATGAATGATGTCATCTTCTTCGATACGTTGCGCGAGGCTCTTTGGGTCGCGGTGATGATTTCGGCTCCGATGCTGGCTGTCGCCCTGATTGCCGGGGTGTCCATCGGTCTGTTTCAGGCGCTGACATCGGTGCAGGAGATGACCCTGACTTTTGTGCCCAAAGTCGGTGCGATGCTCATCGTTTTCTGGGTGTCCATGTCTTTTATGTCGGAACGATTGGTCGATTTTTTCACCTCGGGCATCATCCCCATGATTGCCGGGAGCTAACTTATGGATAATGCGATTTATGCAACGCTGACCCGTCAATCGGGTCTGATGAAGGAAATGCAGGTGGTGGCGAATAATATCGCCAACACCTCTACCACCGGTTTCCGCAAGGAAGGGGTGATTTTTGCCGAACATGTCGAGGCGTTGGGCAATGACGAGCCGTCTTTGTCGATGGCGCTTGGCAATGGCCGCGAGATCTCGACGCTGCAGGGTGGCCTGACATCCACCGGAAACAACTTCGATTTCGCCATCCAGGGCGATGGCTATTTCATGGTGCAGACCCCGCAGGGCGACGCTTTGACCCGCGCCGGAAATTTCGTGCCCTCCGCAGAGGGGATTTTGCAGAACCAAGACGGCTATCCCGTGCTGGATTCGGGGGGAGGGCCGATCTTTATTCCCGCTGAAGGGCAGCTTTCGGTGGCGCAGGACGGTACGATGTCTGTTGACGGCCAACCTATTGCGCAGCTTGGGGTTTACGACCCTGCTGACCCGAATGGCATGGTGCATTCGGGCGGGACGCTCTTTTATGCGGAAGGGGGCGCACAGGTGCAGGAATTTCCTCAGGTCCTGCAAGGATTTGTTGAGGAATCGAATGTAGACCCAATCACAGAGGTCGCGCGCATGATCGAAGTGCAGCGGGCCTACGAGATGGGACAGAAATTCCTTGATCGAGAAGACGAACGCATCCGCAACGTCATTTCGACGCTGACGAAGTAAGGAGAAGCCTTATGCGTGCCCTACAGATTGCCGCCACCGGGATGGCCGCCCAGCAAATGCGCGTCGAGGTTATTTCGAACAACCTCGCGAATATGTCGACCACCGGCTATAACGCACGTCGTGCGGAATTTGCGGATCTCACCTATCAACAGCTCACCCGTCCGGGAACGATTAGCGCCAGCGATGGCTCGGTCGTGCCGTCCGGCGTACAGCTTGGTCTGGGTGTGCGCCCGACTGCCGTGACGCAGATTCTCGAACAGGGATCTCTGGTGAGCACGGGCGGTGATCTTGATGTCGCCATTGACGGGATCGGCTATCTCGAGGTCGAGATGCCTTCGGGTGTGTCGGCCTATACCCGTGACGGCGGGCTCAAACGTTCGGCAGATGGCGAGATCGTGACCTCGGATGGTTATCCGGTCGTGCCGGGCATTACGATCCCCGATGATGCGACCTCTGTTGCGATCAATACGTCGGGCGAGGTCTATGCCTATTTCAGCGATCAGGTGCAGCCGCAACTGATGGGGCAGCTGACGCTGGCCAATTTCACCAACAAGAAGGGGCTTGAAGCTATTGGCTCGAACCTCTTTCTGGAAACCGGCGCGTCCGGCCCGCCCGTTGTCGGGGAGCCGGGGCAGGACGGGCTGGGGACGCTGCGGCAGGGGTATCTTGAGGAAAGCTCGGTGGATCCGGTGCGCGAGATCACTGAACTGATCAAGGCGCAGCGCGGTTACGAGCTGAATTCCAAAGTGATATCGGCTGCGGACCAGATTCTGAGCGCGACGGTACAGGTGCGTTGATGCGTAGCTTTGCCCCTCTTCTGGTGGCGTTGCTTGCGGTTGCCGGAACCAGCCTTCAGGCCGAAGTCGTTGTGGCGACGCGCACCTTGCGCGCGCAGACCATTCTGACGCCGGATGATCTGGATATCGCCTCTATGGATGTGCCCGGTGCATTGGTGGACCCGATTGACGCGGTCGGTCTTGAGACGCGTGTCGCGATTTATGCCGGACGCCCGATCCGCCCCGAACATCTTAGCCAGCCTGCGATTGTCGAACGGAATCAGACGGTGTCACTGGCATATAATCGTGGCTCTCTGACCATTATCACCGAGGGGCGCGCGCTGGAGCGCGCCGCTATCGGCGACAGCATCCGCGTGATGAATGTCTCCTCCCGCACCACTGTTACGGCCACTATTTCGGCGGACGGTACCGCCTATGTGAACAAGGACTGATTGTCATGCGTCGCCTGAGCCTCCTTCTGATGACCCTTTCGATCCTTGGCTGCCAGCGCCTTGGCGAAGTAGGGCGCACGCCGAGCTTTACGCCGGTGGAAGACACCAATGAATATTTCGCCATGAACACGATCCCGATGCCGGAAATGCCCGAGGACCGCTCGCCGGTCGCGCAGGCCTCGCTTTGGTCCGGCACGCCCAAATCGCTGCTGGGGGACCGTCGCGCGGCCCGCAAGGGAGATATCATGACGGTTGTGATCGAAATCGATGACAGCGCGAAATTTTCCAATTCCAGCGATCGCAGCAGGACGGAATCGCAATCTATGGGGATCCCGTCCTTGTTCGGTATTCCCGAACAGATCAATAAATCCCTGCCGGAGGGGGCCAGTATGGCCAGCGCCGTGTCCACCAATTCGAATTCGTCTTTCGCGGGGGATGGGAATGTCTCCCGTAACGAGCAGCTGACCTTGCGCGTGGCGGCGACGATCATCGATGTTCTTCCCAACGGGGTCCTGCGTGTGCAGGGCAGTCAGGAGGTTCGGGTGAATTACGAAGTGCGTGAACTGATCGTGACCGGCTATGTGCGCCCCGAAGATATCAGCCGCCAGAACGAGATCACCTATGACAAGATTGCCGGGGCGCGGATTTCTTATGGTGGCCGCGGACAGATTTCGGATGTGCAGCAGCCGCGGATCGGGTCCCAGATCGCCGATATCGTGATGCCGTTCTAAGGAGGGCACGATGGGTAAATTGCTTCCGGTCATCTTCGTGATTCTCGGCCTCGCGATTGGCGGAGGAGCAGGGTTCTTCCTGCGTCCTGCGCCGCCGCCTCCGGAAGAGGTGGCCGAAGGAGAAGCCGCTGCCGCCGCAACAGGGGAGACGCATGCCACAGCCGAGGAAGGTCATGGTGAGGAGGGCGGGGAAGAAGGTGTGCCGACCTCCGAGTTTGTTAAGCTGAACAACCAGTTTGTCGTGCCTTTGCTGGATGCGAACCGGGTGCGCGCGATGGTCATTATGTCTCTCTCGATCGAGATGCCGGTGGGTGGCACCGAACGGGTTTATGCCGTGGAGCCGCGTCTGAGAGATTCGTTTCTTCAGGTCCTGTTTGATCACGCCAATAATGGCGGGTTCGAAGGGGTTTATACTTCGACGGACAAGATGGCCGAACTGCGTCGCGCCCTATTGGAAAATGCCCGTTCGGTGGTCGGGCCGGATGTCAAAAGCATCCTGATTTCGGATATCTTGCGTCAGGATAGCTAGGAGCTGGCGCGGCAGGAGAAGAGCGGGGCCAAGCTGCGGCCTTCTGATCTTTGCAGCGCATTCGGATAAGGGATGCTCGCCTTCCTGTGCGCTTCTTTGCCGATTTGCGCGCGGGCTGGGTATTTTCCACAGACTATGTGCGAAGCCTGCGTTGGCAAGCTCCTGTCAAAGCGCCTATATGGGTCCAAAGATAGGAGATTGCGTGTGACGATCTATTTGCACGAGGGGGATCTGCCGGAGGGGCTTGACCTTGGTCCGGTGGTGGCGATTGATACCGAAACGATGGGGCTTGATCCGCGTCGCGACCGGTTGTGCCTTGTGCAACTCAGCAGCGGCGACGGGCATGCCCATCTGGTGAAGATCGCGAAAGGCCAGAAAGACGCGCCGCGCCTCTGCGCTCTTCTGGCCGATCCCGAGGTCGAGAAGCTCTTCCATTTCGCCCGTTTCGATATTGCGGCGCTGTATAACGCGTTCGGCGTGGTGACCGCGCCGGTTTTCTGTACCAAAATCGCGTCTAAAATGGTGCGGACCTTTACAGAACGTCACGGGCTCAAGCTGCTTTTGCAGGAGATTGTCGGTGTCGATATTTCCAAACAGCAGCAAAGCTCCGATTGGGGGGCGGCGGTGTTAACGGATGCCCAGAAAGAATATGCGGCCTCCGATGTGTTGCATCTGCACAGACTCAAGGCCGGTTTGCTGCCGCGCCTGATCCGCGAAGACCGTCTGGAGCTTGCCCAAGCCTGTTTCGATTTTCTGCCAGCGCGTGCGCGTCTTGACCTGATGGGGTGGGATGAGCCAAGCGACATCTTCCACCACTAAGCCGGCATCTCCTTCGATATGATCCGCGATAACCGACATTCCATTCTGGTCGCATGGGCCAAGACAGTACTGCCTCTGGCGGCGCTGGTGCTTTTGTCGCTTGTGTTTCTGGTCGGGCATCGGGTCGAGCCGGGGTCTGTGATCCCCTATTCCGATGTCGATATTGCAGAACTGGCGCGGGAGCCGCAGGTTGTGTCGCCGGAATATTCGGGGCTGACGCAGGATGGTGCTGCCCTTTCGGTGCGCGCGTCCAAGGCCGTTCTGCAACCGATGGGCGCGAATGGCAGCTCGGTGGCCCAGCTCGTCGCGAAACTTCAGGCGCGCTCCGGCCTTGTGGTGGATCTGAACGCCAAGGCGGGTGAATTGCGTCCTGATGCGGGGCTGATCGAGCTGCGTGACCGTGTCGCGCTACAGACGTCAAGCGGATATCGCATGCAATCCGAGCTGGTCGAGATGACGACGGACCGGACCAAGATCGTTTCTCCGGGGGCGGTGCATGGCGAAGCGCCGATGGGCGTTCTGGATGCCGGAGCGATGGAGCTGTCGCAGGCCCAACCCGGTGGCCCGAATAATCTGCTCTTCACCAAGGGCGTGAAGCTGGTATACCAACCCCAAGAATGAAGGTGGGTGACATGCGGCAATTTTTGACGGTGATGATCTTGGGGGCAGGGCTGGCGTTTCCGACGCTGGGCGCCGCGCAGCAGGTGGCTTTCGGGGGGCTGTCGACGGATACCAAGGCACCGGTCGAGATTACCTCTGACAGCCTGCAGGTCGATCAAAGCACCGGAGAGGCCGTTTTCCGCGGAAATGTTCTTGTCGTGCAAAGCGATATGCGCCTGAAAGCCGCAGAGCTGCATGTGGAATACGGAGAAACCCAGAGCGAGATCAACAAGTTGATCGCATCTGGAGGGGTGACGCTTGTGTCCCAGACCGATGCGGCGGAATCGCAGGACGCGGTCTATGACGTGCGCAGCGGCAATCTGGTGATGACGGGAAATGTCCTGCTGACCCAAGGGAAAAATGCGCTATCCGGGAATAAGCTGACGGTCGATATGACCACGGGGACAGGGCAGATGGACGGGCGTGTGCGCACCATTCTGGCACCCGGAGGGCAGTGATGGATCACTCAGCCGAAACGCTTGAACACGGGCTAAGCGTCAGCAACCTCCGTAAGGGCTATCGCAAGAAGGTTGTTCTGCGTGATGTTTCTTTGACGCTGGACCGCGGCGAGGTGGTTGCGCTTCTGGGGCCGAACGGTTCGGGAAAAACCACGTGTTTTTATAACATTGCGGGGCTGATCACGCCGGATGCGGGGCAGGTGCGCATTGATGGCCGCGATGTCACCGGTCTGCCAATGTATCGCCGCGCGCGATTCGGGATTGGTTATCTGCCGCAAGAGGCATCGATCTTTCGCGGGTTGACGGTCGAGCAAAATATTATGGCCGTTCTGGAAATAGCGGTGCAGGACCGTCACCGCCGTCGCGAGCGGCTGGAGGAGCTGCTGAGCGATTTCTCTATCGAGCATCTGCGCAGTTCTCCCGCCCTGGCGCTTTCGGGGGGCGAACGCCGCCGCTGCGAAATTGCGCGCTGCCTTGCGGCGGACCCGAAATATTTGCTGCTTGATGAACCTTTTGCCGGCGTGGACCCGATTGCGGTGGGAGATATCCGCCATCTTGTCGGGCAGTTGAAAGAGCGCGGTATCGGGGTGCTGATTACCGACCATAACGTGCGTGAAACGCTTGAAATCGTTGATCGTGCTTACATCCTGCATGATGGCGCTGTGCTGATGTCCGGAAGCACGGAGGAGGTCGTTAACGATGAAAACGTCCGCCGTGTCTATCTGGGGCAGGATTTCCGCTTTCAATAATATCCCCTATTCCAGACAGAAGTGAGGGCATGGCGTCTGCCCGTCACAGTTGTGTCATACGCCGCAGTGCAGCGACGATCACCCGTTGACTTCCTCTTGGGAACGTTCCCAAATGTAGTCAAATGCGTGATCTGGCTATCATATTCCCGATGCTTCGCGCAGCCCTTGGTTCGGCTGCCCGGTCCGTATTTTTCTTTGCTCGATGTCGGGAACGAGCAGGAAAGGTGTGCCCCCTCACAGAATTTAACCGACTGTAAATATGGTGCCGAGCACCGTGACACAGTCATCAAGGAAGGAGACGCCATGCGTTACCAAATTAGCGGCAAACAGCTTGATATCGGTGAAGCTCTGCAATCCCATGTCAAAACCGAGCTGGGCAGCACGGTCGAGAAATATTCGCAACGACCGACTGATGCCACCGTCGTGTTTTCGAAAAACGCGCATGAGTATATCTGTGAAGCGACCGTGCACCTGTCGACGGGACTGACCGCGCAGGCACGGGGCGTTGCAACGGAGGTCTATGCCGCCTTTGACGCTTTGCAAGAGAAAATGGACAAACAGCTGCGTCGCCATAAACGCCGGTTGAAAGACCATCAGGCCGCACGCACCACCGCAGTTGAATTCGAGGCGGCAGGGCTTTATGTGCTGGCTCCAGAAGAGGAAGACGAATCGACTGGTGCCGAAGGGGGCGATGCGCCCACCATCGTGGCCGAAATGGAGACGCGGGTGCCTACCCTCTCTGTCGGTGATGCGGTGATGCAGATGGAACTCGCGCATAAGCCGCTTTTGGTCTTCCGCAACGAAAAACATGGCGGGGTCAACGTTGTTTATCAGCGTGAAGATGGCAATATTGGCTGGATCGACCCCCGTCACAGCAAGTAAGCGCCTGCACTGAAATGGGCGCGGAAAAAGGACCGATGGATCTATCGTCTCTGCTTCGCCCGGCCGCCGTGCGTGCGGTTGTCAATGTGGCTAGCAAAAAGCGTCTGTTTCAGGATCTGGCAGATATCGCGGCACAGGCCTACGGGCTTGATGCCGCGATCATCGTTGATGCGCTGCAAGAGCGTGAAAGTCTGGGCCCGACCGGTGTCGGGCATGGCGTGGCCTTGCCCCATGCGCGCCTGCATGGGCTGGATCACGTGGTGGGCGTGTTCATGCGCCTTGAGAAACCGCTGGATTTCGATGCGGTAGACCGGCAGCCGGTAGATCTGGTATTCGGTCTGCTGGCGCCCAAAAGCTCTGGTGTGGACCATCTGAAGGCGCTTGCGCTGGTGTCGCGCACAATGCGTAACGAAGATACCTGTAAAAAGCTGCGCTCGAACACTGATCCGGCTGCGTTGCATGGTGTGTTGACCACCACGCAGGGGCTGGCGGCCTAAGCCGACCAGTCGGTAAATCCGAATTGCATGTAATCACGGGGATAGGCGTCACGAACCGCCTGTTCCAACTCTGCCGAATACACATCGCCCAAGGCGATCCGCCCGCAATCGGGCTGCGGCAGGGGGGGCTCATGGGAAAGCCCCGTCGTCGCCAGAAGATAGGCGAGATCCTCCTGAAGACGGTCCTCACGCACCAGAAGATCCGGCGTGGCGAAGCTGGCAAAGGCCTGCAGCATGGTGGATTGGCTGGCCCATAGCTGGTGGACAGGCAGGCTGGTCTGGCTGTTGAGGCTGGATTTCAGCCAGACGGCGAAAGCTGTCAGGGCCGTACGATATGCGTCTTGCTCGAGCGATTGGCCCTCTTTGGGGAGGGGCAGTTTGTAGGCTTTGCGTAAGGTCTCGCGGGTTTCCGCAAAATTCGGCCAGTCGAGGAGCGCCAGAAAGGCCAGATGCACCCGCATCACTGGATGGCGCAGCACCGTGAAACTGCGATGCTGCGGCGTCTGGCGCTTCCATTGGCGCAGGGTCTTTTGCGAAAAACCGTCGCTGATCTCGCCCAGTTTCTGCAACCAGTCGCGGAATTCGGCATCGGGGGCCGGACGAAGCGGCATGTAAAGAAGCCCTGCCTTGTCAACAGCGGTGGCAATGAACCCCGGCACATTCGGCCCGCGACGGGGTTCGAAATTGGGAGTGCGGGAAAGGTTGAAGCGGTCCAGCCGCGCCAGCGAGGCTTCCATCTGGGGGAAGTTGCGCACCTTTTCTTCCAGACTTTCGGGGTTTTGCACAACCAGATTGTCGGGCAGCGCCTCGGGGCCATCCGCCACGCCCAGCCATTTCGCCAGCCCGTTCAGCACCGCAATGTCCTGCGCATCCTCATAATCGATATAGAACGCGGTCTGGCCCGAAACCTGAAGCGCGTTCATGATTTTGATCTGGAAATTCTGCAAGCTTTCCAGATGGTCCTCGAAGTCCGTCGCGTCAAATTCGGCCTGCGCCACGCGGCGGTGCTTGGCATCGCCCAGCTTCCATTGGCCGGTGGAGCGTGCGATCTTCAGGCTCACATAGCTTTCGACCGGATTGCGCGTCAGCACGATCTTGGCGCATTTGGGATCATTGAGCATCAGGCCCAGCACGCGCGGGTCATGTTCATGAAAATAGCGGCAGCCATTCAGACCGGGCGCCTTGCGGATTTTCTTCCATAGCTCTTTGGGATCGGCGTCACGGGCCTCTTTGGAGATCCCCAGAAGATCGGTCCTGTTGGGATAGCCGATCAGGACCGGATTGAACGCCTCGCCGTGGCAATGGGTGTCGGGCAGCATGTTGACCGCCGCTTCCAGCAGGTTCGAGCCGGTGCGCATTTCAGCCAGAATAACGAAGCTTTCAAAATTTGCCATAAGATCACTTTAAAAATTGCGAGCGTCTGCGCCGCGTTGCGTGGGGATCCGGTGTCGAGACGGTCGAGAAATCGCCCATCAGCTGGGGTTGCATGCCTTGGTTCTTGAGGTTCTGCAAAAACTGCCCGAAGCCGCTAAGATCGACCATCTGCGGCGCTTCCGCCAGACGCCGTGCGGCGCGGGGGCTGATCTCGTCGATGATGATCTGCAGATGCTCCATCGGGTTTTCCAGAAATTCCTGCAAATTCCAAAGCCGGATGCGCGCTTTGACATACATCGAGCGCAGGATCTCCAGCTGGGCCAGTTCGATCTTCTGCAGGCGCGCGGCCTCTTTGCGCACCGTCGCGAATGGATCTGTCGAACGATAAAGCGGAATGGCCCATGCGCCCGTAATCACCGAGATCTGTGCATTCGGGTCGGTCGCTGTGAACCAGTTCAGCGCCTGATTGTCACGCGGGCTGAACATGTAGCATTGCCGCTCGCCACGGGAATTCCACATCAGGTTTGTCAGAAAGGCGCGGGGGGCATAGTCGCGCAGCTCGGGGCTGTCGCCCAGACAGCCGTTGAACATCGGATCATGGCCCGAAAACGCAACCTGATCCTTGTCGAAAAGATGGCCATGCACGCGCCCCGCCACATATTTCGACAGCCAGCCTTCGTAATTCTCGTAAAGGTCCGAAAAGCCCTGGAATACCGAATAGGGGCCTGCCGTCTTGCCGTTCTCATGGTCGCGATTGGGATAGCGGGACTGCATATACAGGCCCGGACGGCCCCGCGTGCGCCGTTCGACCGCTTTGGTGAACAGGCGGTCGATCTTCGAGGGGTTGGGCTCTGCGATCTTGGCCGCCGGTTTGCGCTGTTTGAGAAACGTCGCATAAAGCCTGTCGGCCTTGGGCCAGATCTTGCGCGCCACGAAGCAGTCCGAGCGTCGCAGAAGCTGCAAGTGGTCATCATAGAAGATATGCGGCTTGCCCTGAAAATCGAATTTGGTCAGCGTCAGCGACCGGCTCTCGATCGAGGTGGCATAGATCCGCGCCAGCGACTGGAAATAGCTTTCATCCGGTATCCAGACCTTCTTGAAGTAGCGGTCGTAAAGCGGGCGGTCCTTGTCCTTCAGGATGGCGATCAGGGTCTTGCGGGTCAGGCACCACCACTGGCTGCCCATATGCGGCACCAGCCCGTCGGGGATCTTGCGCTGAAATCCGATCTTGCGTTGGAAGGCGACGTAATCATCGAACAGCTTCCGGTGCTTGCGCCATGAGAAGGGGAAGCGCAGGGTGAAACGTTCCATGTCCAGCCCGCCCTGCGTCCAGCCCACTTCCGATGTGGTGACGGATTCGATGAAATCGGTCCAGGGACGGGCATCGAGATAGGCGCGCAGTTCCTCGAGGGGGCGCAGCGGAAGGCAGGAGCCGGAGGCCAGAAAGACATGGCGTGCCTCGGGGTGGCGGTCCAGCATCTGCTCGGCCCCGGCTTGGGCTGCCGCCACCAGAGACCATGTGCCCCACTCGCAGGCGAAACGTTCGCAAAACGAGATATTGGGCAGGTCGGCCAGAGCCGCGACAAAACCGTCATAGGCCGAGGCCGAAACCCGTTTGTCGACATGGATCACCACCGGCGCGTCCTGCGCGGCCCAGTGACGCGCGACTTCGGCGGCGCGGTCCAGTGCGGTATGGCACATCATGACAAACCCGACGCTCATGCCCAGTTGCCCTTCGACATGAGGCCCAGAATCTCAAGCTGGCGCCAGTTGATATATCTTTCGGACCAGCGGCACCAAAGCTCGCCATCTTCCGCCAGCACCTCGGCATAGGCCTTATACTCGCGCGAGGCCGAATAATGCTGCTTGCGGGTGATCTCTTCCGTCACCTTCGCATTCAGCACCGACAGGAATTTGGCATGCAGCAGGCAGCCCGAAGGTTTTTCGCCGCCCCATTCATCATAGACCGTATTGAGCCCGCGCGGCAGCGCCATATGGGTCGAGCTGATATAGACATAGTTTTTCTGCCAGCGGATCAGCGGGATCTTGTTGAGCGAAGGGGCCTCTGCCGGCGCGCTGGCGAAGAATTTGCGCGCGCGTGGTCCGCCCTGAATCCAGAGATTCTGGTAGATCCGGTTTTTCGTGATGGTGTAATTTCCGCTGTCGAACCAGCAGGCAATCTCGAACGGGTTCTGGCCTTCCTCATAGGGCTGCTCTTCCAGCCGCCCCTTGGGATACATATCCAGCAGCATGGCTGGAAAATGCGGGATGTCGTAGGTATCCAGCCAGTCGGTCAGGGCATCCAGCGTGCGGGTGTCACAGAAAGGATAGACGAAGAATTCATCGGGATCGACTGTCAGGCACCAATGCCCCGTGCCATAGCGGCGCAGAAGATGGTTGACCCAGTCCATCCCGAAGCGCGCGCCCTTATAGCTGGCTTTCGTGTGCCAGAGCGAGACATCGGGCTGGGTTTCGAGATATTCGCGCGATCCGTCATCCGAGCCGTTATCGACGATTATGAAATGATGGCAGCCCATCTCGCGGTAATAGCGCAGGAAATAGGGCAGGCGGATACGCTCGTTGCGCAGCGTGACAAAGACCAGAATATCCTCGGTGCGGATGGCACGGGTTCTGTCGGCCAGACAGCTCAATTCGCGGCGTTTGCGAAACGCGCGGAACAAGAACTTTTTCCGTTCCCATCGCAATTTATAAAGCTGTTTCAGTTTCACCTAACCGTCTCGCGCCCGCATTTTGTCTTTCTGCCCGATCTTCTTTTCAACAGGATTAACGGGCCTCGTTGTGCACAAGAGTGCCTGTCTTCTCATGGCGGGTTGATCGGGTTCTTGCACGCTAGGGCATATAGGCGGGCGGGTAAATCAGTCATGGTTGGTCGCACGGATTTCCTTGGCGACTGTGCGTCTAACGCCGCGCAAGCGCCTGTCCGCGGGTGATCAGCCCGCAGGCTTCAAGGCGGGGCGCTGTCGGGCCGCTTTGCGAGGGAGCGCCGCAAAGGGTCGGATTTTCGGTAAGCGCTTCGTAGTAGCGGTGATAGTTCTCGACATGGGTGAAATGCTGCTTGCGGTGCTGGTCCTCGCGGGCGCGGTCCATCGACGAGGCCAGAAACTTGCTATGCAGCAACGCGCCGGTCGTCAGGTTCCGCCGTGCATCGAAGCCGCCATTCAACCGGCGGGGCAGAAGCAGATGCGTCGAGCTCAGATAGGCGTAGCGCCAGTGCCAGCGCAGGAGTGGCGTTTTATGCAGATGGGGGGCGTGATCCGGACGGTCCCGAAAGAACAGGCGTTTGCGCGGGCCGCCACGGATGGAGATATTGCCGTAGCGTGGCTGATACTCCCAGTCATAGCCCCAAGCGTCGAATTCGGTGAGATCGTGCAGGTCATGCGCCTCCGACAAAGGCCCTTTCGGATAGAGATCCAGCATCAGCGCGGCCATGACATCCTGTCCCGCCTGATCCAGCTTGCGGGTCAACCGGGGCAAAGGAAGCCTGTCGTGGTCGGGATAGACCAGAAGCTCGTCGGCATCGACCGTCAGGCACCATCTGCCATGACCATAGGCCAGAAGTAGCCCGTTGATCCAGTCCATGCCGAACCGCGCGGCGCGGTAGCTGGCACCGGTCTGCCAGAGCCAGACATCCGGTTGCGCCGCGAGATAGGCCGTGCTGCCATCCTCCGACCCGTTATCGACCATCAGGAAATGGCCGAGGCCGAGGCGGCGATAATGTTCCAGAAAGGCGGGAAGACGCTCCATCTCGTTGCGCAGGCAACAGAAGAGGACAGGCGCATCGGACGGGGCCGCAAAGGGGCGCGGCGGGGGCGTAAGCCTTCTGCGCGCCATCCATGCGCGCAGAAGAGCGTTTTGTCGTTTTTGCCGCAACCGGTATGCAGACCAGAGCGTTCGGGTCTGCATCGGGCAGGTCTCCTGACTGGGTCAGGAATTATTCTGCATATTCCGGCGCCTGATGCCAGCGCCATGCATCGGCAATCATGGTTTCCAGCTCGGCACGTTTGGGGGTCCACCCCAGCACGTCTTTCGCTTTCACCGACCCCGAGACCAGCACGGCGGCATCCCCCTCGCGGCGGTCGCCTTCGATGATGGGCACTTCGCGATTGGTGACATTGCGCGATTGCGCGATGACTTCCCGCACCGAGAACCCGTTGCCGGTGCCTAGGCAGAAGACCTCGGAGGGTTTGCCCTCTTCCAGCCATTTCAGCCCCAGAACATGCGCATCGACCAGATCGGAGACATGGACATAATCGCGGATGCAGGTGCCATCGCGGGTCTCGTAATCCGAGCCGAACACCGTCAGCGCTGCACGTTTTCCGGCGATTGCATCCAGCATCAGCGGGATCAGATGGGTTTCTGGCACATGTTGTTCGCCCACCTCTGCCTCGGGGTCAGCCCCTGCCACATTGAAGTAGCGGAAGATCACCGAGCGCAGCCCGTGGCTATTGCCGAAATCGCGCAACATATCCTCGATGGCGCGTTTGGACCCGCCATAGGCATTGATCGGGAATTGCGGGGTCTGTTCATTCAGCACCACACCATCCTGATCGCCATAGGTCGCACAGGTGGAGGAAAAGACGAATTTGTCGATCCCTGCATCGGTGGCTGCCTGAATCAGGTTCAGCGCGCAATTCACATTGGTCGCCCAATATTTTGCGGGGTTTTTCATCGACTCGCCCACAAGGGACAGGGCCGCGAAATGCATGATGGCAAGAGGCTGGTACTTGGCAATGACCTCGTCGAGGCGGGCGCGATCGTGCAGATCTCCCACTTCAAGAGGGCCAAATTTGACAGCCTCTTTCCAGCCGGTCGATAAATTGTCAAAGCAGACAGGGACATACCCTGCCTGCTTGAGCGCCTTGCAAGCGTGCGAACCAACATAGCCCGCACCACCTGTGACTAGAACATGTTTGGTCATCTTACTCTGCAGCAGCCCGCATCGTCATGACATCGCCCAGATATTCGGCGAATTCGTCTTTGAGGTCATCGCGTGCCAGACCAAAGGCCACGGTCGCTTGCAGGAAGCCTGCCTTGGAGCCGCAGTCATAACGCTGGCCGTTGAAACGGAAGCCGTAAACCGGATTGCCCGCTTCGATGTCCTGCGCGATTGCATCGGTCAGCTGGAACTCGCCGCCCGCACCGGTGGTGTTGGACTGGATCGCCGCATCGATGTTATGCAGGATTTCGGGGGTCAGGATATAACGCCCGATGACCGCAAGATTGGAGGGCGCTTCCTCGGCTGGCGGCTTTTCAACCATGCCGTTCACCTTATAGGTGTTGCCGTTGACCTGTTCGCAATCAAGCACACCGTAGGACGAGATCTTCGAGGTGGGCACTTCCATCGCCGCAACATAGTTCCCGGGATTTTCGTTATAGGCCTCGATCATCTGTGCCAGACAGGGCTTGTCGGCTGCGATTACGTCATCGGTCAGGATCACGGCGAAGGGCTCATCGCCGATCATCCGGCGCGCACACCAGACCGCATGGCCCAGACCCAGCGCGCGACGCTGGCGGACATAGGCAATGGCACCCGAGGGCATATTGGTTTTTTCAAGCTCTTCGAGGATCGCCGTCTTGTTCTTGGCACGCAGGGAGGCGTCCAGTTCGGGGGCGTCGTCGAAATAGTCCTCGAGTGCGGATTTCCCGCGCGAGGTCACGAAAATGAATTCGGTGATGCCTGCGGCGCGTGCCTCGTCGATGGCATATTGAATCAGCGGCCGGTCAACCAGCGTCAGAATTTCTTTAGGAATAGATTTGGTCGCGGGGAGGAAGCGGGTTCCAAGACCTGCAACGGGAAAGACCGCTTTAGTGACCTTACGTGTCATCAAGCACCTTTTTGGTTTAGGATGCGGAGTTGCATCCATTTCAGTTTAATCAATGTTACACACGAAGTTTGGTTCCAAACAAGATCGCGATGTCGCATCAATTCCCAGAACGCGCGAACGCGCAATTTAGTTCAACGTGTCACGGCATTTTTTAATTTGTTGAGATTTCCGGATTAATCAAGCCGTCCCTCACAGCTTAAGCTGATCTCCGCTGCTTTGGCGAATGGAAAATAACCCTGAGGTTGAGTTAACGTTGCGGAAATTTTATGCGAATTAACCAATTTTTAAATGTTTATAAGAACTGCTCGATCAAATACCGAGCAGTTCTAAACTTTTAGGCGAGTCCCATTTCCGCCATCATGGCCTCGATACGGCTCACATCCGAAGGGTTGTTCAGTTCCCAGAACTGGCGACCACGTGATTCGACCTCGACGCAGAGGATGTCATGGCCGTTTTCGAGGAAGCGCAGCTGCTCCAGCCCTTCGAGCTGTTCGAGCGGTCCGATGTCCCACCCGGGATAGCGTGCCAGTGCTTCGGCGCGATAGGCATAGGCCCCGACATGATGGAAAACGGGCGTCGGTGCATCGGGCGCATAGGTCTGGCTTGTGAAGGGCACGACCTCTTTCGAGAAATAGAGCGCCTGATGGGAGGCCCCGAAGACGGCCGTGGTGCCGCCTACGCGGTCATGGCGACGGTCCTCCTTCAGCGCCTCCAGCATCGCGCCCTCACAACGCAGGACCGGCGTCGCCAGATCCAGATCGCAGCCCTTGATGCCCGCAATCAGCGCCTCGATAAACCAGGGGGGCGTCAGCGGCGCGTCGCCCTGAAGGTTGACCACATACTCGAAGCCACCGCCCAGATTGGCATGGGCCTCGGCGCAGCGCTCGGTGCCATTGCGGCACTCGGGCGAGGTCATCACCACCTCGGCGCCGAAGCTTTCGGCCTCGGCCCTGATGCGCTCGTCATCAGTGGCCACGACAACCCGCAGATCGCCTTGCACCGACATGGCCGCATCCCAGCTCCGGCGGATCAGGGTCTTTTTCTCGCCTGTGGCACCGGTCAGGGCCACAAGCGGTTTCGCCGGATAGCGGGTCGATGCGTAGCGCGCCGGAATAACAATAAGGGTCGACATTATTTTACCAGCAGGACGCCCGGTGCATAGGCGATGAAGAAGGGGTTGCGGAAACCGTCTTTGCCATAAGAGAAGGTCTTGTGATCCTCGAAGTTGATCATAAGGCCGCCCGCGCCACGCAGCACCGCATCCCCTGCGGCGGTGTCCCATTCCATCGTCGGGCCAAGGCGGGGATAAAGATCGGCCTCGCCGGTCGCGACCAGACAGAATTTCAGCGACGATCCGGCCGAGGTCATGTCTTTCACGCCATACTGGCCGATATAGTCGTCGGTCGCCTGATCGCGGTGCGATTTCGAGGCCACCACCATCAGCGCGCGGTTATCGGGGGTCGAAACCGTAATCGGGCTGATCTCGCCGGGCTGCTCTTTGTCGAAGCTGCCTTTTTCCTCGACCGAGCGGCCATCGGCGAGCGTGTAGAAGAGGCGCTTGATCGCAGGGGCGTAAACCACGCCCGCTTTCGGTACGCCGTTTTCGACATAGGCGATATTCACGGTGAATTCGCCGCGACGCTTGATGAATTCTTTCGTGCCATCCAGCGGATCGACAATCAAAAAGGTCGATACTGTCAGATCATGGCTTGCCGCCTGTTCCTCGGTCACCAGAGCCACATCGGGGAATGCCGCGCGCAGCCCGTCCGAGATGATCTTGTCCGCCGCTTCGTCAGCGGCCGTTACGGGGCTGTCGTCGGATTTGGATTTGATCTCGAAATCCGGACCATCATAGATTTCCATGATTCGGTCGCCGGCTTCCAGAGCCAGTTTGCGAATGGTTGGCACGAGCTTTTCATAATCCATGAGGTCTCCAATCCGTCACGTTCGCCGCTTAGTACTGTTTAGGTGTCACAGTTATGATAGGGCATCAAGTAAACAGCAAGTTTTGCAAGACATATTCAGTCCTACGAGGCAGAGTGCGGAATTATGTTCAGAGCGCAACAAAGTAATTCGACAATCGGGTCAACCTTCAGTCTTCTGGAGCTGATCTACCATGCGACGGTGCGTCAAATCCGCAAAACCCACGGCAATGCGCTGGTGGGGCTGCTGATGAACATGATGCAGACGATGATCCTCGTTTTCACCTTCTATGTCATGTATGCGCTGCTTGGTCGCGGCAGTACGGTGCGCGGTGATTTCCTGTTATATATCATGAGCGGGGTGTTCCTGTTCATGACCCATGCCAAGGCCATGAGCGCGGTCTTCGGGGCGGAAGGGCCGACCTCTGCCATGATGAAACACGCCCCGATGACGACCGCCGTCTCGATTACCGCGGCTGCTCTGGGCGCACTTTATATCCAGATGCTGTCGATTGTGGCGGTGCTCTATGTCTATCACGCCGCATTCACGCCGATCTCGTTTTACAACTGGGTCGGTGCCTTGGGGATGGTGATGCTGAGCTGGTTTACCGGTGTGGCGATCGGGATGGTGTTTCTGGCGGCCAAGCCTTGGGCCCCCGACGTTGTGGGGGTGATCCAGCAGGTCTATTCCCGCGCCAATATGATCGCGTCCGGCAAGATGTTTCTGGCCAATACCCTGCCGCACAAGATGCTGGTCCTGTTCAGCTGGAACCCGCTGTTTCATACAATCGACCAAGCACGCGGCTACACGTTCATCAACTACAATCCGCATTTCTCGAATTGGCCCTATGCCCTTTATGTCGGGCTGGCGCTGATGATGATCGGTTTGCTGGGCGAATTTTATACCCGTCAATACGCCTCTGTCTCTTGGGGCGCCCGACGTTAAGGGGGCGAAAACCGCCCCGATCCGGAAGCCCCCGCCACAGCAAAATGCACCGGGGGCTGCCGTCCATGCGGGATCAGCGTTGGGCTTCTACCGCTTCGCGCTGGACAACGTGACCTGCGGTCGAAACGTCCTGACCGAAGCCGTGCACCGTCGAACAGGCCGAAAGCGCGCTGACGGCAACAAGAATAAGGGCGGGGAAAATACGTTTTGTCATGGTGCGACTCCTTTGTCTCTGGGGCCATAACACACGAAAATCATGCAGGTTCCGCAAGTTCCGTCATTATCGTGAATATTCCCGTATGAACGGATTTCTGCCTATGAGCGGTCGGAAATCAGCCGATCGAACATGGTCAGACAGCTTTGCATCTGGTCAAGGCTGACAAATTCGTCAGGCTTATGCGCTTGCGCGATTGACCCGGGGCCGCAGATCACCACATCGGTGCCAAGGGCCTGAAACAGGCCGGCTTCTGTCGAAAAAGGGACACAGGCCGCCTCGTTGTGCCCCGTCAGCCCGAAGACCAGATCGCGGGCCTCGTTTTCCGGCATAGGTTCCAGCCCCGCGACCTCGCCTATGGTTTCCGTCAGGATGCTGGCCTGCGGGTGGGTCTGGCGCATCTCGGCCAGTAGGGTGTCAACATGGCTGGCGACCTCGGATTTCACGAAATGCATGTCATCACTGGTAATGGGGCGGAATTCCCAGTCCAGAACCGCATGATTGGCAATTACATTATGGGCCACACCCCCTTGCAGCCGTCCCACATTCAATGTGGTCCAAGGCGGGTCGAAACGTGACTGCGCAGGGGCGCGGGCCACCAGATGCTGGCGCAGCTCCAACAGGCGGGCAATATAGCGCGCCGCATATTCCACCGCATTCACGCCGCGTTCGGGGGCCGAGCTGTGGCCCTCCAGCCCCGAAAAGGTCACGCTATATTCGCAACAGCCCTTATTGCCCTCGATCACCTGCATCTCGGTCGGCTCGCCGATGATGCAGAGACGGGGGCGGAGGTTGCGTTGGGCAAGCGTGTCGGTCAGTGCGCGCGCACCAAGGCAGCCGACCTCTTCATCATGGGTGAACGCGAAATGGATGGGGTGTTGACCGGCGATGCGCGCCAGATCTTCGGCTTTGGTCAGGCAGCAGGCGATGAAGCCTTTCATGTCACATGCTCCCCGCCCGTAAAGCCGACCGTCTTCTTCCTGCATCTCGAAAGGGTCGGTGCGCCAATTCTGGTCGGCCACCGGCACGACATCGCTATGGCCCGAAAGCACAAGCCCGCCATCCCCCTCCGCCCCGAGCGTGGCCCAGAGATTGGCCTTTTTCCCTGACGGATCGCGCAGGATCTCTACCCTTGCGCCTGCCGCTTCCAGATGGCGGGCGCAATAAGTGATGATATCAAGATTGCTCTCGGCAGAGATACTGGGGAAAGCAATCAGGTCTCCCAGAATAGCCTTTGCATGTTGAAGATCTGACATATTTCCCTCCAAGCTCAGTCTTTGACAAAGAGCTTGCGTTCGATATTGCACAGCGGCTCGGCGGGCCCATCCTCGCGGATCAGGATGGTTTCGGTGGTTTCCATCCCCCAGTCGTCCATCCAGAGGCCCGGCATGAAGTGGAAGGTCATCCCCGGTTGCAGCACGGTCTCATCCATCGCCCTGAGCGAGACGGTATGTTCGCCCCAATCCGGCGGGTAGGAACAGCCGACCGCATAGCCGCAGCGGGCAGGGCGCTCGATCCCCACTTTCAGCAGCTCCGTGTCCAAAGCGCGGGCAATGTCGCAGGCGCGATTGCCGGGGCGGGCGACCTCGATCCCGGCATTCAGCCCCGCCGTCAGCGCCTGCGCCGCATCCAGCATATGCTGCGGCGGCTTGCCCAAGTAAACCGACCGGCAGAGCGGCGCGTGATAGCGCCGGTAACAGCCCGATTGTTCAACGAAGGTCATCTGGTCTTTCTGGAACGCCTCGCCATTCCACGTCAGATGCGGCGCGGAGGCATCGGCCCCCGAGGGCAGCATCGGCACGATGGCGGGGTAATCGCCCCAGCTATCATCCTCGCCCTGAACGGCGGTCTTATACAGCTCGCCCACCAGATCATGCTTGTGATAGCCCGGCTCGATCAGCTCGACCGCGCGCGAGATCACCAGCTCCGAGATCCGCGCGGCACGGCGCATGAAGCGCAGCTCTTCGTCGGATTTAATCAGCCGCTGCCAGTTCACCAGCACCGACGCATCCACCAGCGTGGCGTCGGGCAGCCCCTCGGCCAGAACGGTATGGGCGCGGGCGGTGTAGAAATAGGTCTCCATCTCCACCCCGATTCGCGCCTGACCGTGGCCAAGGATGCGCAGATGCGAGGCGAGGTCTTCCATCGGGTGCACCGTGTCGGATTGCACCATACGGTCGGCATACCACCGGATCTGCTCGTCGCCCATCCAGACGGTGCGCTTGGCACCATTGGCATCCATCATCCGGCCCCACCAGATCGGGTCGCCCTCCATCGTCAGGATAACGCCCTGATGGGTGTAAAAGGACCAGCCGTCATAGCCCGTCAGCCAGAACTGGTTGGATGGGTTGGTGACAAACAGCACATCCAGCCCGCGCTCGGCCATCGAATGGCGCACCAGCGCAATGCGACGTTGATATTCGGGCAGGCTGAAGGGGGCATTCTCGATGGGCATGGAGTCTCCGTCTTGAAATTGCTGGCGTAAACCGGCTGGGGCCGATGGCGTGCGGTGGCGGGCAGCACCTGTTCGGGCGCTGCCTTGCCTATATGGGACACCGCATGCCCTGCGAGCGTCAAACGGAAATCGGCTGCCTTGGCGGAAACCCAAGGCCCATACGCCCCCGAAGGGCGCGTATCTGCTTATTGTCTTGGCGTAATATCCCCTGAATGCAGCACGGGAGCTGCATCGATCGCGCCCGCATCCAGCATCGCGGCGACGCGTTCCAGCGAGGCCACAAGCTGGGCCTGCTCCCAATCGGCCAGATTTTCGAACTTCTTCACAAAGCGCTGTTGCAGGGCGTCGGGGGCTTCGTCCAGCGCGTGGTGGCCGGCTTCGGTGATGACAATATCGGTCTGGCGGCGGTCGATCTCGGACCGCTGGCGCTGCACCATGCCTTTATCGACCAGCTTGTCGACAAGCGAGGTAACGGTGGCCTGACTGACCCCCATGCGGGTCGAGATCGCCTTGGCGGTCGACCAGCCCTTTTCGGCCACCACCTGCAGGACACGGAACTGCACAGGCGTCAGCCCCGCCGATTTCGCAAGGTCACGGCCAAAAAGCTCGGTCGCACGCAGGATGCGGCGCAGGGCAATAAGACTCATATCGGTACGGTCGCTGCTCATACCGTCTCCATAACTGGTTAGAAGCTTCGAATGGCTTAATATCGCAGAGGCGGAGGCGGCGGGCAATTACGATTTCCTTTGCTTTGACTAACGGATATTCCCTTTGTCACTTAGGGTTTCGATGGGTTTATAGCAAATTTAAGCCCATATTTTCAACATTAGAAAAGAAAATTACTTTGAATGTTGAAATTTATACTTCGATGATCTAATTAGATTGACGAAGCAACTGAGGAAGTGGAATCGTGCCGACAGTCGAAGTCATGAAACAGCCAAAGCTTACCTTCCGAAAGCCGGACGCGAAGGACGGGTCGGAAATCTGGTCGCTGGTGTCGCGGTGCAAGCCGTTGGACGAGAACTCGATGTATTGCAATCTCCTGCAATGCGACCATTTCCGCGATACCTGTGTTCTGGTCGAACAGGATGGCCTGCCGATTGGCTGGATTTCGGGATATATCCCGCCTTCGACCCCCAATACCCTTTTTGTCTGGCAGGTGGCCGTGGCGCCCGAAGCGCGCGGTCTTGGCCTGGGCAAGCGTATGCTGGCTCATCTGCTTGACCGCCCCGAGACGGCGGATTGTGCCCGCCTGCAGACCACCATCACCAAATCGAACGAGGCTTCATGGGGCCTGTTCCGCTCTTTCGCGCGCTCTGTTGGCGGCG
The DNA here is from genome assembly GCF_037949285.1 of Thioclava sp. GXIMD4216. Lineage (NCBI taxonomy): Bacteria > Pseudomonadati > Pseudomonadota > Alphaproteobacteria > Rhodobacterales > Paracoccaceae > Thioclava > Thioclava sp. GXIMD4216. Next base: position 848,737 of record NZ_CP149926.1, read on the forward strand.
AATTGACATCGGCTGCACATTTCGACCGCGATGACCACTTCGCAGGCCATGCCGCAACCGAGCACATGGTCACCATCACATTCGAGGAAGAGGCGATGGCGGCGGCCTGATCCGCCCCCTTCTTCCCATTCTCCCCATATCAAACCCAAGAGGTTCTTTATGCCGTTTGACAAAGCAAACGACCGGACAATTTTTACCCAACGCGAATCCGATGCCCGCTCTTACTGCCGTGGTTTCGATACCGTTTTCACCGAAGCCCGTGGTTCGGAGCTGTTCGACGCCGATGGCAAACGCTACATCGACTTTCTGGCGGGCTGTTCGTCGCTGAACTACGGCCATAACGACCCCGATATGAAGCAGGCTCTGGTTGACCACCTGATGGCGGATAAACTGGGCCATGCGCTTGATTTCCATACCGATACCAAGGGCGAATTCATCGAGGTCTTCCGCGACCTGATCCTGCGTCCGCGCGATATGGACCATAAGCTGATGTTCATCGGCCCGACTGGCGCCAATGCGGTTGAGGCCGCGATGAAGATCGCCCGCAAGTCGACGGGTCGTCAGAATATCATCGCCTTCACTAATGGCTTCCACGGGGTGACCATGGGCGCGCTGGCTGCGACCGGCAATGGCTATCACCGTGGTGGGGCAGGGATGATGCCGCAGGGCGTGACCCGCATGCCGTTCGATGGCTATGCAGAGGGCGTGGATTCGGTCGCTCTGCTGGACCAGATGCTGTCGGATGCTTCGGGTGGCGTTGACGCGCCCGCCGCGATCATCATGGAAACCGTGCAGGGCGAGGGCGGGTTGAATGCCGCATCGCCGGACTTCGTGCGCGGCGTCGAGGCCGTGGCCCGCAAGCATGGCGCGCTGTTTATCATCGACGATATTCAGGCAGGCTGTGGCCGGACCGGCACCTTCTTCTCCTTTGAAGAAATGGGCGTGAAGCCCGACATCGTGACCATGGCGAAATCGGTCTCGGGCATGGGCCTGCCGATGGCGCTGGTTCTGGTGCGCCCCGAGCATGACGTGATGGGCCCCGCCGAGCATAACGGCACCTTCCGCGGCAATACCCATGCCTTCCTGACCGCGAAAACCGCGATCGAGAAGTTCTGGGCCGATAATGTCTTCCAACGCCAGCTGGCCGATAAGGCTGTGGTGCTGACGACGGCTCTGTCGCAGGTGGCCGAGATGTTCGATGGCGCCTTCCTGAAGGGCCGTGGGCTGATGCAGGGCGTGGATGTCGGCACCGGCGAACGCGCCTCCGAGATCTGTGGCCGCTGCTTTGAAAAGGGCCTCGTGATCGAGACCTCGGGCAATGAAGACCAGGTGGTCAAGGTGCTGGCACCGCTGACCACGCCGGATGCGATCTTCCGCGAGGGTCTGGACATCCTGATCCAATCGGCCCGCGAAGTCGCTGGCAAGTAATCCGGACTGGCGAATAACCCAGCCCCCAATGAATAGGAGACCACTATGATTGTACGTGATTTCAACGAACTGAAGAACACCGATAAAGCCGTGGCCAATGAGCGCTGGACCTCGGTCCGCATGTTGCTGGCCGATGACAAGATGAACTTCTCGTTCCATATCACCACGCTGGAAGCGGGCTCGGAGCATGAGTTCCACTACAAGCACCACTTCGAGAGCGTCTATTGCATGTCCGGCACGGGGCGCATCATCGAACTGGATAACGACAATAAGACCCATGAGATCAAGCCCGGCGTGATGTATGCGCTCAACCTCCATGACCGTCACCGCCTGATTGCCGATGAGGGCGCGGATCTGGTGATGGCCTGCTGCTTCAACCCGCCGGTGACCGGCAAGGAAGTGCACCGAGAGGACGGCTCTTACGCGCCTGCGGACGAGCTGGAGAAGGCGTAAGCCACTATGGGCAGTGCACCCCAATATCCCGCTCATACCGTCGAAAAGATCGGTGGCACTTCGATGAGCCGCGTGCGCGAATTGCGCGACACACTGTTTATCGGGGATCGCGAAGGGGCCGCGCTTTATGGCCGTGTCTTCGTGGTCTCGGCTTTCGGCGGCATCACCAACCTGCTTCTTGAGCATAAGAAGACCGGCGAGCGCGGCGTCTATGCGCGTTTTGCCGATGCCGATAATGATCACGGCTGGCTGGAAGCGCTGGATGTTGTGGCGCAGGCCATGGGGGAGGCGCATCGCAAGGTGCTGGACCATCCCGCCGATCTGGCGCAGGCCGACAGTTTCGTGCGTGACCGGATCGATGGCGCGCGTAACTGCCTGATCGATCTGGGGCGGCTGTGTTCCTACGGGCATTTCCGGCTGTCGGATCATATGCTGGCGATGCGCGAGATGCTCTCGGGTCTGGGCGAGGCGCATTCGGCCTATGTCACCACGCTGATGCTGCAACGCGCAGGCGTGGCGGCGCGGTTTGTCGACCTGTCGGGCTGGCGCGAAGAGGGCGATCCCGATCTTGAGGGCCGCCTGAAAGCGGGGCTTGAGGGCGTGGATCTGACCTGTGAGATGCCGATTGTCACGGGTTATGCGCAATGCCGCGAAGGGCTGATGGCCGAATTCGACCGTGGTTATTCCGAGGTGACCTTCTCGCGGCTGGCGGCGCTGACCGGCGCGCGCGAGGCGATCATCCATAAGGAGTTCCATCTGTCTTCGGCGGACCCGAACCTTGTGGGGCAGGAGGCCGTGCGCAAGCTGGGTCATACCAATTATGACGTGGCCGACCAGCTATCGAATATGGGGATGGAGGCGATCCACCCCAAGGCAGCCAAGGCGCTGCGTCAGGCCGAGGTGCCGTTGCGCGTGACCAACGCCTTTGAGCCTGACGATCCGGGCACGCTGATCGACGACAAGCCGGCGGATACGCCAGCCGTCGAGATTATCACTGGCCTCGACATTCTGGCGCTCGAGCTGTTCGAGCAGGATATGGTGGGGGTGAAGGGCTATGATGCGGCGATCCTCGAGGTGCTGACGCGCCATGATGTGCGCATCATCTCCAAGGCGTCGAATGCCAATACGATCACCCATTATGTCGATTGCTCGTTGAAGGTGGCGCGGCAGGTGGAGCAGGATCTGAACCGGATCTACCCCTCGGCCAAGGTCTCGGCGCGACCCTTGGCGATGGCCTCGATCATCGGGCGCGATCTGAACGGGCTATCGACCCTGACGCGCGGGCTGCAGGCGATTGCGGCGGCGGGCCATGAGGCATTGGGGGCGACGCAGGGTCCACGCAATGTGGATGTGCAATTCGTGCTGGAGCGCCCGAGCCTGAAGCCGGTGATTGCCGCGCTGCATGGCGAGTTTATCGCGCCCTGCGAGTTGCAGTTGAAAGCGGCCTGAGTTTGGGTTTGTGAATGCGGGAAAGGGGTGCCCTTCGGGGTGCCCCTTTTTCTGTTGGGGGGGGACGGTTTCACCGCGGCCATCGAGGCCCCGGCGAAACCGGTCGGGGGCCTTGCCCCCTCCTTAGCGGCCCGAGGTGAGGGAGAGGAACACGTCTTCCAGATCGGCCTCGGTGGTTTTGACGTCGGCAATGTCGATATGGGCGGCGCGCACCGCGTCGA